>CAJTSV010000034.1 GCA_910579075.1 uncultured Eubacterium sp.
GGAATATTAGAATCACTTAGCATTCTGCCGCAAAGACAGGGGCGCAGCCCAAGGGCGGGTTTTAGCCGAAGGCGGACAAAACGCCCGTCCGTCCGGTACCAGTCACGTAAATGCAGAATGCTTAGGGATTCTTATATTCCGGAACCGGAACATCCAAAACAGGGCAGTCTTCTTCCGCCAGCGTCCCCGAAGCCAAACACAAAAAAAGCTGCCAGAAACACGTCTCCGCATTCCCGCAGCTTCTAACTCCTATATTAAGTATTTCAGACACCCGCTGTCCTATTTTTTCTTTTTCCCGGCAGCCTGCTTTGCCCCGCCCTGTCCGGCCTGAATGCTTCCGGCTTTTTCCTGGAGCTTTTGCAGCAGCTTTTTTTTCTTTGGTTTTTCCGGTTTCTCCAGCGGCTTTCGAAGCCCCTTCACACCGGTAATGTACAATCCGCTGACAATCACGCGTACCTCTTTTTTCACCGGAATCTCCGCAAATGCAGCCTCGTCACACATAAAGGTCTGAATTTTCGGCCCGACTTTTGCTTTTACAATCGGAACCTTCTGGCGGCGGAGAAGCTTTGGTGTCTGTTCATATACGATATCGGGGAGGCCGGCCTCCTTTAGCTTCATCTTCTTTTTGTCAATTATCAGCATCGGGATTGTCTGGGACGCAGCAGCTAACTGCCTGTCTGACTCGTCTTTTTTCTTCTGGAGCTTTTTCCCCAGAAAATAAAGAACCACAAGGGCGATTAACAGCACTGCAAGAATGACAATCAGAACAACCTGCCACGTACTCATGATGCGTTCTTCCTCCATTTCATTCCATAACTGCCTAAAAGTATAGCATTATTTTAATTATAAAGCAATAAAAACTTTAAATTTTCACAATTGTGTGGTATGGTAGGAAAGAACATCTTATTATATTTAAAGAAGGGATTGGAATGCAATGAAGAAAAAGATATTTATAATTCTGCTTGCGGCAGTCATGACAGTTTCTGCAGGCGCATGCGGCAAGGAAAAACAGGAAGACGGTGCACAGCAGACGCAGACGGATGATAAGAATACGGATGGAAAAAAGGAAGATAATGTACAGGCAGAAGCAGACAGTGTTTCTTATGATGTCAGCAAATGCGTAAAGCTGGGAAATTATTCCGGCATGAAAATATCGCTTGCAAACACATACAAGGTGACAAAAGAACAGATTGAGGATTATGCGCTCAATGCTGCCAAGGCCAATGCACAGCCTGTATATAAGGACACGAAAAAGAAAAAAGTCGAAAAAGGCGATACCGTCAATATCGACTACGAAGGCAAAAAAGACGGCGCAGCTTTTGTAGGAGGCTCTGCACAGGGATATAACCTGACCATTGGCTCCAATAGTTTTATTGACGGCTTTGAGGACGGGCTGATTGGAGCAAAAACCGGCCAGACCCTGGATTTGAACCTGACCTTCCCGGAAAATTACCCGACCACAGACCTTGCAGGGGCAGATGTTGTATTTACCGTAACCGTAAATAAAATCGTTGTGGAAGACCCGGATGCCGAATTCGAATTAAACGACGAATATATCCAGAATAACACAAGCTACAAAACCGTAAAGGAATATAAAGAAGGCGTCAAATCGTATCTGCAAAACCAGACTGCCGAGGATAAAGAACGCGACACCAGACAGGCTGTCATTGACAAGCTGCTCAAAACGTGTGAGGTTACCGTGCCGGACGACCTTCTCGAAGCAAGGGTTGCAGACCACATTACCATTTTTACCAAAAACAACTGCGAGGACGGCCAGACCCTGTCCGATTTTCTCTCAGCATCCTATAACGGAATGTCGGAAGACGATTTCCGCTCCACAATCAAGGACGAAATGCTGGTCAACCTGCAGACCGAGCTTATTCTGGAAGCAATCGTGGAAAAAGAAGGCATCAAGCTGGACGAAGACGCTTACCAGGAATTTGTGGAACAGCAGATGGGCTCTTACGGCTTTGAAAAAGCAGAGGATTTTTATCAGTCAAACGGCGTGACCGCAAAATCGGGCGAAGCCTATGAACGCAAGGTCTATGTATGCAACCGGGCACTTGATAATGTCGTTGCAGATGCTAAGATTACCTATGGCGTGGCGCCAGAAGAAGATGAAAAATAAATTTCCGGCGTTACGGACAATTACGAAGGAAATTCAGAACGAAAAATCAGGAAAGGAATCACTAACATGGAACAGCTGACAAATATCAGGGATTTATTCCGCAGCCAGAAACAGTTTGCGGACAAGGAAGTAACCATTGGCGGATGGGTGCGCAGCAACCGCAAGTCCAAGGCATTCGGGTTTCTTATGCTCAATGACGGCACGTTTTTCGAGCCGGTACAGATTGTGTACGGAGACGGCCTTGAAAACTTTGAAGATATCGGAAAAATTAACGTAGGTGCCGCACTGATTGTGACAGGAACCTTTATTGCAACGCCGGATGCAAAGCAGCCTTTTGAAATCCAGGCAAAAAAAATAGACATTGAGGGCGCTTCTTCATCCGATTACCCGCTCCAGAAAAAACGG
The DNA here is from genome assembly GCA_910579075.1 of uncultured Eubacterium sp. Classification (GTDB taxonomy): domain Bacteria; phylum Bacillota; class Clostridia; order Lachnospirales; family Lachnospiraceae; genus Eubacterium_J. The sequence goes on from CAJTSV010000034.1 coordinate 2,534, forward strand.
CACTCGTTCGAGTTTTTAAGAACGATTACGCATTTAAGGCCAAGGACAAATACGTTTGAAGCTGTCTTCCGCGTGCGCTCGCTGACTGCTTATGCCATACACCAGTTTTTCCAGGAACGCGATTTTGTATATGTGCATACGCCGATTATTACGGGAAGCGACTGCGAAGGTGCCGGGGAAATGTTCCAGGTAACGACCCTGGATTTAAACAGCCCGCCGAAAACCGAAGACGGCAGCATTGATTTTACTCAGGATTTTTTTGGAAAAGCAGCAAACCTGACTGTCAGCGGACAGCTCAACGGCGAAACGTATGCCATGGCATTTAAAAATATTTATACGTTCGGCCCGACCTTCCGCGCAGAAAATTCCAATACGACCAGGCACGCAGCCGAATTCTGGATGATTGAGCCGGAAATCGCCTTTGCCGACCTTGATGACGATATGATGCTCGCAGAAAGCATGCTAAAATATATTATCCGGTATGTGCTTGAGCACGCACCGGAAGAAATGGCATTTTTAAACCAGTTTGTGGACAAAGGGCTGATAGAACGGCTTACGCATGTTATGAATTCGGATTTTGCAAGGGTATCTTATACCGAAGCCATCCGCCTGCTGGAAAAAAACAACAGCAAATTTGACTATAAAGTGTCCTGGGGCGCAGACCTGCAGACCGAACACGAACGCTATCTGACCGAGCAGGTATTTAAGCGCCCGGTATTTGTATACGATTATCCGAAGGAAATCAAGGCATTTTATATGAAGCTGAACGACGATGAAAAGACGGTTGCAGCCGTGGACTGCCTGGTACCGGGCATCGGCGAGATTATCGGCGGCAGCCAGCGTGAAGATGACTATGAAAAGCTGCTTGCCAGAATCCAGGAGCTTGGACTGAACGAGGAAGATTATGGATTTTATCTGGATTTGCGCAAATATGGTTCTGCCAGGCATGCAGGCTTCGGGCTCGGCTTTGAACGCTGTGTCATGTATCTGACCGGAATGTCCAATATCCGTGATGTTGTCCCATTTCCAAGAACTGTCAACAACTGCGACCTATAATCTGCTGAGGGCATCATAAACATGAAAACACGTCTATTCCGTATCTGCATGCCTGTGATTGCTGCTGTCCTGCTGTCAGCAGCGGCAGTCTCAGGCTGCGGAGATGCAAAACAGGTAAACAAGGAACTGGCCGGCCGCAAAACCGGCCTGGAATACATCGACAAAGGCGATTATGACAATGCCATTCTTGCATTTAACAAAGCGCTTGGAGAGCGTGCCGGCATTGTATCAAACCTGGAAGAAGACATTAATTTTTACAAAGCCTTCGCCCAGATAGAAGCCGGAAAGACCCAGGATGCCATCCGCACGTATACCGCCCTGATTGAATACGACGAAAAAAACGCAGATGCCTATTACCTGCGCGGATGCGCATATATCAGCACCGGAAAAAACAAACAGGCGGTCAGTGATTTTGAACAGGCCAGCAAAGCAAAAAAAGACAGCGGCGCCATGTGTGCCGGAATCTATGAACAGCTGATGTCTGCCGGGCTTTCAGGCGAAGCAGCTTCCTATCTGAAACAGGGCCTGGAATTAAAAGGCGATGACGCAGCCAGCTGCCTGGCACGCGGAAAGCTGTATCTGTTAAGCGGTGACTACGAAAAGGCAGAGACAGAGCTTGGCAATGCGCTTGAGTTAAAAGACCAGACAGCAAACCTTTATCTGGGAAGGCTGTTCCAGGCGCAGGATAAAGGCGAAGAAGCCCGCAGCTATTACGAAGCTTACCTTCAGGATAATCCAAACGATTCCAAAGTGTTATATGAGCTTGGGCAGATTGCTTTCCTGCAGGGGAATTTTGAGGAAGCCGTTTCCTGGTTTGAGCAGGGCCTTAGCTGCAAAAACATTCTGAACAAGCGGGCCTTATGGACGGGCCGGATAGCCGCCCTGGAATATGCAGGAAATTTTCCGGGTGCCCTGGATGAAGTAAACCGTTACCTGGAACAATACCCGAATGATGCAGCAGCCCAGAAAGAACTTCTTTTTTTACAGTCAAGATAAAAGCTGGCTGAAACATATATAACTGAGTATGGAAATCATCCTGAGCAGCATTCTCATATCTGACAACGGTATCGTTAAAAAATGAAAATACTTTCAGAATGGGGGCTGTCGCATTAAGATAAATGATACAGGATATCGTTTGTTTGAATCATTCTTTTTTACTATGATTATGTATCTATTTTTTCATAGTGCAGCAGCTCCCTTTTTCTATTCAGGGAAGAAAACTTTTAACAGCTAAATATTCAGCCATACCGGTGCCGAAATGAAGCCTGCCGGGCAGTTTATCATCGAATGCGCTCTACAGACGGCTTTTTCAATTTTATCAGATACTCTGGCATCCGCACTTCCCTGCGCCACAGCAGCCGGATGCATACCGGCGGCTCTTTATGCAGCAGGCCGTATGAAGCGCTGGAGCTGGTCATTGATTTTGAAAAGCACCTTGTCCTGTTATCCGGCAGCCAGCTGCACCTGACACCTGTCGAATATAAGATTGTCACATACCTGGCACAGCATTCCGGCAAAGTACTGACTTACAGCGCCATTATGCAGAATGTCTGGGGCCCTTATACGGACAGCAGCAACAAAATCCTGCGGTCAATATGGCAAACATCCGCCGCAAGCTCGAAAAAAATCCGGGCGAGCCGCAGTATATTTTTACCGAAACCGGCGTCGGTTACCGCATGATAGAAAACGGGACTACAGGCTGAACGCTTTGCGTTCCCTGGACTGCACATACAGATCAATCATGCAGTCTGCCAGATGCTCATAATTGACATCCAGCCCGTATTCGACCTGCGCATGAATTTCGGCTTCGGATTCTTCAATCGAAACACTGCGGGCATCAATGCCCATCATCATGCTGCCATAAGGCGTCGTATAGTATGTCATGTTCCTTTTATCCTTTTCAAACACCATATGTACATTGGAGCTGCCGCGCCGCGTGATTTCCAGCAGGCCGTCCTGCAGCTTCAGTACATTTTTGGTTACGCCGTCAAAGCCTTCCATTACCTCGTCGTACAGAATGTAATGCTTTCCATTTTTATAATAATACTCCCCCGGGGCTATGATTTCCACCGGTTCCGGTTCGTTTGGGTCGTCATTGTCTGCAGAAAACTGCAGCCCGCTGATTTTTAAAAGTATGTCCTTCGTCATAGTCTGCTCCTTTTGGACTGCGTGGAAATGTATATGGTCAGGTATATTTTAGCTTTTTTTGCGGGGATTTGCAAGAGCCTGTGCAGCAAAAAAGGACACCGCCAAGATGAGATGTCCTTTTACATACCCTATTGACGGGAAATCATCCGTATCTGCACAAGCACATCAAATTCCAGATTCTCCCGGTATCTTTCCGCCTGCCTGCCATACACGCGGTACACATCCGGTGCATGCAGCGGCAGGTATCTGGCGCTGTCGGATAAGTCGATTCCCTGTTCCATGCCCGCGCGGCAGATGCGTTCTATCCGTTCTTTCACCGTCCGTTCCGCTGCGCTGCGGGATGCGGTTCCTGTTACATGCTCCGCCTGTGCAGTCAGCACAATCTGCTCAGTCACTTTTCCATCGGACATGACAAAGTTTCTCCTGCATTTCATATTGATAAGACGCAGCTGTTCCTTCCTGTTTAAATAGATATCCATCTGTGACAGCTGGCCCGCCAGCAGGTAATATATCTGTGCTTCGTCCAGTCCAATCCGGCCCTTCGGCTTAAAATTCTGTAACACCTCATAGGCATGGATTTGGGGAGTACCCCTTTTTTCCTGAATTACCGGCACAAGAAGCGTCCGGCTGGCATTTGCCTGTTCATTCAGCAGGGTGCCCAGCGTGACTGCTGCCTGCTCTTTGATTTCTTTTTCATTTTCCGTCATCTGCTCCAGATAACTGCCAAGCGGAACCTCCAGCGAGCTGTTTAATTTTTCCAGCTTTTCCATGCTGCTGTCGGACAGGTATACGAGCGTATTCCTTGCATACGTATTTTCCCTGCGCACCGTTTCCAGAAAGGTTTCCAGCGTGCCGCCTGTCAGAAATTCCTTCTGGAAAATGACAGCTTTTGTATGCGAGGTGTCCAGCTGGCTGCGGTTATTTTTTTCAAAAGTTTTGTGTGTCTCATAATACGTGCTGCCTGATGCGCTTTCTGCTGTCATATTGCCGCCGTCCGCACGCTCATTGGCGACCTCGGACAGCTGCTGGGACAGATAGCAGGATTTGTACTGCCCGTCCTGTTCTGAAATCAGCACCGCCAGCGGAAAACTCTTATTCTCCAGCTCCGTTCCGCCACAGCCGCTGAAGCCAGACGCAGAAACACCCAGAAATATACATATGCCTGTTTTGAATACAAAATGCTTGAACATGCTATAAACTCCTTTTCAGAACAATCATCCGGCATAATAATCCCGGCTGCCAGCTTTACAGCCCGCGCACCCGGTGCAGGAACAGCGAGCCGACCGGCACCAGCACCAGAAACGGAATTCCTGCCACATAAAAGCTTTCCCGCAATACTTCCTCGGCCTGGGGCCAGATATGAAGCCCATACGCAATCCCGTATACAGCTGCTGTAATCACAAAAAACCACCATTTCTGGACGCGTTTCTGCTTCTGGCTCCTGTTCTGGCTGCTGCATCCGCCAGATTTTACAGCTGACATGCGAAGGGCATTTACGCCATAATACAGGCCGCTTCCTATCAGTGCATACAGCGTAAAAAACCATACGCCGACCATAACCGCATCCAGCCTTTTTACAAAATCACCCGGTATTTTCACCATGCCCATCAGAGTGACTGCCGGATAAGCTTCGCGTGCCAGGGCACCGCTGCCAAAAATCCCAAGCAGTATCAGGTATATTACGGCCAGCGACACGCCGCTTATGACTGCTGCACTGCAGGCCGCACGCCCGGCCTTCCTGCCATCCTGCACATGCGGAATTAAAAACAGCAGAAACGTCAGCGGCAGAAACGCCGCAAAGCACTGCCAGGCCCCGTTGCAAAACTGCGCCCAGCCGACACCGTGATTTTCCACACTCAAGGGAAACCACTGAATTACCTGTACCTGGCGGACACACAGCAGCAGCATAATGACAAACGGAATGACCAGCAGCCAGAACAGGATTTCGTACACCCGCGCCCTTGCTTCCAGCCCGGCCGTGCCCCCGTACAGCGCAAGCAGCAGAATAACGAACAGCGCTGCCCCAAACTCCTTCGTTTCGAGCAGTGTCGCGCACATTAATTCTGCCAGCAGCTTCGCCGTCCAGGCACAGGTAAAAATGCCTGCCAGCGCATAGCAGAAATAAAAAACACGTGATAAGAAGCCGCCCCAGCTTTCTTTTAAATACCCCAGATAATCCGAAGATGCCTGGGAACAGCAGGCCAGCAGCAGCCATAAATAAAGCCCCGCCATAACCATTCCCGCCAGAATGCACCACAGCCCGCTTCCATTTCCTGATTTTGCAAGCTGCGCCGGAAGCAGCAGGGAACTGGCACCAAACAGGTCAAAAATAAGCAGCCGTTTTATCTGCCGTGATGATATTTTGTCATTTCTGGAAAACACCTCTACCGTTCCTTCCCTTGATTCTTTTTCGTCCCGAACGTCAGCCTGACGCGCTGGCTGCGCCTTGCATAGACCGGACGCCTTGTCATCATGGCCAGCGGATAACGCAGCACGCTGTCCCGTTCATCCTGATAATCATTTAATTCTGCGCCCACATACGGCATCAGGTATGGAATGCCAAAGCTTGTCAGCCTGCCAAGATGCAGCAGGATGCTGAACGCAGACGCCAGAAACCCGAATAAGCCAAGCCAGGCGGACATCCCAATCATGTAAAACTTTAATATCCGAAATGAAGTTGCCAGCTCCTCGTCGGGTATCGCAAACGAGCTGAGCGCCGTCAATGCGACCACTATCACAACAATCGGGCTGACCAGATTCGCATCCACAGCTGCCTGCCCGATAATCAGCCCGCCTACGATGCCTATCGTATTTCCCATCGCTCCCGGCAGCCGCACGCCTGCTTCCCGCAGCAGCTCAAACGACAGCTCCATCAAAAGTACTTCCACAACCGCCGGAAACGGAACTCACTGCCTGGCCGCAGCAAACGACAGCAGCAGCGAGGTCGGCAGTATCTGGGTATGAAAATTGGTCACGGCAAGGTAAAGCCCCGGCAGCATCAGCGCCATAATAGATGCCGCATACCGGATAAACCGCTCCAGAGAAGCGATTTCAAAGCGGTTGTAATAATCATCGCTTGTCTTTAACAGGGCATTGTAATCCGTCGGAAGAATCAGCGCCGTCGGGGAATTGTCGCACAGCAGCACGACACGCCCTTCCATAACCGCAATTGCGGCACGGTCCGGCCGCTGCGTCGTCTGGAACTGCGGAAACGGCGAATACCATGCTTCCTCCGCCAGCTGTTCAATAATGCCGCTGTCCATCACGCTGTCAATGGTAAACGCATCCAGCCGCCTTTCAATTTCTTCCAAAAGCCCCGGATAGACAAGCCCTTCCATATATACAAGGTCAATATTCGTATGTGAATACAGCCCGGCCCGTACTTCCTTAACGCGTACCTTCGAAGAACGGATGCGCTTGCGGATAAGCGCCGTATTGACCTTGACCGAATCCGCAAACCCTTCCTGTGAGCCGCGCAGCACCTTTTCCGAATCCGGCTTGGTCACGCCCATATTCGGATATCCTTTATCCGGGATTTTCAGCGCACTGGCAAAGCCGTCAATAAATAAAATAACATCGCCGGTCAGCATGCCAAACTGCACGGCATCTTCGATACAGGCAAACGGCGTCACGTCGCAAAGCCCCTGGCCGTTTGATGCAAGCGATTCGTAAATCTGCTCTGCCCCAAGGCCGGACAGGTCGTTTAACAGCCGCCCTATCAGGGAATTTTCAAAAGCCAGCGACCCGGCTGTAATTTCGATATACGCAGCAAGACAGTGCACCCGGTCTTTTCCAAGCACCATCTCGCGCATTTTGATATCGGTACTGTTCCCAAGCATATGTTCCAGCAGCGTTTTATTTTCCTTTACATGGACAGATACCGGATGCACCTTCCCAGCCGTCGTCTGCCTGTCCATCTGGTTTACCTGTGCCTGCCTTGGAATTTTCTTTTTTTCACGCATTTGCGCGTTCTGGTTTTGATTCATGTAATCGCATTCCTTTTGCTGATTGAATTTAACAGGTACAACAAATACCTTCCCTGCCAGTATCTGCTGTTTTTGTGAAATTATACGGAAAATATGAGATGTTTCAGATATATCGCCCCAGCGGTTAAATCTCAGGAAATGCCTGTTAAAATCATGTGCCGCATTATGCCTCACAGGTATGATTTATATGTGATTTGCTTTGATATTTAATTTCTGAATGAATAATACTGCATGTAAACAATACTGACATATATATTTACGTGATATAGATTTTTTGCATATATTATTTACGTGAATCGATTTTTCGTTTATAATTATATGAAACCTTTCCCGCTATTGAAAGAAAGAACATATCCGTAGTTTCACGAATCGTGCTATAGATGAACCCATGAAAAGAAATAAAAAGTAACCGCAAATTATATAAGAAAGTGAGGAACATAAAATGAGCGAACGAGTGATAGCACGTCAGTTATTAGATACTGTTCCAGATTACAAATTAGACTATGTAATAGCTTATTTACAAGGCGTAACTGTTGGAGAAGAAGAACCGAATGAAGATACTGTCAAAGCATTTTTAGAAGTTGATGAAATGAAAAGAACCGGTGACTGCCAAAAATTTAACGACCTTAATAAGTTATGGGCCAGCCTGGAGAAATAAGGATGTTAAATGTTATTTACTCTGGACAATTTAAAAAAGATTATAAAAAGTGTATAAAAAAAGGCTGGATATGAATCTGCTAAAAAATGCTGTTTAAAAATAAAAAACAGGCTGCAGGCACAATCCTTCCTGCAGCCACACCCTGTTATTCCATCATTCCCTGCGATTCCATTTAACCTGTTATTCCATCATCAGAAATTCCTCCGCATTTTCCGGTTCTTCCCCCTGAAACTGCATTTCATATTCTCCGTCCCCATTATCTTTAATGGTAAAATAGTCGGTACCGCCCTCACGCTTTACTGCCACTTTACAGGTTCCGTCTTTTTTCAGCAAATCCGTAAGTTCCACTTTTTTGTCATAGTCATACAGCCACACCCTGCCGTCGTCATCCTTTTCAACCTCATGGGATGCAATAGCTTCTAAGACGTGCTCTGCCGACATCGGGGTTTCATTGCCGTCATCATCAATTTCGACACCGCCGCCACTGAATCCCTGTGCCTCGCCGTCCTCGTCTGTATAGGTATACGAGTAGCTGTAGTCACCGATGTCCCGGACACTTAGTTCTTTTTCCTCGCCCCGCAGCCATCCGGTTATCTTTTGCTGAATGCCGCCAAGGTCTGCGGCATAAGCAACGGTCATGCTGCCCAGCACAATGGCCACAGCCGCACACGCTGCCATTGTTTTTTTCATAAGATATGCACTTTTTTTCTTTTCCATTTCCATTCCCTCCAAAGAATCATTTCCAGAGGCATGCAGGACAGAAAACGCCTGTTTGTATTTTTCCTTATTCGTCATCTTCCCAGCCCTCCTTTAATGTCTGCCTGAGCAGCGCCCGGCCCCGTGACAGCCTGATTTTTACATTGCTTTCGGTCAGCCTGAGTATTCCTGCGATTTCGTGTACCGAATAGTCCTCAAAGTAGTACAGGTGTATGACAATGCGGTATTTTTCCGGCAGCTTCATCACCGTTTCAAATAACGCACTGTCCTGCGGCGTCTCGAACACAAGCGATTCCATATATTCTTCCAGCGGCACTTTATGCTGCCGCCAGAAAGAACGGTTTACATTCTTTGCCCGGTTCACCGCTACCCGTATCAGCCACGCACGGATATGCTGTTCACTGTCAAACTCTTTTTTTGCTGCATAATACTGAATAAACGTTTCCTGTACAATGTCGTCTGCATCTGCTGCATTTTTGCATACGTTAAACGCAACGGCAAACAGATTGTCACGGTAACGTTTCATTAGTTCACTGACTGCCTGTTTCATGAGTGATCCCTCACTTAAAGTTTGTTTGATATCGAAAGGCCCTTTCATTAACAGTACAGTTCAAAACAGGAAATGGTTACAAAAAAAGGGAAAAAATTTTTTATTTTATAAAAAAGCCATGCGGCGTACCGCTCCTGCCCGGAAACCACACCGCATGCCGTTATTTTCTTTTCCAAAATTATTTATCCGGGATTTCTATCACATACCGTTCAAATGCATTAATAACCCGCGTGCTCCCGTAAGCATCCTCCCGCACATGGTTTCTGCCATAGTTCATATGTACATGGCCATGGATAAAATACCCGGGTTTATATTTATCCATCAGTTCATTAAATACATCAAATCCATGATGCGGCAAATCTTCCCCGTCATTGAGCCCCTTCGCCGGTGCGTGGGCTAACAGGATATCAAATCCCCTGCTGCGCCAGATTGGGAAACGCATCCTGCGTACCCGTTTGCGCATTTCTTCTTCTGTAAACTGCCAGGCATCACTTTTATAGCGCATGGAGCCGCCAAGCCCGAGTATGCGCAGCCCCTTATAATTATAAATCATATCATCCACACAGATGCATCCTTCCGGTGCCCGTGTACTGTATTTTGCATCGTGGTTTCCGTGCACATAAAGCACCGGAACCGATTTCATTGTTGCCAGGAACGACAGGTACTCTGCGTTCAAATCACCGCTGGAAAGAATCAGGTCGATTCCTTCCAGCTCCTCTTTCCGGTAAAAATCCCACAGAGCCTTGCACTCTACATCGGCCAGCAGCAGTATTTTCATGAAACTCCCCCCTGCAGGCGGACAAGCTGCCTTGCGTTTTCTTTCAGGCTGTCCAGCTGTGGAATCTCTCCCTCTACATTGCCCGCCAGATAATTCATCTGAAAAATGTCTTCCGGTTCCAGGCTGCGGTTTGCCTCATTGGTCAGCGAACCGTCCTGTTTCGTCCATGCAAAATGGAACGGACTGAATTCCCCCCGCCGGATATTTTCGGTCAGCGTGTCAATCAGCATCTTTGTGCCTTCCGGCAGCTTCTGTGAGCAGACGATTTCCAGCACGCCCGAGGATATGCCCCACCAGTAATTCAGTGCACGGTTTTTGTTTTTTCCGCCTTCCCCTTTCCAGGTATGCTCCATAATGCTGCGGATAATCAGCTCATAAAATTTACCCCAGTGGCAGATAGACACTGCAATATTTTCGGCACCGTCACCGGCCAGCCTGCGGTAAAGCCCGTACTTTCTGGTCGGGTGCTCCGGGTTAATTCCGTCCCGGTCTGAAATCAGGTGCACGCATTCCGGCCAGTCCTGCTGCAGTTCTTCTTTCAGGGAATTCCAGCGAAGATGTACCCGGATGCGCGGATTGACCATCTGCGCGCCAAGCGAAAACGCGTTGATATTGGCTATCGTGCTGTAAATCGGATAATCTGCCATATAGCCGATATCGTTTGTTTCCGACAGTGCCCCGGCAATAATCCCAAGCAGGAACTTGCTTTCATACATCCGGCAGTAATACGTGCGGATAGCCTGATATTTAGAATTCGTCGAGCAGTTCAGTATTTTGACATCCGGATATTTCAGCGCTGCCTTGACACTCGCGTTCGCAAGCTGTGCCGCCACGGTAAAGATAATCTGGTTCCCGTCTTCAATCGCTGCTTCGATAATATCCTCGGAATTGTTGGTAAATTCCGCGTGCTCATAAATCGAAGTCTTAATGCGGCTGCCAAATACCTGCTCAATATGCATCCGTCCCATCTCGTGCGTATAATTCCAGGCAGAATTCAATACGGATTTTTCAAAAATAAATGCAATTTTTAACTGTTTCGACGTCTCGTTTGCAAGCAGGCGGTTGAGCAGCCGCCCGCCGGTGGACTTTTCCTTCTGATGCGGCTCTAACACAATCTTCATGGACTTGCTCTGCGCCAGCGTCAGAAATTCATCCCACATTTTTGTCAGGTTTTTGCGGATTTCTTCCTCGCTTGCCGTCTGGAGCTGCCACGCCGGGAAAATATCAATATAAGCCAGGAACGCATCCCCGGACGTAATGCTGACCTTATCCCCGCCTTTTGCTTTATAAATTTTACGAAACGCCAGAAATTCGCTGCGCAGGGCAGACCTGCTCTCCTTTGTCCATTTCTGTCCCTTCTGATAGCCATAATATGCACTCAGCTTTGCATAGGAGCCTTCCTTGGAAAACCAGATGTCATAAATTTCTGCATCCTCATAAAATTCCATAAATTCATAGTAAATTTTATTTTCCAGCTCCTCTGTTTTTTTCGGGATAATCCTTGTTACCTTCGCGCTTATTTTGACTGCTTTCAGGCTTTTCAGCACGCTGACCCGCTTATTTCCTTCCATAATATAAAAGCGGTGCATGTATTCATATGCCACAATCGGGTCGCGGATGCCTTCATCCAGCTGCGCTTCGTATAAATCTGCCCATTTAAAGGCAAACTCGGTTTCCTGGCTTAAAAGCGGCATAAAATTACTGGCAAACGAATTCTGCCTGCCTGCCGTTTTCGTGCCCGCCACAAGATTGAGCGGGATTTCTATCAGGCCGATGTATTTCTCACCAGCCGTTTTTTCATAAGGAAGAAAGTCATCCAGTGCGCTCAGATAAGGATATTCCCCCTTATTCAGTGCTGCACGGAACGCTTTCTGTGCCTGTTTATTCGCCGCCTCATAGGCTTCCATAGACATTCAGCCTCACTCCTTTCTAACCTTTACCATCCCGGCTGCTTCAGCGCCTGCCGAGATGATATGCTGCCTGCTGTTATGCTGATATGATACTGCCTGTTCCTGCTGCTACGCTGACACGGCACTGCCGGTATACAGCTGGTAATATTTCCCGCGTTCTTCCATCAGCTTTTCATGATTGCCGCGCTCTATGACGCGTCCGTGTTCCAGTACGATAATGCAGTCACTGTTGCGTACCGTTGACAGGCGGTGTGCAATCACGAACGTGGTTCTTCCGCGCATCAGCTTATCCATGCCGTCCTGCACGATTTTTTCCGTCCGGGTATCAATCGAGCTGGTCGCTTCATCCAGAATCAGTACCGGCGGGTCGGCAACCGCTGCCCGGGCAATCGCGAGAAGCTGGCGCTGGCCCTGGCTTAAGTTTGCACCGTCCCCGGTCAGCATCGTCTGGTAGCCGTCCGGCAGATGGCGGATAAACCCGTCTGCATTTGCCAGCTTTGCGGCTGCAATGACTTCTTCATCCGTAGCATCCAGCTTGCCATAGCGGATATTTTCCATAACCGTTGCCGTAAATAAATGGGTGTCCTGCAGCACAATGCCAAGCGAATGCCTCAGGTCGTCTTTTTTGATTTTGTTAATATTAATGCCGTCATAACGGATTTTGCCGTCCTGAATATCATAAAAACGGTTAATCAGGTTGGTAATCGTCGTCTTTCCGGCTCCGGTCGAACCGACAAACGCAATTTTCTGCCCCGGCGTCGCAAACAGGTCTACGTTGTGAAGCACAATTTTTTCCGGCACATAGCCAAAGTCTACATCATCAAATACAACATCCCCGGTCAGCTCCTGATAGGTTACCGTGCCTTCCCGCTGGTGCGGGTGTTTCCATGCCCACAGCCCGGTGCGTTCGCCCGGTGCAGCTTCGGTCAGCACGCCGTTTTCTTTTCTTGCATTTACAAGCGTAACATAGCCCTCATCCATCTCGACCGGCTCGTCCAGCAGCTGAAACACGCGTTCTGCGCCCGCCATAACCACGGCATTCAGCTGCATGCTTACCTGGCTGATTGGCTGGTTAAAATTCTTATTAAAAGATAAAAAGCTCGCCAGCTTTCCGACCGTAAATCCGCCAATGCCGTTCAGTGCCAGAATGCCGCCCACAATGGCACAGCATACATAGCTGACATTTCCAAGCTGTGCATTGACCGGCATCAGGATATTGGCAAACCGGTTCGCCTGGTAAGCGCTTTCAAACAGCTGGTCATTTAAGGCTTTGAAATCCTTTATCGAGGTTTCTTCATGGCAGAACACTTTGACAACCTTCTGTCCTTCCATCATTTCCTCAATATAGCCATTGACCCTGCCGATATCCTGCTGCTGCGCCATAAAATATTTTCCGCTTAATCCCGCCAGCCGTTTGGTCAAAAACAGCATCAGCGCTACCATAAGAAGCGTGACCCCGGTCAGCGGAATGCTCAGGTAAATCATGCTGCCCAGCACGCTGATAATCGTAATCACGCTGGAAAACAGCTGCGGGATGCTCTGGCTTATCATCTGGCGCAGCGCATCAATATCATTGGTATATACCGACATGATATCCCCGTGTGCATGCGAATCAAAATACGAAACCGGCAGCTTCTCCATATGGGCAAACAGCTCATTGCGCAGGTTCCGCAGTGCACCCTGGCTGATATAAATCATGATTTTTACCTGTGCATAGCTGGAAACCACGCCCAGCCCGTAGAAAAATGCAACCCGCCCGATAGCACGCGCCAGGCTGCTAAAATCCGGTGATTCGCTTTCTAACAGCGGCTGGATATATCCGTCAATCAGCTCCTCCATAAACAGCGTCCCCTGCACGGTCGCAAATGCCGTATAAATCAGGCACCCCAGCACAACAGCCACGCCCAGCGCATAATCCTTCAGCACATAGGCCAGCAGCCGGCGGACAATTTTTCCAGGATTTTTTACGCGCGGCCGCGTCCCATGTCCTGGCTTTCCTGCAGCTGCCGCATCCGGAGCCGTCTTATCTTCAGGCCCGTTACCTGCCTTCCCCTTATTCTCCTGTCCTTCCTGCTGTACCTGCTGATTCTTCCATGCCATTAACTGTCACCTCCATGTTCGTCGAAATCCCCGCCGCCTCCGGTCTGTGACTCGTATACCTCACGGTAAATATCATTCCCTTTCAGCAGCTCCTCATGCGTGCCAAATCCATGAACCTTCCCATGGTCAAGTACGATAATGCGGTCTGCATTCTGCACCGAAGATACACGCTGTGCAATAATCAGCTTGGTCGTGCCCGGTATCTCCTCGGCAAACGCCCTGCGGATTTTTGCATCGGTTGCGGTATCAACCGCACTTGTGGAATCATCCAAAATGAGTATTTTCGGTTTTTTCAGCAGTGCCCTTGCGATGCACAGCCGCTGCTTCTGTCCGCCAGATACGTTGGTACCGCCCTGCTCAATATAAGTATCATACCCTTTTGGCATGGCTTCGATAAATTCATCTGCGCAGGCCAGCCTACAGGCCCTTTTGCATTCTTCTTCACTGGCCTGTAAATCTCCCCAGCGCAGATTGTCATAAATCGTGCCGGAAAACAGCACATTTTTCTGCAGGACAACAGCCACCTCATTACGCAGCGTTTCCAGGTCATATTCCCGGACGTCCCTGCCGCCGACTTTTACGGTACCGTTCGTAACATCATACAGGCGGCTTATCAGGTTCACCATGCTGGATTTTGAACTTCCGGTGCCGCCGATAATCCCTATCGTTTCGCCTGCATGAATGCTCAGATGAATATCCGATAAAACAAGTCCGGCACCTTCCTGTCCGCCAGAAGCAGCTGCCGTTACCGGCACGCCGCCTTCAGCCGCTTCCATCTGCGGCACGCTTCCTGCAACAGCTTTCCCCGTCATTCCTGCCTGTGTGTCTGCTGTCTTTCCTGAATAGGAAAAATCGACATGTTCAAACTGTATGCTGCCGTCTGCCACCTTATACACCGGTTTCTCCGGGTTTGTCAGCGTGCTCTTTTCGCTTAACACTTCCGCAATACGCTTTGCGCTGGCCGAGCTCATGGTAATCATGACAAAAGCCATGGAAAGCATCATCAGGCTCATCAGAATATTCATGCAGTACGCAAGAAGGCTCGTCAGGTCGCCTACCTGAAGCTCCGTCCCGCCAGAATTCACAATGACCTTCGCGCCCAGCCAGCTGATGCCAAGCACACAGCTGAATACCGTAAGCATCATGGCCGGGGCATTATAAGCCACAATGTTTTCAGCCTTGATAAACATCGCGTACAGATTTCCGCATGCCTTGTGGAACTTGCTTATCTCGTAGTCTTCGCGGACATACGCCTTGACAACGCGGATAGCTGAAACATTCTCCTGCACGCTCGCATTTAAGTCATCGTATTTTTCAAATACCTCGCTGAAATATTTATAGGCATTTACGGTAATAAGCGCCAGAAACCCGCCCAGCAGAATTACCGCTGCCAGATATACGAAGGCCAGCTTTGCAGAAATAAAAAACGACATCACCATTGCAGTAATCAGCGAAAACGGCGCGCGGACGCACATGCGCAGTGTCATCTGGTATGCATTCTGCAGGTTTGTGACATCTGTTGTCAGCCTCGTTACCAGCCCGGCTGTGGAAAATTTATCAATGTTTTCAAACGAATAGTCCTGGATTTTGACAAACATCCCTTCGCGCAGGTTTCTGGCAAACCCGGCCGAAGCCCGTGCCCCGTACTTGCCGCCCATCACGCCTGCCCACAGGCCAATCAGTGCCGTAACAATCATCCAAAGCCCCATGACATAAATGTGCCTGATATTTCCAAGTTCCACACCGTCGTCAATAATGGAAGCCATAAAAAGCGGTATCATCATTTCCATAACGACTTCCAGTATCATATAAACCGGAGTCATCAGGGAATCTTTTCGAAATTCCTTAATATAAGAAGCCAGTGTTTTCAGCAATCACATTCACATCCTTTCCCAATCGCAGTCCTTCTGATTCGGTACTTACAGATTTCCGGTTTTCCGTTCCGATAGCACCTTACTCCTTCATGGCATTTTTTATTGCTTCCAGCAGCTGCCCATATTCCTCAAACGCCGGAAACTGCGGATAGTCTGCCTTAATCTGTTCGGTACTCTTAAATAAAAAGCCTGCCTTGCTCGCCTGTATCATCCCAAGGTCGTTAAAGCTGTCACCGCTGGCAATCGTCTCAAATCCGACCGACTGCAGCGCCTTTACCGTAGCATATTTGGATTTTTCCACACGCATCCGGTAGCCGGTGATTTCACCGTCCGGCGCTGTTTCCAGTGTATTGCAGAAAATCGTCGGCCAGCCCAGCTTCTGCATCAGCGGCTTTGCAAACTGCTCAAAGGTGTCGCTGATAATGATTACCTGCGTGAGGGAGCGCAGCTCATCCAGAAATTCCTTTGCACCCGGAAGCGGCTCTATCTGCGCAATCGTATTCTGGATTTCCTTTAATCCCAGGCCGTGCTCTTTCAAAATGCGGAGCCGTCCTTCCATCAGCCTGTCATAGTCCGGTTCGTCCCTTGTCGTCTTTTTCAGCTGTGGAATGCCTGCCGCTTCGGCAAATGCAATCCAGATTTCAGGTACTAATACGCCTTCTAAATCCAAGCATGTGATATACATTTTTCATTCCTCCATTTTTATCGTTTTCAGGGCGCTGGCGCGGCAGATGTCCCTCGCTGGCGCGCCCTGGTGGGTCGTTTCTATATTTTGCCACAAAATAAAATTATGTGCAAGCAATATATAAGATTTCTAAGGGGCTTTTGAGCCAGGGGAGCTTGGGAAGGGAATGGATTCCCGGACGCTGGATGGGAATCCCGCAGCTGCGTCACGGCATGCCGCACCGCACAGTGCATTTCAATATAAATGAAAGCCGCTTCCACGAAACAGCTGGCGGGGAATGCCTGCCCTGTCTGGGATGTGACTGTGGAAGAATATCAGAATCCCTTAGCATTCTGCCACACAGAAAGGGGGCGCAGCCCGAAGGCGGCTTTTAGCCGAAGGCGAACTGGCCGCCTGTCCGTGCGGTACCAAAAACCCAGGCGCAGAATACTTAGGGATTCTTATATTCTGGAACGGAACATCCCAGACAGGGCAGGCATCCCCCGCCAGCGTCCGGGAATCCACTTTCACTAATTGAAATCCACAACCCCCTTCCCTTCATTCAGATGCAGCATCACATCCTTCCACACACTCGCCGGATAAGTCCCGCCATACAAGCTGTCCAGTGTCTTAGGCGTATCATACCCAACCCAGACCGCCGCCGTATAATACGGTGTCACGCCGCAGAACCACCCGTCCTTGCTTCCATTCGTCGTCCCCGTCTTTCCGGCTGCCGGCATATCCGACACCTGGCTCCATCCCATGCTCTTTGCCGTTCCTTTTGTAAGGACTCCCTTAAGAATATCAAGCATAACCGAGCACGCCCGTTCATGATACACCTTCAGCGGTTTTTCTTCCTTATATAATTCCCTGCCGTCCTTATCCTTGAGCGACACAATACAGGATGGATCGCGGTACCTGCCCTGGTTTGCAAGCGTACAGTAGCCGCTTGCCATCTGCACCGTGGTAGCGCCGTAGGTCAGGCCGCCCAGCGCCGCAGACAGCGTATAATCCTGCGGCACAATTTTGTCAAACTTCATGTTTGTAATAAATTCCAGCCCGTAAGACGGCTTGATATCATAAAAGACCGAATAGGCCACGCCGTTTTTACTCTGCTCAACGGCATTGCGCAGGGACATGGATGTCCCGCTGAGGCTGGAAATATCCACGCCCGGCTGCTGCGCTGTTTTTACATCAATATCATATACCGTAGTTTCCGGCGTATACCCGTACATCAATGCCGGCGTATAGACTGCCAGCGGCTTGAATGTGCTGCCCGGCTGGCGGTAGCTTTGGAACGCACGGTTTAAGCTGTAGACATTATTTAAGTTTTCCTGCGAACGCCCGCCTGCGACAGCAATCGTTTTCCCGGTCGCATTATCAAGAACCGTAACAGCCCCCTGCAGCTCATACACATCGGTTTTTGGGTTTGTCTGCGTGGCAAACGCCAGGTTATTATCGAGTGCCTGCTGCACCGAAGCCTGCACATCCGGCTGCAGGCTTGTCATCACGGTATAGCCGTTTGCGTACAGGCTTTTCTTTTCCAGGTTATAAGCTGCTTCATAGGCTTCCTGATACTGTTTATAATCTTCCTCGTCCGAAAATTCATAGCGGAACTCAAAATTATGCAGCTTCATCAGGTATTCTGCCGCACAGTAAACCGCATACGTCGTCTCGTAATTGTAAAATTCCGGCTCCGGCTTTTGAATTTTTATTTTTTCCTTGCAGGCCTGCTGGTATTCGCTTTTAGAAATATATCCTTCTTCCAGCATGTCTTTTAAAATCTTGTCCCTGCGCTCCACAGCCCGCTCCGGATAGCGGTATGGGTTAAAATATTCCGGCCGGTTTGGAATGGCGCAAAGGTATGCCAGCTGCGAAAGCGAAAGTTCCGACGCGTTTTTTGCAAAATACGCCCTGGATGCCGCTTCCAGCCCGTATATGCCGTTGCTGAAGCAGGCTGTATTAATATAAAATTCCAGGATTTCCTGCTTGCTGTACTTGCGCGTCAGGCGGATAGCGACCATCATTTCTTTGATTTTCCGGGTAACCGAACGCTCCCTTGTCAGGTAAATCGTCCGCGAAAGCTGCTGCGTAATCGTGCTGGCGCCTGCCATATTATCGCCCCTGGACAGCACGAAATCCATGGCTACCCGTACAATTCCCTTGATATCAATGCCGATATTGCGCCAGTAGCTGCGGTCTTCGATTGCAACAAAGGCCTGGGCTGCATGCTTTGGAATCTCGCTGTACTTCAGATAGCTGGATTTTCCATTGCCCGAAGAAAGCTCTGCTATCTGCCCGCCGTCTGCTGCATAAATATAAGTAATTTCGTCCATGCGGAAATCTTCTGCCCTGCTTTCTGCCACAATCTTATCCGCTTCCTTTGCAAAAGAACGGTAATCATCCCCAAAGCGTACAAACAGGACAACCGATACCACCGCAGTCAGAATCAGCCCGGTCAGGACCGTCCACTTCAATACCTGCCATACATAATAGAAAAAATCACAGAAAAAAGCCCCGACAAGCTCAAATCCATATCCGCCCTTTGTCTCCCCGGGCTTTTGATGTGCTTTTTTCACCCGCGCCATCATAGACTGGCGCTTCTGTTTTTCTTTCTTTTTCGCCATATCTGCTCCTTTGTGTCATATTTTATTCTGCCATGGGTATTCTAACATAAAAAAAAGATTCTTGCCAGTGGGAGTAAATTCTTATATAATCCAGATAATAAATATAGAAAAGAGGTTTCCATTATGATAAAAATCGGTTCCCATGTCGGAATGAGCGGAAAGGACATGTTTTTAAATTCCGCCAGAGAAGCTGCTTCTTATGGGGCGAATACATTTATGGTCTACACCGGAGCGCCGCAGAATACGCGCCGCAGGGAAATTTCAGAATTAAATATTGAAGCGGCCCATGCCTATATGAAAGAACACGGCATTGACAGCTTTGTTGTTCATGCGCCGTATATTATCAACCTCGGCAACTCTGTCAAGCCGGAAACCTTTGAACTGGCCGTGGAATTTCTTGCAACAGAATGCGAACGCACGCTTGCAATGGGCAGCAATATGCTGATTCTGCATCCCGGCGCGCATGTCGGAGCCGGCACAGACGCCGGGACAGCCCAGATTATCAAAGGACTCAACGAAGTGCTTTCGGCAGATTCCAGGTGCCTGATTGCGCTGGAGACAATGGCTGGAAAAGGCACGGAAATCGGCAGGAATTTTGAAGAACTGGCTGCTATTTATGACGGCGTCGTGCACAATGACAAG
The DNA here is from genome assembly GCA_910579075.1 of uncultured Eubacterium sp. Taxonomy (GTDB): domain Bacteria; phylum Bacillota; class Clostridia; order Lachnospirales; family Lachnospiraceae; genus Eubacterium_J. Next base: position 22,244 of record CAJTSV010000034.1, read on the forward strand.
CTGCGTGTCTGTTTCGATACCTGCCATACGCACGATGCCGGATATGATATTGTCCATGATTTCGACGGTGTTATCGGCCATTTTGACGAGGTTATCGGCAAAGACCAGATTGCCGTCTTTCATATCAATGACAGCAAAAATGCCTGCGGCGCGTCCAAAGACCGCCATGAAAACATCGGAAAGGGCGGAATCGGCTTTGAAGCCCTGCACCGGATTGTCCATCACCCGGATTTCCTGGAAATTCCAAAAATACTCGAAACCCCTTATATCCCGGACCCGGACGATGCAAAAAAGAAAAATCCGCCCTACCGGGAAGAAATCAAGCGGCTGCTGCAATAATGCGGCAGCCCCTGTATTTTACAATTTCAGCTGCCCAGCACATCCTTTAAGCATACCCTTCCAAACAGCTTTTCTTCTGCAAATGCATGCTCCTGTGTTTCATCATCCAGCACAGCCCCATTAAAAATCCTGACAGGAAACAAAATATCTTTTCCTTTCACATAATAATGTGCCAGCACCGGAATTTCCCCAATTTCCCCGGATGCCCAGTCAATATCCAATTCTTTCATATTGCGTTCGAAAACAGCTTCTGTTTTATATCATTTTGCAATGCCCCGACCGGCATCCACCGGACAGATGCACCGCCTGCCTTACAAAATACCAGTATAGCAGAACAGAGCGGCTTTTACAACGAAAAGAAGCTTCCGGCGCTGTCTGCTTAAGCCAAAAGGTTACTGTTCACACAGACTTTGCAGGGTCTGCCCCAGGGGCATTCACTGCAATATCCGTAAGAAAGTGATTCAGGAGTAAACAGTAACCACAAAAGTCCCGCTCCTGTGCCGCAGCACTGCAAATATTTTCAGCAATATCTGAAAAAACGCATATTTCCAGAAGATTAAATATCCTGTCCCGGGCAACTAAGTTACACTATGTTTATATTTTCGCTGCCTGCTACCCATATACGTCTTACCGTTATAGTACTTATTAACATCTGTCAGTATATTTTACCATTTACTAAAATAGAATTTATAATACATTTGAGGAGATGGGGACTACACAATGAGAGAAGAATATGTTTTAAAGAGAGTAACACAGCTTCGGGAAGAACGTAACTGGTCACTTTACCGGCTTGCCAAAGAATCGGACATCAGCTATTCGACTTTGAGCAATACGTTTCACCGCAACAATGTCCCGTCTGTATCAACACTGATACGGATTTGTGACGGCTTTGGCATCACGCTTGCCGAATTTTTTGACGAAGACGGCACCATGCCAAAACAGCTGACGGTTTCCGACCAGCAGCTGCTTGCTGATTTCCACCGCCTGCCGCGCAGCGATAAAAACCTTGTAACAGCTTATATGCAGGGGCTTTTGAAGGTAGCGGCTGTCCAGGAAATTCCTAAGGAACCATAGCCGCCTGCAAATCATCATTTACGCACGGGCAGACATATGCTTCCAGGCAGCCTGCGATAACGGCACCCAGGCCAGTGCTGCCGGCAGGCTTTCTGCCCGCCAGTATATATCATAGGAAATCCGCTGTAATTTCCTATGATATAACTTCCGGAATCATGTCAGGTCCACATTGCCTTCAAACTCGCCGTTTACAACGTAATACGCCTTGTTATCTTCCGGCTTTACATAAATCCTGATATCTTTCAGTTCCGCATCGTTTTCACTGTTTTTGTAGTCCTGTTTCGCTTTTTCAGAAATATCCGCTGCCGCCACTTCAAGGTCGCCAAACTGAAGTATCATTTCCTCTGACGGCGCCGCAGCCGGTACCTCCATGGCTTTTACCACTGGTGCTGCAGGTATGTTTACATTGCCTTTCGACCCTGGCCTTCTGTTCTTCTTCACAGTGATTCCCTCCTTTACTTATTGCCTGGGCTGTATTTATGTTTTGCAAATGCCAGCCTGCCATTACTATAACCTTTTTCTGTAAATTAGTCAACGCCAATACATCCATTCCCAGATACACCCTGCCAGATAAGGCTGGAGAGTAAAACAGGTCAGAAATACCACGCCTGTCAGCACCGGCAGTTCCAGCCTGCAGTTTCCCCCTTCCGAGGTCAGCTTTCCGTCAAACACATAAAACAGCTGCCTTGCAATCAGATATCCAAGCATGCTTCCGGCCGTATTCATTATAAGGTCGTCCACATCAGTAAGGCGGAACGTAAACAGCTGCAGAATTTCGATTCCCAGAGACAGCACCAGCCCGAACACAGCGGTATTGCGCAGCCTTTGGAATTCTTTCCATAAAAGGGGCAGGAATATACCAGCCGGAACAAACAAAACCACATTCAAAACGCTGTTTTTAATGTACTGCACCGGACTGTTTAAAAAATCCGCAAACGGAATCCAGCTGACTCCCATATCGGTCACAATCACATTCCGGTACCATGGAATCCCCGTCGCAGAAAAAACAGCCGCCAGATAGACGGCAAACAGCATATACATGATTTTTCCCGAACGGTTTCTCTGTTTTAAAAGCCAGCTCCCGGAAAGCGCAAATAACGGGATAAAGATAACTGCCCCGGCAGCAGCATCAATCCCTATCATCAGTATTCGCTGCATTGTTTTATCCCCCTTCCTTTTATGCTATTATACAGCATCTGCCTTCCTATGTTATCATGTATTTCTTGCAAAAATCTTAATATTTTGTGATATTCCTGTGAAACACAGCAAAAAAACGGGCCGGCCGCCTTTTTTTGCAAAAAGGTGCCTGCCAGCGAGCACTGTTATATGCTGCACTTACAAAATTTGGGGGAAGTCTTTGAGAATCTTTAGCAGATATCCACAACTGCATAAAAATCCGGCTGCGTTTTGAATTGCCAGATAAACCTGTGCGTCAACATTTTATAAGATATTGTTATGCCAAAGGATTTAAAAAAAAGCCCGCAAATCCTTGATTTATAAGGGCCTGCGCATCTGCCTGGCAAATACGCCAGCTCATTTTTTCTGCGCAGAATAAAGATTCGGGAAAAAAAATAAAACGCTGCTTATCATTGTAACAATATGCAAATTTTGTGAATTATCCACAAAAAATATAAAGATTCCATAAAAAAATAACTCAAAAATTGGAAATGTAAACAATATTTCCCTTTACAGTTGCAAAAATATTCAGATTGGGATAAAATACTAAAGAATAACAATATCTTATAATATGTTATGCCATACACAAAGTCATTCGAACACATAATCCCTATAAAATGCAACAGTTCAGTACTTCTGGACTGTTCATTTTATAGTAAAAGATAGATAAAATCCATTGCAAATATTTCTCATTATGCTAAAATACAGATATGTTTGTTCTGTTACTCAAATCAAAAAAGGCATGATTCAGATTAAGATTTTGAAAGGAGAAGTGGTATAGCGGGGTATTTTACACACATCAAATAAATCACAACTTAGTATACCAGCTATGATTCAGCCGGTCTGATATCGTTGGAACAAAAAGGAACATAAGGGTGAGAGGAGAACATAGGTTATGTTAAAAAAAGTTAATATTGAAAACAAGCTGATCAGGGCTTTTTTCAAAGTATCTGCAATTGCGACAGCAGCCGCAGTCATTGCTCTGGCTGCCATCATAGTCATATCGAACCGGTATTCCTATGCACTGACAAATTTTGGATTTGCGCAGGGTGATATCGGCAAAGCCATGTTTGAATTCGCGGATATCCGGTCATCCCTGAGAGCAGCAATCGGATATGATGAACAGGAAGCTATTACGACTGTAGTAAAACAGCATGACGATACAAAGGCCATTTTTGACGAAACCATGAAGGTAGTAGAACATACCATAGTATCAAAAGACGGCATGGTGACTTACAATGCCATTTTAGAAGAACTGGAAGATTACTGGGTCCTGGATAATAAGATTTTGACGCTCGGTGCATCTACCGACCGGGAGCTGTGCAAGCAGGCACAGGAGCTGGCCATGAATGAATTATCCACCGCTTACAACAGCATATACGGAAAACTGGAAGAACTTTTAGACGTAAAAGTAAGCGAAGGCAACCGCATATCCAAAATGCTGTCTGTTGCCACGGTCCTTCTGGTTCTTTTAATCATCGTTACCATCGCTGCAGCATTAATGTTCTCAATGAAAATAGGCAGAAAAATAGCAAAGGGAATCGCCGGCCCGCTCAACGCCCTTGGACAGCGCATTGAGACTTTTGCAAACGGAGACCTGACTACGCCGTTTCCAGAAACGAATACAGGCGATGAAGTAGAAGAAATGGGGATTCATGTCCTTCATATGTCAGATAATTTAGGTGCCATTATCCAGGATATGGATGATATACTGGGTGAAATGTCAAGAGGGAATTATACAGTTACATCCCAGATTCATGATAAATATACCAACGATTTCAAAAAAATGTACGAATCCATGCGCGGACTGAAAAGCCAGATGATTAAAACCTTAACCTCTATCGGAGAATCTTCCGGCCAGGTAAATTCCGGCTCCAATGATGTGGCAGCCGCATCACAGTCCCTTGCAGAAGGCGCAACCGAACAGGCCGGTGCCGTTCAGCAGCTGCATGCAACCATCAGCGATATTACCGAAACCATGCAGAAAAGCGCACACAATGCCGATGAATCCTACCAGCAGGCACAGTACTATGCGAACAAGGCAGATAACAGCCGGGAAGAAATGGACACGCTGATGACCGCCATGGAACGGATTAACGAAGCTTCCACACGGATTGGCGATATTATTTCAGAGATTGAGTCCATTGCATCCCAGACAAACCTGCTGTCCCTGAATGCTTCCATCGAAGCGGCCCGGGCAGGAGAATCCGGCCGCGGCTTTGCCGTTGTTGCCGCACAGATACGGGAACTGGCAGACCAGAGTGCAAAAGCAGCAGTTGATACGAGAAAATTAATCGAAGGCTCTATTAAAGAGGTAGAGCAGGGCAATCAGGCAGCGGAACGGGCATCCGGCGCGATTGAGTCTGTCGTAGACGGCATCAAGCAGATTGCAAATTTCTCCAAGAGCCTGAAAATCATGGTCGAAGACCAGGCAGAAGCAATGCGCCAGGCTGAAATGGGTGTAAACAAAATTTCAGAGGTTATCCAGAGCAATGCGGCGACTGCCGAAGAAGCCTCTGCTACCAGCCAGGAGCTGTCCGCGCAGTCTGTAATTCTGGATGAACTGATTGGCCAGTTTGTCCTGCAGACAGAAGGCTGACAGCTGCAGGCCGGATTATGAATAGACGCAGGGAACAAAAGGAACCAAACGGACGTTATTTCCAGGAGGCCCTGTCTGATTTTATGTACGACGCAGCAAGCGGCAAGGCCATCCGGCATCTTGCAGACAGCGGCTTTACCACTGCCCAGATTACACGGCAGTTATGTTATCCGACTCCGTTTCGAAAAGTACAGCATACTGTAACAGATTATTTCAAAGAAACCGGCATCCTGCTGGAAGCGCTGCCGGTGGAACAGTCCTGCTTTAAAAAAATTCATTTGAATAATATTTCTGCGGAGCACCTGTTTTCACGCCTGGTGCACTGCATCCACAACGACAGCGAAGAAAATTCCTATGTTTTATACCCATTTGCTTCTGACTGCGGGGCACTGTCTGTGCTGACCGCCAGGGAACGGGAGTATCTGGAAGGAATTGCATGGGAACCGGCAGCTATGTATCACAGGCTGAACCGCAGAATGCTGGAAATCAGCGTGCAGCTTGCCATGCTTCCAGGCGAGCTTTGCTTTTACTTTCTGAAAAATAAAATATTATATCATGTGAAAAACACAAATCACTGACTGAACATGCCCGGACAGAGACGTCTTTTCTGCTATGCGATATGCTGACAGCAGCAGAAAAAGCGTCTCTGTTCCGTTTCCGGAATATTAAAGCTTCACTTCTAAAAATACCGCGTCCCTGTCATCCTGGTCGATTCCCAGATACCTTCTTGTATGCGTATACGAAGAATGATTAAAAATATCCATCAAAAGCGCCGGCGGCGTGCCCTTTTTCCATGCATGGCAGCAAAGGTCTTGCGCATGGAATGGCGGCTTATATTCGGCAGATGCAGCGTTTCCTCCTTTGTAAGATTGCAAGATTGCAGGCATTGACTTTGCATGCCCATTATGATATGTTAACATACAGGGAGGAATTCGGCATGATTACATACAGGACATTACACGCAGGGGAACTGGCCCGCCCGCTGTTTCAGGACTTTATCCGCCGCCAGACAGTAACCAGATGCATGCGCAGGGAGCAGGGCCGCTGGGTTGTCAAAGATGCCCCGTTCATTGATGACTGGTCTGAGGAAGATTATGAAACGCTGCTTGCATGCCTGAAGCATACGGCAGAATCCGGCGGCTTTTTATATGCCGCCTTTGCGGATGGTTCCCTGAAGGGCTTTACATCCGTGGAAGCTGCATTTTTTGGAAGCAGGAACCAGTACCTCGACCTTTCCTGCATCCACGTTTCGGCCGATATGAGAGGCACCGGAATAGGCCGCGTTTTATTTGCAGCGGCAAAGCAGTGGGCGAAGGAAAAAGGGGCCGGGAAATTATACATATCCTCGCATTCTGCCATAGAAAGCCAGGCATTTTATGAGGCAATGGGATGTACCGATGCAGAAGAATATAACCAGATGCATGTGGAGCAGGAGCCATTTGACCGCCAGCTGGAATGCACGCTTGCCTGAGGCAGCTCTAATAATTCAATATCCGCCCATCTTTAAGTCAAAAATGGTCTCCTCGACTACCCTTACGCAGTCTTCGGTATGCTTTTTAATATCACTCCCCCAAAACCGGATGACCGTCCAGCCCTGATACAGCAGCTGTTTATTGACCTCGTCGTCCCGTTCCCTGTTCCTGGATATTTTGCTTATCCAGTATTCACTGTTATTTCCTTTTTCCAGCCTTGGCCTGAGTACTTCCCAGTCTTTCCCGTGAAAAAATTCCCCGTCGCAGAAAATCGCGATTTTATATCTGGTAATGACAATATCCGGTTTCCCGGGCAGGTCCCGGCAGTTTTTGCGGTATTTAATGCCTTTGTTCCAGAGCGCTTTGCGCAGAAGCACTTCTATCCTGGTATCTTTGCATTTGATATTCTGCATATTTTTATGCCGCTGCTCCGGCGTCAGTGTGTCCATGCAAACACCCCTTCCTTTTCATGGATGCGCCTTCTGGCCGTATCAGGAAGAAAATCCAGCGGATTTGCAATCTGCTCGTCCGCGAGGTAACGCGCATACATCTGCGCAGCGCACAGCCTGACAGCTGCAATCTCCCCCAGCCCGCTGCCCAGCCGGTGCATCATCTCCAGCTTTACCGAGCCATACTCCGGCTGCGCTTCCTCTGCCGGGCACAGAAACAGGTTCTGGACATACGCATAGCCCTGTGCCGCCATAAAATCCGCATACGCCAGCTCATACAGGTACTGCTTTGTCACATCCCCGATGCCCGGCTGCCCGGTTACCCTGCAGCCGTCCTCTTTTCCCTTAAAATCCACGCAGTAATACTTGGCATCATAAATGCCAAAGCAGTATTCCCCATCCGTGCCATGCGGATAAATACACACCATATCCGGCCGCAGCGTATCAGCCGTGCCATCGGCCATTCCCGAAGCTTTTTCCCGCCATACCGGCCGCTCAATCATCTGTATCAGTTTTTCTTCTTTTCTTTCCGCAAAAGCACCTGCTGCCCCGCCCGGAAGCTCTTTTAATTTCTTATGCAGCACATTTCCGAAGCAGTATGCACAGACCTTTTCCCAGACGTCATAAAAGCAGCCTGTGCCATAAAAACAAAAATCCTGTTCCCGCTCCCCGGCCTGTTCCTGTTCCAGATACGCATATATCGATTTCAACAGCTCCTGTTTTCTTGTCACATACTGCACCTGCAGCTCCTGTTCCAGGCGGTATAAAACCGCATCCGTATCTCCAAAGCTTTCCAGCCGTTCCCGTGACAGCTCTGCCCCTGGCAGGTCAAACAATTCCAGAATGCCGGACTGTTCCAGCCGCGTCGTACAGCGGGTCAGAATGCAGGCATGCAGGCGGCCGAAATAATCCATTTCATTCTCCACAGATTTTCTGGTATAAAGCTGCATATAATACGGCCGGCTGTCCTGAATCAGCACCGGCATTTCATGAATCGTTTTATCCCATAAAATCTCGCCTTCTCCATTGCATTCGAGCATTTCCTGCTGATTCGCATACAATCCATACTGAAAATAATCTTCCAGGAACCAGAGCGCTGCTGCAAGGCTGTTCCACTGCTTTGTGCCGCCGCTGCCCTGCAAAAAAAGCCGCTGTTCTTTTTCCTGATACTTTTTCAGGACACGCATCACCTGCTTTAACTGCCTGACCGGCTTTTTTTCGGAAGCGATATACTTCGGATAACAGTAAAAGGCTGTTTCTTCCACAAGCGCCACGCCGACAAAGTCAAACAGGTATTCCATGCCGTCCTGCGGCTGTGCGTCATCCATCAGGACAATATCGCGGGCCGGTAAATCCCCGTATTCAGGCTGGGTTTCGCGGACGGTCTTTACGATTCCGTATCTTTTTAAAGTTCCGGCCAGCTGCTGCGCTTCCTTCACTGCAATCCCAAGCTCCCGGGCAATTTCATGCAGCCGGTAATGCTTCTGCTCCCGGAAATAGCCTTTTGACATCATATCCCTTCCTTATAAGGCATCTGTTCTTCCTGTGAAAAATCCAGCCCGAAAATGCCTTCGCCCTGATCTTCATACGCCCTGCAGATTTCAGAAAAAATCATCAGCCCTTTATGCCCTTTAAAAATATTTCCCGGGCGCATTTTCATGACATCTTCAAATAAGTACATCAGCACCTTGCTCTCAAAGGCACGCACAAATGCGTCTTCGTTTGCAAGAGCCCCTTCCAGCATATTTTTCGAAAGAAAAAACGGCCCTAACAGCTTATCCTCGTTTACCCTGCACTCCTGTGCCAGAATCTGGTTGATGCCCCTGCGCAGACGGTTCCAGTTCACATATCTGCGGCCCGGGCCCATGCCTGCCGGAATCCGATAGCCCTGTGCCAGCTCCTGCGATTCATCTATGCCAAGATATTCAAAGCTCCACCGGCGCTTAAATGCCGTGTCCATCGGGAAAACGCCCTGGTCAGCGCTGTTCATTGTCGCCCAGATAAACAGGTTGTCAGGAAGGCACAGCCACGGATAGTCCTGCGGCTGCCCGCCCAGCTCTGCCGCCAGAAAGCGGCGGATATCTTCCGACGCCTGAATCCGGTATTCGCTCACATGCCCGGCATCGCGGTCCAGCAGCTGGAAAATATCCCCAAATACCGCGGCAACCCTCGCCCGGTTAATTTCTTCCACAAGCAGGACATGCGGCTGCGGGCTGTCTGTACGCCCGCTTTTGAGCGCATCCGCATAAACACGCATAAAAGGCCCCGGCACAAACCGGTACTCTATGGCGCCGCCGTCCGATACCGGCTTGTAAGTACCTGCAAACTGCGCATACGAATAATCCGGATGAAACGTAACCCGCTCCATCGTTCCGCTGGTATTCTTTAACAGGGCCTGGGCATCCTGATTCAGCCGGTAGCTTTTTCCGGTGCCGGGCGCGCCGAATACAATACGGTTCCGGTCAAATTCCGCCAAAAGCCCTGTGCGGTACACCGGCTCCTGCAGCGGCGATTTATTTATATTTTTGTCTGTATTATTTTTGTCTGTATTATTCCTGTCCATATGCAGGGAAAGCTGGCCTCCTGCCTCCCCGGTAAACGCCATATCCGGCTGCATCCCGCCTTCCCGGAACACCGCCCCCGGTGGATTTTCCGGCTCAATATCCATATATCTTTGATACGCACGCTTATTTTCCTGAAAATTCATATGCTCGATGGCTTCCAGGTTTTCCCTGTGCCTGCGGCTTTCTTTCGCTTCCGGGCTTTCCTGGCTGTCCGTGCTTTTTCCTGCCCCGGCATGCTGTATTCCAAAAAGCCTCTCCCATTCTTCGAATTCCACGCTTCTGGTTTCCTGCTCCCTGCGGCTGAAATATTCCTTTGGCGTCCACATGCCAGTAAAGGTCAGAATGTCAAACAAATCTGCCTTGTTTTCCTGAGTCAGCCCTTCGTGGTAAATTTCAATCACGCCCTTGCGGGTCTCCTGCACACAGCCAGACCAGCAGAGCACCTTCACCATTTCCCGCAGCTGCCGTTTGCACTGCTTCCAGTAACAGCCTTTTTGTTCCATTTCCCTGTCATCATCCGATAAAAACCCGGTGCGCATGCCGCTTCTTCGAAATTCCTTGATTTTTCTTACAATTCCGGCTAAATCCGGCTGTCTTTTTTTGGCAGCATCCGGATTAAAAAAAATAAACTGGGCAATTTCATCTACGGTCAGATAGGCTTCCTGTGACAGGCCCGTCATATGCAGCAGGTACAGCACCTGTAAAATAACCCGCATCGGCGCAATCGTAATCCCGTCTTCCACGGCCAGCTGGAAGGAATCCTTTGTCCTCGGATTTGGGAACTGGAATTTTTTGATAAAATTCAAAACGACCCGCCGGATATTGCCGTCTGCACAGTCTAACGCACACTGGCTGTCTTTTGTCAGGTTAAAATAAAAGCCAAGCGTATTCATATTGTTATTTGCATTTTTATCCGTATCTGCACTCGGCACGCGGCCCTGTGCAAAGCATTTCCCGGCATCATGCAGGGCCTCGTCCAGGTTGCGGATTCTCAAATCATTCGTAAATAAATAATGAAACATGCTCTGTCTCCTATCCTGCGCTTTGCAGCAGGCTGTACACTGCCTTTGCAACTGCGTTTGCAAGCTTCGGCGGAACCGCATTTCCAATCATCTGGTATGCATTTCCCCTGCTCCCGGCAAATTCAAAATCATCCGGAAAAGACTGCAGCCTTGCGGCTTCCCGGACGGTAATCGTGCGCTGCTGCTGCGGGTCATAATGGATAAAACGGTTGCCGTCTTTATATAAGTGCGCAATAATCGTCGTGCCCGGCTCGTCCGGCTCCAGCACATGATAACGGTGTATCGGGGAACGGGAGCCGATTTTTCGTTCATACAGCTCGCTGATTTTCCTGCTGTCATAAATCCTGGCACCCGAAGCGATATCCTCTGCCAGAATGCGGAACGTGTCCATATCGCGCAGGTTGCTGTACCTTGGGATATGCCAGCTGATGCTGCATTCCGGCGTGGTATGCGAAATTTTCTTTTTATGGCTCTCCTCGTCAAACAGCGGCATGCACTTTGGAAGGTCGCCAATGGCCTGGGCGACGGTCTTTTTCTTCCTGCACCGGTACTGCGGCAGCAGCTCCTGGTAAAAACGGCGCAGCTGCTGTTCCGGCTCGGAAAATACCTGGCGGTCCAGGCCAACAATTACAACCCGGTTCCGGTTCTGCGCTACCCCGTAATCGCTCGCATTGACAACGGCTTCCTTCAGATCATCCACAACCGCATAGCCGATACTTTCAAAGCCTTCTTTTATCAGCTCCGTAATCGGCCT
>CAJTSV010000035.1:0-7873 GCA_910579075.1 uncultured Eubacterium sp.
AAGGATGCGGCAGCGGGAACCTGTTTGAAATACAGACAAAAAAACAGCCTGTATTCTGCCGCGCCTGCATTCTGGCTGCCGGTGCAATGGCAGCGAAAAAGACCGGAAGCGATGGAAGCGGGTATATTTATGCAAAGCAGCTCGGTCATACGGTCAAAAAGCCGCTGCCGGCACTGACAGCACTGATTGCAGAAAAATCGGGCCATATGCTGCCGGCCGGCGTCCGCACAGACTGCAGGGCATCGCTGTTTATAGACGGCAGGCAGAAAGCATCGGAGCGGGGAGAATTGCAGATAACAGATTATGGCATTTCCGGCATTGTGATTTTCCAGTTCAGCCGCATTGCAGCCCGGGCGCTGGACGAGGGAAGGCGGGTACAGGTTTCCCTTGATTTCAAGCCGGATATCCCGCAGCAGCAGCTGGCAGATTACATAACCAGCCGGTTTCAGGGCGTTTTTACCGGGCATAAAAAATGCAGGGATGCACTCGAAGGATTTGTACCGGATAAGCTGGCTGCGGCTTTGCTGAAACGAAGCGGCGTTCCGTTTGACGGCATTTGCAGGGAGTGCAGCACCAAACAGGTATCTCGTCTTGCAGGACAGATGAAAGACTGCAGGATTACCATTACAGGAACCAGAAATTTTGACTCTGCCCAGGCTGTCTCAGGCGGCATTCCGGTTACGGAAATCCACGCACAGAGCATGGAATCCCGGCTGGTAAGGGGGCTTTATTTTGCAGGGGAAATCATAGACGTCGATGCAAAGTGCGGCGGATATAACCTGCAGTGGGCGTGGTCAAGCGGATATACCGCAGGAAGGAGCATACAGACATATGATACGAGTTCAGCAGATAAGGGTACCCCTCAATCACAGCAGGGATAATATCGAACATAAAATACGCAAAATACTGAACCTGAAAAAGGACAGGGAATTTACATTTGAAATACAAAAGCAGTCTATTGACGCAAGGCGCGGAAAAGAAGCGGTTTATGTCTATACAGCAGATGCTGATCTGGGCATGCGGCCGGAAAAAGAAAAAAAGTTTGTCGAAAAGATTCACAATAACAATATTATGTTAACTAACGACAAGCCATACCATTTTTCCCAGACCGGGACTGCAAGCCTGCGCCACCGTCCGGTTATCGCAGGAAGCGGCCCGGCCGGCATGTTCTGTGCATACCTTTTGGCGCTGCATGGCTACCATCCGGTTATCCTCGAGCGCGGAAAAACCGCAGAAGAACGCCGGCAGGATGTGGAGCAGTTCTGGAAGGACGGCATTTTAAATCCGGGCTCGAATGTCCAGTTCGGGGAAGGCGGTGCCGGTACCTTCTCAGACGGAAAGCTGAATACGCTTGTCAAAGACCCGTCGGGCAGAAACCGCTTTGTGCTGGAAACGTTTGTCCGATTCGGGGCAGACAGCAGCATTTTATATGTGAATAAGCCGCATATCGGTACGGACATGCTGACCGGCATTCTGGAAAACATGCGGGAAGAAATTATCCGGCTGGGCGGTACCTTTTACTTTGAAACCTGCCTGACTGATTTTGAAGTCAAAAATGACAGGGTCTGCTCTGTTACGGTCGAATCTCCCATGGGCAGGCAGCAGATTCCGGCTGACGTGCTTATCCTCGCCATCGGGCACAGTGCAAGGGACACGTATGAAATGCTGCTGCAAAAGCAGGTGCCGATGCAGGCAAAAGCATTTGCGGTCGGTTTGCGTATTGAGCATCCGCAGAGCATGATAAATGAGCTGCAATACCACGGTGCGGATATGCGTTACCTGCCGGCAGCCTCTTATAAGGTATCTGCTTCCATGCCGGACGGGCGGGGTGTTTATTCCTTCTGCATGTGCCCGGGCGGGTATGTGGTAAATGCTTCATCGGAAGAAGGGCGTCTTGCCATCAACGGCATGAGCTATCACAAGCGTGACGGAAAAAATGCGAACAGCGCTGTCATTGCTGCTGTCACGCCGCAGGATTATGCACGGTTTGGCGATTCCCCGCTTGCGGGCATTGCATTCCAGCGAGAGCTCGAAGAACGGGCATTTAAGCTTGGAAACGGGAAAATCGTACAGCAGCTGTATGGGGATTATAAAGAAGGGCGCATATCGTCCGGGTATGGGGATTTCGCTTCCCAGACAAAGGGAGAAAGCACCTTTGCAGATTTAAATACACTGCTGCCGCAGGAACTGGGCCAGGCACTGATTGCCGGAATGGAACGGTTTGACACTTATATTCACGGGTTTAACCGGCCGGATGCCATATTATCCGGAATCGAAAGCCGGACCTCATCCCCGGTGCGGATTCTGCGGGATGAACAGTTCCAGAGTGCTGTACGCGGCATTTTCCCGTGCGGGGAAGGAGCCGGGTATGCCGGGGGCATCATGTCGGCTGCTATGGACGGGATGAAAGCGGCAGAGGCCATCGGGGCGCTGTGGCGGTTTTAGAGATAAAATAATTGGAACGGATATACCTGCAGCACTCTGCCAGAAGGCAGGGTGTTGTTTTATGCTCCGGCATATTTCGTCAAAATTCGCCAAAAAAGAAACTTTCCCTTGCCGATTCCTGCAGAGAAGGGTATAATACTTTTGATTTATCTTCATAGAGTGAAATGGATATCACTCCCGACATAACCAAAAGAAAAGAATAGTGAGGTTTAAAATACAATGGCAGATATGATGTCAGACGCAACCCCGATGATGCGGCAGTACCTGCAGATGAAGGAACAGTATAAGGACTGCATTTTGTTTTACCGCCTGGGTGACTTTTATGAAATGTTTTTTGACGACGCATTAAAGGCATCCAAGGAGCTGGAACTGACGCTGACCGGGAAAAACTGCGGGCTGGAGGAACGCGCCCCGATGTGCGGTGTTCCGTATCATTCCGTGGAAGGCTATCTGAACAGGCTGGTAGAAAAAGGGTATAAGGTTGCAATCTGTGAACAGGCAGAAGACCCGAAGCAGTCCAGGGGCATTGTACACCGGGAAGTCATCCGCGTGGTCACGCCGGGTACCAATACAAACCTGCAGGCGCTGGATGAATCCAAAAACAATTATATTATGTCCATTCTTTACCTGAATGGCCGCTACGGCGTGTCCATTGCAGATGTCACAACCGGCGATTATTATGTAACGGACCGAGCAGAAGCTGTTAGACGAGGTAAATAAATTTGCACCCCCTGAAATTATCTGCAACGAAGCATTTTACATAAGCGGCACAGACCTTGAGGACCTGCGCGGGCGGCTCGGCGTCAGCATTTATTCCCTGGATGCATGGTATTTTTCGGATGAAACAGCTGCCGCTGCGCTGCTTGCGCATTTTAAGGTGAACAGCCTTGAGGGGCTCGGCTTAAAGGATTATCCATGCGGCGCTGCGGCAGCCGGCGCGCTGCTCAAATATCTGTATGAAACGCAGAAAAACTCACTGGAACATTTATCTGCCATTCATCCATATACAACCGGCATGTTTATGGTTATCGACAGCTCCACAAGGCGGAACCTGGAGCTTGTGGAAACGATGCGCGAAAAGCAGAAACGCGGCTCGCTGCTCTGGGTGCTGGATAAAACGAAAACCGCCATGGGTGCACGCACGCTGCGCTCTTATGTAGAACAGCCTTTAATCGAATGCAGCGAAATCGAACGCCGGTATGATGCGATTGAGGAATTAAACAGCCGGGTCATTGACCGGGAAGAAATCCGCGAATACCTGCATCCGATTCATGACCTTGAACGGCTCATTGGACGGGTCACTTACCAGACCGCAAACCCGCGGGACTTAATTGCACTGCGCAATTCCATAAAAATGATAGCGCCGTTAAAAAAGCTGCTGGAAGATTTCCAGTGTCCGCTGCTGCAGGAAACAAGGGAAAACATGGATTCCCTGGAAGATGTCTATGAACTGATTGATGCTTCAATCGAAGAAGAAGCTCCGGTTTCGGTACGGGAAGGCGGCATTTTGAAAAACGGCTTCCGGGAAGACATCGACAAGCTGCGCGAGGCAAGGACAAACGGCAAGACCTGGCTGGCAGACGTCGAAAAAAAAGAACGGGACGAAACCGGCATTAAAAACTTAAAAATCAAGCATAATAAAGTATTCGGCTATTATCTGGAAGTCACCAATTCTTATAAAAACCTGGTGCCGGAGCGCTATGTGCGAAGGCAGACACTGGCCAACGCAGAGCGTTATATTACACCAGAGTTAAAAGAACTGGAAGATATGATTTTAGGCGCACAGGATAAGCTTGTCGTGCTCGAATACGATTATTTCTGTGAAATACGAAGCCAGATTGCCGGACAGGTCGTGCGCATCCAGAAAACTGCGAAAGCGCTCGCTGTATTAGACGTGCTGGCATCGCTGGCCGCTGTGGCAGAAACAAACCATTACTGCAGGCCTTCCCTGAATACATCCGGCGTTATAGACATTCAGGAAGGGCGTCATCCGGTAGTTGAAAAAATGATAAGCCACGACATGTTTATTACAAATGATACTTACCTGGACAATGAAAAGAGCCGCATTTCGATTATTACCGGCCCGAATATGGCAGGAAAATCCACCTATATGCGCCAGACGGCCCTGATTGTCATGATGGCGCAGATGGGCAGCTTTGTCCCGGCCAAATCGGCCAATATCGGCATTGCAGACCGTGTCTTTACCAGGGTCGGCGCTTCGGACGATCTGGCCAGCGGGCAGAGCACCTTTATGGTCGAAATGAACGAGGTGGCAAATATCCTGCGCAGCGCTACGGATAAAAGCCTTCTGATTCTGGATGAAATCGGGCGCGGAACAAGCACCTTTGACGGGTTAAGCATAGCCTGGGCCGTTGTGGAGCATATTTCCAATCCGAAGCTGCTCGGCGCGAAAACGCTGTTTGCCACGCATTACCATGAACTGACCGAGCTGGAAGGAAAGCTGGACAACGTCAGCAATTACTGCATCGCCGTCAAGGAAAAAGGCGATGATATCGTATTTTTACGCAAAATAGTAAAAGGCGGGGCAGACAAAAGCTACGGCATTCAGGTCGCAAAGCTTGCAGGAGTGCCAGACAGCGTGATTGAGCGGGCAAAAGAAATCGTAGAGGAACTGAGCGCAAACGACATTACGGAGATTGCCAAAAACCTGACCGTCAGAAAATCCGCCACCCAGCACAAAAAGAAGAAAGCACAGCCCGATACGCTGGATTTAGAACAGATTTCGCTGTTTGATACGGTAAAGGATGACGATATTATAGAAGAACTGCGCAGCGTGGATATCAGCTCCATGACGCCGTTAGAAGCCATGAACAAGCTGAATGAGCTGCAAAATAAGGTGAAAAACCGGTGGTAACTGCAGGATGGCACATCTGAAAATCGCGGCATGCATATCCGGCATGAAAAACAATAAAAAAACGGGCGTCTGGCTTGAAAAGGAAGGTGATATTCTATGCCGCAGATACAGGTATTGGATGAACAGACCATAGATAAAATCGCAGCCGGGGAAGTGGTTGAACGGCCTTCTTCGGTCGTAAAGGAGCTTGTAGAAAATGCGGTGGATGCAAAAGCAACGGCCATCACCATCGAAATCAAGGATGGGGGCACTTCCTTTATCCGCATTACCGACAACGGGCAGGGCATTCCGAAAGCGCAGGTTCCGTCAGCCTTCCTGCGTCATGCAACAAGCAAGCTGACCAGCATCGAAGACCTGCTTACAATATCCTCGCTCGGCTTTCGCGGTGAAGCCTTATCGAGCATTGCGGCTGTTGCGCAGGTAGAGCTGATTACAAAAACCGCCTCAGAGCTGACCGGGACAAGGTATGTGATAGAAGGCTCGAAGGAAAAGAGCATCGAAGATATCGGAGCGCCTGAGGGCACGACATTTCTGGTACGGAACCTGTTTTACAATACGCCTGCCCGTCAGAAATTTTTAAAATCCGCGCAGACCGAAGCTGCGTATATTTCCACGCTTGCCGAACGCCTGGCGCTGTCGCACCCGGATATTTCGTTTCAGGTCATTATCAATAACCAGCCAAAGCTGCATACCAGTGGCAACACACAGATAAAAGACATTATTTACCATATATTCGGACGGGATATTGCCGGCGGGGTGCTTGCGGTCAGCGGAAAAAAAGAGCTGCTGTCTGTAAACGGATTTATCGGCAAGCCGTTTATCAGCAGGGGCAACCGGAATTTTGAAACATATTTTATTAACGGGCGCTATATCAAAAGCCCGCTGATTACCAGGTGCATTGAAGATGCGTATAAGCCGTTTTTAATGAAGCACCAGTACCCGTTTACCGTGCTGCAGATTTCCATAGACAGTGAACAGATTGACGTCAACGTCCATCCGTCAAAAATGGAAATCCGCTTCCAGCAGAGCGAAAAGGTATATGAGCAGCTGACGGAGCTTATTTCAGATGCCTTAAAACAAAAAGACCTGATACCGGAAGTATCAGCCGATAAGGAAACAGCCAAAAAGTCTGGCGGACAAAAACCGGCAAAACCGCTGGAACGAAGGCCGGAACCATTTGAAGCAAACCGTCTTGCAGCAATTGCAAAGGCAGTCGCAAAAGACAGCCCGTATGAGCGCAAATACACGCATCTTTCCGGTAATGTGCAGAAATATGTACCAAAACCAGAAGCTGCTGGCACCGCCCGGAAAAACATGCTGTCTCTACAGCCTGTTACTCATAAAAACCAGCAGCCAGGAGCTGATACAGCTGTAAATGAAAACCAGCAGCCAGTATCGGAAATATCTGGCAGCCAGCAGGCTGATTCCGGCAAAAATACAGGCCCGCAGCCGGACTCCTGTGCTGCGGCTGTCGATAACCAGCCATCCGGTACCCAGATGACAATTGCCGAACCGGAATATTACCATGCTGATTTTATAAAAGAAGCAAAGCGGCGCAACTATACGATTATCGGACAGCTGTTTGACACCTACTGGCTGGTACAGGCAGAGCAGGAGTTATTTATTATCGACCAGCATGCGGCCCATGAAAAAGTACTGTACGAAAAAATGATGGCACAGTTAGCAGAACACGAGTTTACTTCCCAGCAAATCAGCCCGCCTGTGATTATTACCATGACCACGCAGGAGCAGGAACTGTTTGAAACGTACCGGGAATTGTTTGAAAAAGCAGGATTTGAGGTAAACCCGTTTGGCGGAAGGGAATATTCCATCTGCGCCGTTCCGGCGAACCTGTACAGCCTGAACCAGAAAGAGCTGTTTTTGGAAATGCTGGACGGCCTTGCGCATGACACCGGACGGCATACGCCGGATATCATACTGGAAAAAATTGCGTCCATGTCCTGCAAGGCAGCGGTCAAAGGCAGGCAGAGACTGTCGCGGATGGAAGCAGAACAGCTGCTGGCAGATTTGCTGGAACTTGAAAATCCATACCACTGCCCGCATGGCCGGCCGACAATTATCGCAATGTCCAGAATGGAGCTTGAGAAGAAATTTAAGCGGATTGTATAGCGGGTGCTGATTGGACAGCATGCCGAAAAAAACAGGGAGCTTGTGTAACAATGATAAAACAAACCGAACAAAAACAGCAAAAAAAACCGCTTATCATATTAACCGGCCCCACCGCTTCCGGGAAAACAGCACTGTCCATTAATTATCTTAACAGGCCCCACCGCCGTAGGGAAGACGGAACTCTCCATTTCCCTGGCGAAAATGGTGCAGGGTTCCATTATTTCTGCCGATTCCATGCAGGCCTACAAATATATGGACATCGGCTCTGCCAAAATCATGCCAGATGAAATGCAGGGGATAAAGCACTATCTTATCGATGAATTCCTGCCGGACGAAGCATTTAACGTCGTTACCTTCAAGCAGCGCGCCGAAGCATGCATGCAGGAAATTTATGCGGCAGGGAAGATTCCGATACTGGCAGGC
>CAJTSV010000035.1:7883-17104 GCA_910579075.1 uncultured Eubacterium sp.
GGATTTTATATCCAGGCTGTCTTATACGACATCGATTTTTCCGGGCAGAATGCAGACGGCGAGTGCCGCAGGAAGCTGGAACAGCTGGCGGATTTACACGGTGTTCAGTATCTTTATGAGCAGTTAAAAGAAGCAGACCCGGACGCTGCGGCGGCGATTCATGCAAATAATAAAAAGCGGATTATCCGCGCTTTGGAATTTTACCAGTTGACAGGAGCGCGAATATCTGAGCATAATGAAAGGGAGCGGAAAAAACAGTCCCCGTACTGCTTTGCCTATTTTGTCTTAAACGACGTGCGTTCGCGCCTGTATGAGCGCATTGACAGGCGTGTGGACGATATGATAGCAAAGGGGCTTGTTTTGGAAGTGCAGAAATTAAAAGCAATGGGATATACGCCTGACATGGTTTCCATGCAGGGGCTTGGCTATAAGGAGCTGTTTCCATATTTTGACGGCATGTGCACCCTGGAAGAAGCCGTATCGGTTATCAAGCGCGATACCAGGCATTTTGCCAAGCGCCAGCTGACCTGGTTCCGGCGCGAAAAAGACGTTATCTGGCTGAATAAGGACTTGTTTTCCTATGATAACGACAAAATTTTATCCTATATGAGTGATAGACTGAAAGAGAAAGGAATACTGGAAAAACAATGAGCGAATCAGTCCGGCTAGCCGGTATTTATGCGGAAATGGGAATCTGCGAAGCAGTGTTTTCCTTTGGGGAGCGCATTGCACAGGGCCTTGGGGAGCGCTTTGCGCAGATTGACGAAACAGCGCAGATAAACCAGTTAAAGGTGCTTCAGGCCATGCGCAAAAACAAAGTCAGTGCTGCCTGTTTTCAGACAAGCAGCGGATATGGATATGATGATTACGGGCGTGATACGTTAGAAAAGGTCTATGCAGACTGCTTTCATACCCAGGATGCGCTGGTACGGCCCCAGATTGCCTGCGGGACACATGCACTGGCGCTGGCGCTTTTTTCAAACCTGCGCCCGGGGGACGAGCTGCTGTCCGCATCCGGAAAGCCTTACGACACCCTGGAAGAAGTCATCGGCATCCGTCCATCCAGAGGCTCTCTGGCTGAGTACGGCATTTCCTACCGCCAGGTAAACCTGTTAAAAGACGGAAGTTTTGATTATGAAGGAATGAAAAACGCCATAAATGACAAAACTAAAATGGTAACAGTGCAGCGTTCCAAAGGCTACCAGACAAGGCCGACGCTGTCCGTCTCCCAGATTGGGGAGCTTGTGGCGTTTGTAAAAAGCATGCGCCCGGATATTATCTGCATGGTGGATAACTGCTACGGGGAATTTGTAGAAATAAACGAACCGTCGGACTATGGCGCAGATATTACCGTCGGGTCTTTAATCAAAAATCCGGGCGGCGGTCTGGCTCCGGCAGGCGGCTATCTGGCAGGCACAAAGGAATGCGTGGAAAATGCCGCCTGCCGGCTGACCTCGCCCGGCCTTGGAAAAGAAGTCGGCGCATCCTTAGGCGTGATGCAGTCCTTTTACCAGGGGCTGTTCCAGGCTCCGGTTGTGACAGCTGCCGCCTTAAAAGGTGCCATTTTTGCGGCAAATATCTACGAAACGCTTGGATTTCGTGTATACCCGGACGCTTCGCAGCCGCGCTATGACATTATCCAGGCTGTCACGCTCGGCTCGCCACAGCGGCTGTGCGCGTTTTGTGAGGGCATACAGGCCGCAGCCCCGGTCGACAGCTTTGTGACCCCGCAGCCATGGGACATGCCCGGCTACGACAGTCCGGTCATTATGGCGGCAGGAGCCTTCGTGCAGGGGTCTTCCATTGAACTGAGTGCCGACGGGCCGCTAAAAGAGCCGTACAACGTCTATTTCCAGGGCGGGCTTACGTGGTATCATGCAAAATATGGAATTTTAATGTCTTTACAAAAACTTTATGAGCGCAATCTTGTTAATATTGGATGAATATGTTAAGATTAGATACTATATAGGATATTTCCGATGATAAGGGTGCAAAAAGGGATAGAAAAACAATATGCACAGACACTTAACCATGAAAGAGCTTCCGGATTCAGAGAAGCCCTATGAAAAATGCATGGCACAGGGACCCCAGTCCCTGTCGGATGCAGAACTGTTAGCCGTCTTTATAAGAACCGGGACGAAGGGAATGACTTCGGTAGAGCTTGCACAGGATTTTCTTTCCAGGGGAAATAAAAACCTGCTCAACCTGTACGATTACAGCCTGCAGGAGCTGATGAAGCTGCCTGGCGTCGGCAAGGCAAAAGCGGTGCAGCTTGTCTGCATTGCGGAAATATCCAGGCGGATTGCCAAGGCAGTCCGTATCCGGCAGGTATGCTTTCATGACCCGGCATCCGTGGCAGAATTTTACATGGAAAAGCTCCGCCATGAAAAGCAGGAGCATTTTATCTGCTGCATGCTTGGAAGCAGGGGACGCTATCTGGGTGACCGCATCCTGACAATTGGCAGCGCGGATGCTTCGGTTGTATCGCCAAGGGAGCTGTTTATGCACGCTTTGCAAAAGCAGGCTGTTTCGGTCATTATCCTGCATAACCATCCGAGCGGGGAACCGCAGCCAAGCCAGGCGGACATGCAGGTGACAGGGTGCATTGCGAAATGCGGGAAAATGCTTCAGCTGGAACTGATTGACCACATCATCATCGGTGACAACAAATATTACAGTTTTAGAGAAAAGGGACTGCTTTGATTCCCTGATAGGAGACAAGATTATGTCAGCAAATGTTTATGGCGTGGATTTAGGCACAGCCAATTTAAAAATTTACTGCAAGGCCAATGGGAATATTTTAAATGAAAAAAATACGATTGCCATTATCAATAAAAATCAGATGTATTCCTACGGCAATGACGCATATGCGATGTACGAAAAGGCACCGGACCAGATTCAGGTTACGTTTCCGATTATTAACGGCGTTATCGCAGATTACAACAACATGCAGACCATGCTGTTCGAATTTCTGGAAAAAAATGCCAAGGGCAAAATCCGGGGCGCTGAATTTGTCGTCGCTGTGCCGACGGACATTACAGAGGTGGAGAAAAAGGCGTTTTCCGATATTTTTTATAAGAGCAAGGCAAAGCCAAGAAGCGTGCTTTTATGCGAAAAGCCGATTGCAGATGCCGTAGGGCTTGGCCTGAATGTCAACGAGCCGACCGGAATCATGGTGGTGGATATCGGGGCTGATACGACCGAGATTTCCATTATCTCCCTGGGCGGGCTGGTTATCAGCCACCTTTTGCACTTTGGCGGCAACCGCCTGGATGAATCGATTATCAGCTTTATCCGTAAAAATTACAACCTGGTTATCGGACGCAAGACAGCCTGTTCGTTAAAAGAGCAGATTGGCTGCGCGCTGGACGGGCGGGAAGATAAGATGACAATTGTGGGCAGGGATGTCGTCAGCGGCCTTCCGATTGAGATGGAGATTACAGCTTCGATTGTCTATGAAGCAATCCGCGACCACCTGACAAATATCTGTACCAATATCAAGCTGATTCTGGAAAAAACACCGCCTGAGCTGGCAAAGGACATTATTTATGCAGGCATTTACATTACCGGCGGGAGCTCAAAAATAGAACGGCTCGGGGAGCTGTTTTCGCAGATTACGAATATTAAGGTCAATTCCTGTGACAACCCGGAAGAAAGCGTTGCGCAGGGGCTGATTAAAATTGTATCAGACCAGGAATACAAACACCTTGCCTACAGCTTGAAATCCAGTATTTATAAATAGGGGAACCGGGCATGAGAAGAAGAAGAAAAGCGCGTTTCCATATTCCGGCGAAATATATTCTTTTTACCCTGTCTGCACTGTGCGTTGCCATGATGTTTGCAAGCTTTCTGTTTGACGTGCAGTTTACACCGCTCAATACCGCAGCCGGCTATGTCTTTATCCCGATGCAGAAAGGGATTAATAAGGCCGGCTCCTGGGCCGGCAGCCTTGCGGACAACCTGACGGAATTAAAAGATGTCATGCAGCACAATGAAGAACTCCAGGCACAGGTAGACGAGCTGACAAATGAACTCAATATTTATAAAATGGAGCAGTATGATATCGAGGATATGCGCAGGCTTTTAGAGCTGGATGAAAAGTATAAATATGAAAAAATCGGAGCCAGCATTATCGGAAAAGACGCAGGCAACTGGTTTGATACGTTTATTATTGACAAAGGCTACAACGACGGCATTGAGGTCGATATGAACGTCATAGCCGGAAGCGGGCTGGTCGGAATTATCACAAACGTCGGGCCGAATTACGCAAATGTACGCTCGATTATCGACGACCGCAACAGCGTCAGTGCAATGGTGCTTTCCACCTCGGACAACTGCTTTGTCAACGGCGACCTGGAAATGATGGGAAAGCTGCAGGTAATACCGTTTTCCAACCTGACCGATAAAAAGGACAAGGTCGCTGCGGGCGACCAGGTCGTGACTTCCAATACGAGCAGCAAATATGTGCCGGGCCTTTTAATCGGGCATATTAATGAAATCAGCAACGATGCCAACAACCTGACCAAATCCGGGACGATTACCCCGGCCGCAGATTTCGAACATATTAAAAACGTACTCGTAATTCTGGATAAAAAGCAGTCCGTGCAGGAAGACGAAAATTAAATGGCAATGGGAGATGCTCCGGCATGAGAAGAAAATTAACCGTATTTTTGATTATATTTGTATGTTTTTTATTGCAGACTACGCTGTTTCAGGCGCTGGCATTAGCCTCTATTTCCCCGAACCTTTTAATTGTCGTCGTCTCCTCGTTTGGCTTTATGCGCGGGAGAAAGGAAGGCATGTACATCGGATTTGTGACAGGGCTTGTATTTGATGCCTTTTACGGGACTATTTTTGGCTTTTACTCCCTGGTATTTATGTATGCCGGCTACTGCAACGGGATGTTCCGCAAATTTTTTTTCCCGGATGATATCAAGCTGCCGATGCTGTTAATCTGCGTAAGTGATATCGTTTACAACATTGCCGTATATGTGTTAAAATTTATGTTCCGTGGACAGTTCCACCTGGATTATTACCTGATGCATGTCATTGTGCCGGAACTGGTGTATACGGTGCTGATTATGATTTTTCTGTACCCGCTTCTGTTAAAAATCAACCAGAAGCTGGAAGCTGTTGAAAAAAGGAGTGGCATAAAATTTGTATGAATATGATTCCATCGGCGATTTTTTAAAAAGCTTCCTGCGTTCCAGGCTGCTCGTGCTTTCCATTATCATTTTTGCCATGGGCGGCGTGCTGCTGCACCGCCTGTTTACCCTGCAGATTATCAACGGACAGTCTTATCAGGAAAACTATACCCTGCGCATCCGGAAAGAACGCACGCTGAACGGGACGCGCGGAAATATTTTAGACTGCAGCGGCAAGGTGCTTGCCTATAATGAGCTTACTTATAAAGTAACGATTGAAGATAATGGCACGTATTCAGGAGACACGCAGCGCAATGAAGCATTAAACGGCATACTGGCACAGATACTCGAGGTGCTGGAAGAAAACGGGGACACTTATGTCAACGATTTTGAAATCCGCCTGAAAAAGAACGGAAAATATGCGTTCCAGTCCGAAGGCACGCGCCTGATGCGTTTCCGCGCAGATGTCTACGGCAAGACAAAAATTGAAGATTTGGGCTATGACAAAAACAGGGGCTACGATACATCCGAAGCGACCGAAGAACAGATTATCGAATATCTGGGCTCGCGCTACGGCCTGGATAAAAGCACTTATCCCAAAGACCTGCAGTATAAAATACTGGTCGTCCGCTATGCGCTGGCACAAAACAGCTACCAGAAATATATTTCCACCACCATTGCAGCCGGAGTCAGCGAAAAGACCATGGCGTATATCAAAGAAAACAAAGCGCAGCTGCAGGGCGTGGAAATCGAAGAAGATTACATCCGCAAATATAATGACAGCATTTATTTTGCTTCCATTATCGGATATACCGGAAAAATATCGACATCCGAATATGAGGAGCTTTCCGCGAAAAATGATTCCTATGCCCTGACCGACATTATCGGAAAATCCGGCATTGAGCAGGTTATGGATGAAAAGCTGCAGGGAAAAAAGGGCAGGGAAACCGTATTCGTGGATGTGCGCGGCAAAGAGCTCGAAACGACCGATTATACAGAGCCTGCAGCCGGCAATAACGTATACCTGTCCATTGATGCAGAGCTGCAAAAGGCCGTATACCACCTGCTCGAGCAGGAGCTTGCAGGCATTTTATTTAATCAAATTGAAAATATCCGCGAATATGTCAATACCACCGGTAATGCATCCGATATCAAGATACCGATTTATGATGTTTACTGCGCGCTGATAAATAACAGCGTTATTGATATTTCGCATTTTACGCATAAAAAGGCATCCGCAACAGAAAAAGCCGTGGAAGCCGTTTACCAGAGCCATTTTCACAACGTGCTTTCCAGAATCCGGGAGCAGTGCACAGGCTCCATGCCGGAAGCTTACTGCGCAGCCTCGGAGGAATACCAGACGTATTACAGCTATATTGTAAATATGCTGTCGGAACACGAAGTACTGCTCAAAAATAAAATTAATAAAAGCGATGAAACTTACCTCGCCTGGACCAGGGATGAAACCATCAGCTTAAAGGAATATTTAAACTACTGCATCAGCTCCGGCTGGATTGACTACCATATTTTCCAGACGGAAGAAGATTACTCAGACTCCTCTGAAATCTATGCAGACCTGATTGAATATATTATCGAGTCGCTGACAAATGATGACGGATTCCAGAAGAAGATTTACCAGTACCTGATAAAACAGGATATGATAAGCGGCACGCAGTTATGCCTGATTTTATACGACCAGAAGCTGATTAAAAACAATCCGGAAAAAAGGGCACAGTTAGAAAACGGCACCATCTCTGCATTTACGTTTCTCAAGGAACGCATCCGGGAGCTGGAAATCACGCCGGGGCAGCTTGCCTTAGACCCGTGCACGGCATCCTGCGTCATTACGGATGTCAATACCGGGGAATTGAAAGCACTCGTATCTTATCCGGGCTATGATAACAACCGCCTGGCAAACACCGTAGATGCGGAATATTTTGCAAGGCTGCAGACCGATGAATCCAGGCCGATGTATAACCATGCGACACAGGAGCGCACGGCACCGGGTTCTACGTTTAAAATGGTAACCGCAACGGCAGGCCTTTCCGAGGGCATCATCACGCCGAATACAAAAATCAACAGCCTTGGCAAATTCAAGCTCGTGGACAATGAGCCGGAATGCTGGATTTATCCGGGTTCACGCCATGGCATGATTGACGTGACCAACGCCATACGCGTTTCCTGCAACTATTTCTTTTACCAGGTCGGCTATGATTTAAGCCTGGTCGGAAACACGTACAGCGACCCGACCGGCATCCGCAAAATTACGGATTATGCAAAGCAGTACGGCCTTGGAGATAAGACCGGCATTGAAATACCGGAAAACGAACCGGAAATCGCAGATAAGTTCCCGGTCATGGCTTCGATTGGGCAGAGCAACCATAACTTTGCAACGGTGCATCTGGCACGCTATGTGACAGCCGTTGCAAACAGGGGAACGGTTTATGATTACACGCTGTTAAAGCAGCTGACCGATAATGAGGGAAATATCATCGAAGAATACCATCCGGCTGTCAAAAACAAGATGGACAATATCGCAGACAGCAGCTGGGACGCCATTCAGGAAGGAAACCGTCTGGTTGTTGCAGGCTCGCCGGAATTTCAAAATTTCCCGATTGTGGCAGCAGGAAAGACCGGTACGGCGCAGCAGGTGAAGACAAGGGGTAATCATGCGCTTTTCGTCGGCTATGCACCGTTTAAAAAGCCGGAAATATCCATTGCAACCAAGATTGCCTATGGATATACTTCCCATAACGCTGCGGACGTTTCTGCCCAGATTTTAAAATATTATTTTAAGCTGGAAGATGCAGATACCCTGCTGAACGGGCAGGCAGAAAATGTAAATAATACTTCCAACGGATTTACAGATTAAGGAGGCAGGAACTTGACACAGGCAGTCGTTATTAAAAGCAAGTCATACGGGATTCACCTCGTGCTGAATCCTAAGCTTGCATTTGCGCAGCTGCTCGAAGCAGTAATTGATAAATTTCAGGAATCCGGAATGTTTTTTAAAGATGCAAAAATCGGGATTTCGTTTGAAGGCCCTGAACTCAGCTTTGAACAGGAGTATGAGCTGATTGCAGCAATCGAAGGCCATTCCACCATCCAGATTGTGTGCGTAATGGAACAGGGCGAAATACGGGAAGCCTGCGTGCTTGCCGATACGGAAGCAATCATCCGTGAAAAGGTATCAAACCATGCCGTATTCCATTACGGCTCCTTAAATCCCGGCGACGACCTGCGGTTTGATACCGGCGTCGTCATTACCGGAAACGTCCCAAAAGGGGCAAAGGTACGGGCCGGGGGAAATATCATCGTATTCGGGGTACTCGACGGCTTTGCCCACGCGGGAGCCTATGACGGTGATTCTGCTGCATGCATTGCAGCTTTATCTATAGACACAGGACAGCTTCAGATAGGCAGCATCCTGTTTATGCCGCAGGAAAAGGAAGGAAAAAATAAGAAAAACATAGGAGGGCTTTTCAAAAAAAAGAAGCCGGAAGAAACATTTTCACCACAGATAGCGCGTGTCCAGGACGGACATGTCATTATGGAGCCTTGTACGAAAGATTTATTTCAATTTTCATAAATCAGGAGGACTCATAGTATGTGTGAAGTGATTGTAATTACATCAGGAAAAGGCGGCGTCGGCAAGACCACAACGACAGCAAATGTCGGATGCGCCCTTGCGATGCTTGGCAAAAAAACCGTTCTGATAGATACCGATATCGGCCTGAGAAACCTGGATGTGGTCATGGGGCTGGAAAACAGGATTGTGTACAATCTTGTCGATGTCATCAAGGGAAGCTGCCGTCTGAAACAGGCACTGATTAAAGACAAGCGCCACCCGTCCCTGTTTTTGATTCCTTCCGCACAGACCTGTGATAAAACGGCTGTTACGCCGCAGCAGATGAAAAAGCTGACGGATGCCCTTAGGGAAGATTTTGATTACATACTTCTGGACTGTCCTGCGGGCATCGAGCAGGGATTTCAGAATGCGATTGCTGGTGCTGACCGGGCAATCGTGGTCACGACACCGGAAGTATCTGCCATCCGTGATGCCGACCGCATCATCGG
>CAJTSV010000035.1:17114-24016 GCA_910579075.1 uncultured Eubacterium sp.
CTTTTGAAAAATGCCGGCATGCCGCAGATGGAGCTGTTAATCAACCGCGTGCGCATGGACATGGTAAAGCGCGGGGATATGATGTCCTTAAAGGATGTCTGTGAAATACTTCCGATACCCCTGATTGGTGCCGTGCCGGATGATGAAAACATTGTCATATCCACAAACCAGGGAGAGCCGTTATGCGGGCTTGACTCCTTATCCGGACAGGCCTATCACAATATCAGCCGCCGGATTAACGGCGAACAGCTGCCGATTATGGACCTTGGGCAGAAAAAAGTATGGTTCCAGCGGTTCCGCGGCCTGGCCAGACGATAGGAGGCGGTTGGATGAGATTTTTGCGATTTATATTTCGAAGGAATTCCAAAGATGTGGCAATGGACCGTTTAAAGCTGCTTTTGATTTCAGACCGGACAGACTGCTCGGCTGAAATGCTGGAAATGATAAAAAATGATATTATCCAGGTGATTACCAAATATATGGAAATCGATACCGAAGGCCTGGATATCCAGATTACACGCACCGTTTCCGAGACGCATAACGGAAGCGTGCCCGCGCTGTATGCGAATATTCCGATTGTCTGCGTCAAGCACCAGCCGGAATACCAGTAAGCAGAAAACGGCTTCCTGCAATCTGGCAGCACTTACTATTTGAGAAAACCCGGAGGCGTAATGATATGTTTAAAATGTATTCCATAAAAGACTACCGGTTCCGATTATGCCTTTATGTCATTTCCGTGACGGTTATCGGCATCCTTGTAATCGGAAGTGCCCGGGAAGCGGTACAGGACAGGCAGGTTCTCGGCATGACGCTCGGGCTTGCAGCCATGCTCGTGCTGTCTTTGTTTGACTATTCTTTTCTGCTGAAGCTGGCGTGGCCGATGTACTTTGGAAATATCGCCCTGCTGGCAGCCGTTATTGTCATGGGCGAGGATTCGCATGGTGCAACCCGATGGATTGAAATTGCCGGAATCCAGTTCCAGCCGTCCGAGCTGTCCAAAATTGTCATTATCCTGTTTTTTTCATACTTTTTCATGCGCTACCAGGAACAGATTAATACGTTCCGGGCGCTGGCAGTGACAGGCGTGCTGATTGCCATTCCGCTCGGGCTGGTTGTCCAGTCCGACCTGTCTACGACAATTGTAACGACATTAATTTTCATTACCCTCTTGTTTATTGCCGGAATAAGTTATAAAATAATTGGAGGAGCGGCAGCTGTGTGCATACCGGCGGCAATCGTGGTACTGTATCTGATTATGCAGCCGGATCAGACGATTATCAAGGGCTACCAGCTGAATCGGATTTTAGGATGGCGTTATCCGCAGAAATACCCGGATATTGCATACCAGCAGCAGAACTCCATTATGGCAATCGGTTCTGGGCAGCTTTGGGGCAAGGGACTTAACAACGATAATTTTGATTCGGTAAAAAATGGAAATTTCATTTCGGAGCCGCAGACCGACTTTATTTTTTCCGTAGTCGGGGAAGAACTCGGGTTTGTCGGAGCGGCAGCGGTCATTGTCCTGCTGATGCTCATTTCACTGGAATGCATTCTGATTGGCAGGAAGGCAAAAGATTTATCCGGACGGCTGATTTGCTGTGGCATGGCTGCCCATATTGGTTTTCAGAGTTTTGTGAATATTTCGGTTACAACCGGCCTTCTGCCAAATACGGGGCTGACGCTTCCGTTTGTCAGCTACGGGCTGACCTCTTTAGTTTCATTGTATATAGGGATAGGTATTGTACTGAATGTGGGCTTACAGCCAAAAAAATATTAGAATACGGGGTGATACACAGAATGAATATTGGATTAATCGCACATGACTCGAAGAAAAAACTTATGCAGAATTTTTGTATTGCATACCGTGGCATTTTATGTAAAAACAAACTGTTTGCAACGGGCACGACCGGCCGCCTGATTGAGGAAGTAGCAAACCTTTCCATCCATAAATATCTGGCCGGGCACCTGGGCGGGGCGCAGCAGCTGAGTGCCCAGATTGAACAAAACGATATTGATTTAGTTGTATTCCTGCGTGACCCGATGACGCCGAAATCACACGAGCCGGATGTCAACAATGTCGTAAAGCTGTGCGATACTTATAATATCCCGCTGGCAACCAACCTTGCCACGGCGGAGCTTTTGATTAAATCGTTAGACAGAGGAGATTTAGAGTGGCGTGAAATGTACAGGTAACAAAAAAATACGCGCGGCCGTGCTTGCAGCTGCATCCATGCTGTTTTTATGCAGCTGCGGCCAGAAAACATATGAGCTGGAACATCCTTACGATGTATACGGGACGTCTATTCATTACGCACAGCCTAGTGCCGGGGAAAATAACACGGACGGTTCCATTCCATTTTTTGCAGACGGCCTGTGCGTTGCTGCGGATGCGGACTCTGACATCAAGGTGCCGGGGGCGCAGACCGCAGAGGCAGCCGGAGTCTTTCATCTGAACAAAAAAACGGTACCATATTCTAAAAATCTATATAAAAAATTATACCCAGCAAGCACAACCAAAATACTGACGGCATATGTGGCAATCAGGCATGCAAACCTGTCAGAAATCGTAACGGTAAGCGCGCAGGCCGCAAACCAGGCAGGGGATTCCTCGGTCTGCGGCCTGAAAGCCGGGGACAGGCTGACGCTGCTGGAGCTGCTTTACGGCCTGCTGCTGGAAAGCGGCAACGATGCAGCCTCTGCCATTGCCGAGCATATTTCCGGAAGCGCAGAAGCATTTGCGCAGCTGATGAACGAGGAAGCCGCTGCGCTTGGCGCAACCCATTCCAATTTTGTCAATCCGCACGGGCTTCATGATGATAATCATTATACATGTGTCTATGATTTATACCTGCTTTTGAATGCGGCACTGAAAGAAGAAATGTTTACAAAGGTTATCCAGACAGACACACACCGGGCCTCTTATACGAATGCCAATGGCGGGCTGGTCGTACAGGAGTGGGAGACGACGGACAAGTTTCTCAACGGCGAAGCAACGGCACCGGACGGCGTAAACGTGATTGGCGGAAAGACCGGGACAACAAATGCGGCTGGGTACTGCCTGGCGCTGTACAGCAATAATGCGGCCGGGGAGCCGGTGATTTCGATTGTGCTCAAAGCGGACAGCAGTGACAGCCTTTACGGGCTGATGGGGGAGCTGCTGAAGCTGTAACCATGCATTCCGTTTCTTGAGCAATTTTCGAAATACCAGTTGTATTTTAAGCAAAAGTATTTTATAATAATTTTATTAGACAGACAATTCGCTAGAAGACTCAGTCAACAACATGCAGGAGGAGAGAATAATGGTCGAAATAATATGCGGAAAAAAGGGTAAGGGAAAAACCAAACATTTGCTGGACAAGGCAAATACATCTATGAAAAGCGCGCAGGGGAACGTGGTCTATCTGGACAAGAGCCAGAAGCATATGTATGAGCTGAACAACAAAATCCGTCTGATT
Source organism: uncultured Eubacterium sp. (assembly GCA_910579075.1). GTDB lineage: Bacteria > Bacillota > Clostridia > Lachnospirales > Lachnospiraceae > Eubacterium_J. The sequence goes on from CAJTSV010000035.1 coordinate 20,570, forward strand.
AACGTTACGGATTTTCCGGTTTCAAACTGTGACGAATTTTTAGGGTTTATCTGCGGGATTGTATCACAGGACCACGATTTGCAGGAAATGTATTTAGACAGCTTTGTCACAATTGCAGGGCTTCAGGATGACCAGATACAGCATGCGATTGAAAAACTGGATATTATCAGTGAAAAATATAATGTGAAGTTTATGTTAAGCATATCAAAGGACGAGCAGGAGCTGCCGGAATGTGCCAAGGCAAAGGTGATTGTGTCTTTATAGGAAATCTTGTGCAGTCTGCCATCAGGCTTTGCTGCATCATGCATATGCAAGGTGTCTTAAGCACGCTTAAGACACCTTGTTTTGTACGCCGCAGGATTTACAGGCTTTATCCTTTCCTGCAGTTATGCCTGGTCCATGGAACGGATGCGGCCATAGGCACTGAGCAGGTACAGCCCGCCGATTCCTACGAGCGCATACACAATCCTTGACAGCCAGGACATATTTCCAAAAAGGAATGCTACTAAATCAAACCGGAAAAACCCGATTAATCCCCAGTTTACTGCACCGATAATAACCAGGGTAAGCAGCGTGTAATCTAAAAATTTTGAATTCATAACAATTACCTCCTTTTACATTAGTATGGATATTATCTGACCGTTTCATGCATCCAAAAATTAACAGTTTCGCTTTTGGGATGTAATCTATAAAAAAGAACAGGGTGACCGTATTGGCAGCAGGAAAAAGAAAAAAGAAAAAAAACATTGTCCGTTTTCCAGGCGGGGTTCATTTGAATATCGGGGTTGTTGTATTTTCTTTTGTCGCATTTTACATTGCCTACAATATTTACAGCTACCTGACTATCGTGCATGTCAGCCCCTACGAGGTTGAGCAGGGCACGATTGAAGTCAATACTTCCTATACGGGGCTGATTCTGCGCACGGAAACGGTTGTAAACGCCGCACAGAGCGGAAGCCTTGATTATTACCTGAAAGACAATACAAAAGCATCAAAAGGAACGCTGGTCTGTTCGGTGGATGAAAATGGAAATGTTTCAGAACGGCTGAACAGGGAAGTCGATTCCAGCACGGTTTTGAATGAGGAAAATTTAAGTGATATCCAGAGCGGTATCCGCGAATATTCCAAAAGCTATACGGACGAAGCTTTTTATACAACGTATGCTTTTAAGGCAGATTTGTCCGGAAAGCTGATGGAAGCACTGAATCTGGGCGCACTGAACGCCATTTCGGAATATACCGAGTTTGCCAGGGACAACCAGACCTTCCATTTATACCGCAGCGAGCAGCCGGGCATCGTAGCTTATTACGCAGACGGCATGGAGCAGGTGACCGCCGATACCGTGACCGCCGATATGTTTGACAAAGCGACACATAAAAAAACAAGCCTGAAAACAGAGGGCTATGTGGAAAGCGGGCAGCCGGTTTACAAGCTCATTTCCGATGAGAACTGGCAGATTGCCGTTATCATCGAGCCCGATATGAGAAAAAAGCTTCAGGATGACAGCGTTATCCAGATTCGGTTTAAAGAAGACAATACAACGGCATGGGCAGACTATACGATAGAGCAGAGAAACGGGAACAGCTTTCTGATTCTGAATCTGCGCCACTCCATGATACGGTTTGCCAATGAACGCTATGTAGATATCAATATCCTGCTTGACCAGCAGACCGGCCTGAAAATTCCAAACAGCTCGATAACAACAAAAGCCTTCGAGCTGGTGCCGGAATCGTACTTTACCCAGGGAAGCGGAGCATCGGCGCAGAAGGGCCTTTTGGTTGAACACCTGCAGGAAGACGGCTCTTATTCTGAGGCCCGGTTTCTTGCTGTCACCGTTTATTACCGGGACGAAGAAAACGAGCTGGCCTATATTTCGCATGAAGATATCAAAAGAGGCGACCAGATTGTGATGACAGGCTCCACACAGCGCTACGAGATTTCAAAGACGGCAAGGCTGCGGGGTGTTTACAATATTAACCGCGGGTATGCGGTATTTAAGCAGATTGACGAGCTGTTCAGCAACAGCAGCTATACCATTGTCAGCGCCGGGACAGAATACGGCATTACGCTGTATGACCACATTGCACTGGACGGGGATTCTGTTACAGAAGGGCAGATGGTTATTCCGTAGCATGCCCGCAAAGGCTGCCAGAGACGGAGATACGCTTTAGCCAGAACACGGATGCAGCCATTCTCAGTTTTTCAGACCCTCAGACTCTCAGATTCTCAGAAAGGAAGATATTTATGTTAAAAGAAAACTTAAGAAATGTAGAATCACAGATACAGGCATCCTGTGAAAAAAGCGGGCGGCAGCGCGAAGACGTCACGCTGATTGCCGTAAGCAAGACAAAGCCTGTGGAGCTGCTGCAGGAGGCATACGATGCAGGCGTGCGGGATTTCGGCGAAAACAAGGTTCAGGAAATCTGTGACAAATATGACAGGCTGCCTTCTGATATCCGGTGGCATATGATTGGCCACCTGCAGCGCAACAAGGTAAAGCACATCATTGACAAAGTATGCATGATTCACTCCGTAGACAGCTACCGCCTGGCAGAGGAGATAAATATCCATGCAAAAAAGCACAAGCTTGTCATGCCGGTTTTGATAGAAGTAAATATTGCACAGGAACAGACAAAGTTCGGCGTATCGAAAGACGATGCCATGCAGCTGATTGAAGAAGCGGCACATTTAGACAGTATTCAGATACAGGGCCTGATGGCAGTTGCTCCTTATGTGGAAAATGCAGAGGAAAACCGAAAATATTTCCGGGAATTAGCAAAATTAGCTGTTGACATTCGCGCAAAAAACATAGATAATGTAGTTATGCGCGTACTTTCTATGGGAATGACTGGAGATTATGCTGTCGCGATTGAGGAAGGTGCTGCCATGGTACGAGTAGGAACCGGAATATTCGGAGAGAGAGACTATCGGAAAAAGAACAGCTAGTCTGTTCCGATATCATTGATGCAAACTGCGCAGGATTTTTCTTCGAGAGTGCCAGTCAAAAAAGGAGAGATGTAGATGAGCTTGGTGGATTCCCTATTAAACGTAATGCACATGAATCCAGATGATGATGAAGACTATTATGACGATTACTATGACGACGACGAGGAAGAAGAAGCTCCGCCGAAACGCCGCCGTCAGGCCAGGGAAGCGGACGAGCCTTCCTATAAAAATTCAGGCAGCAACCAGCCGATTGATATCAACCGCAACCGGGAACGTGTAGCGGCCAAGACTGCAAACAAGGTAACGCCGATGCGTTCTTCCAAGAGAACCTCGTCGGCTGCATTAGAAGTCTGTGTCATAAAGCCGACTGCCTTTGAGGATGCAAGGGAAATTACAGAAACACTGCTGATGAACCGCCCGGTTATTTTAAACGTCGAAGGGCTGGATGTAGACATTGCACAGCGGATTATTGATTTTGCGTCGGGTTCGTGCTTTGCAATC
>CAJTSV010000035.1:24026-33173 GCA_910579075.1 uncultured Eubacterium sp.
GCAGAAAATATCCAACTATATATTTATCATTACTCCGGCTAATGTTGAGATATCAGGCGATTTCCAGAGCCTGTTAGATTCCTATGGAGAGACATCCATCCGGATGGATATTTAGGGGGTTTTTATGGAGCTGGACGGGCAGTACCTGAAAAAACGCCTGCTGGAATTATCCAGGCGGGCCTTTGAAAAAAATATTGTTACTTTCAGTAATTTTTTAAATTTAAACGAGATTCACATATGCTGCCAGAGCGTTCGGGAATTTTACAGTTCCTTCCAGCTGTCTGGCGGGTACAGCTGTGCGGAGCGTCAGATGGCTGCTTTTGTCCCTGATGCTCTTTCTTATGCGTGGGAATATCCGATAAATGCCGTTCTGTTTACCCCGGCACATCCAAAGTTTGCCGAAGATTTGTCGCACAGGGATGTTTTAGGTGCTCTTATGAACCTTGGCATCAGGCGGGAAATGCTGGGTGATATTCTGATGACGGAAAGCGGAATCATTGTGCTGTGCGCTGAATCCATGGCAGATTACCTGACCGACAGCTGCACGAAAATCCGCCATACCTCTGTCAATGGACAGAAAATCCCGCTGTCCGATTTCCAGTACCAGCCTGAATTTCAGGAAAAGGAAAGCATTGTTTCCTCGCTCAGATTAGACTCTATTCTTGCAGATGTCTGTAAACTGACAAGGTCAGCTGCACAAAAACTGATTTCTGAAGGAAATGCTTTTATCAATTCACGCAAAATCCAGCAGAATGATTATGCCTGCAGGGAAGGTGATATTCTGTCTGTCCGCCATTATGGAAAGTTCCAGATTGCAGAGACAGGCGGCGTCACAAAAAAGGGCAGGATAAAATACCGGTATAAAATCTATACCTGAACAATCGTTTTATTTATGTATTTGAAAGGACGATAGCATGTACACATTGTCTCAAAAAAAAAGCAATATCTGTTTTCTGGCCGGCACCGTGCTGCTTGTTATCATAGACCAGGTTACAAAACTGGCTGCACAAAGGCTGCTGCGCGGGCAGGCTGCTGTCCCGCTTATCCGGGGCGTGTTTGAATTGCAGTATCTGGAAAACCGCGGTTCCGCGTTTGGAATGCTGCAGGGGAAGCGGGTTTTTTTTATCCTGATGGCAGCCCTGATGCTGTTTATCATTCCATACATTTATGTCCGGATTCCTCTTGCAAAAAAATTTGTATACCTGCGTATTATCGCAGTCTTATTTTTATCAGGCGCTATAGGAAATGCGGCCGACCGCCTGCTGCATGGATATGTGGTTGATTTTTTTTATTTCTCCCTGATAGATTTCCCGATATTCAATGTGGCGGATATCTATGTCACCGTATCTTCTGCGCTGCTGATTGTCCTTATTTTCTTTTATTATACCGATGAGGATTTCGAACAGATTCAGATTTTTCACAAAAAACATTAGAATTTCCTGATACAGGCCGAAAAGGAGGGACATACAATGGCAGCAGAAACAGTCAGGCAGGAATTTGAAGCTGGCACCATGCATGAAGGAATGCGTCTGGACAAATTTCTGTCTGTCATATACCCGGACTTATCCAGGGCATATTTCCAGAAGCTGATAAAATCCGGCCAGGCACAGATATCCGGCTGCATGTTAAAGCCAAGCTATTCCATAAAAGAAGGAGACGTTGTCACGGTAGAAGTGCCGCAGGCCGTACAGGCCGATATCCAGCCGGAAGATATCCCGCTGGATATTTTGTATGAAGATGACGATGTGCTGGTGGTTAATAAACCAAAAGGAATGGTCGTGCATCCGGCCCCGGGACATTATACGGGCACGCTTGTCAATGCGGTCATGTATTACTGCAGGGAAAACCTGTCCGGCATCAATGGCCAGATACGCCCGGGCATTGTGCACCGGATAGATAAAGATACGACAGGAGCACTGCTTGTATGTAAAAATGACTTTGCACACAATGCGCTTGCACAGCAGCTGCGGGTACATTCCGTAACCAGGCGTTACCGCGGCATTGTATCAGGGTGCGTAAAAAATGATACGGGCACTGTATGCGCAGATATCGGGCGCGACCCGAAAAACCGCCTGAAAATGGCCTGCGGCGTGCCAAACGGCAGGGAAGCAGTCACGCATTACCGCCTGCTGTCCCGTTTCCGCCAGCATTCCTATCTGGAATTTGAGCTGGAAACCGGAAGGACACACCAGATACGGGTGCATATGGCCAGCATCGGCCATCCGCTGCTGGGAGATGCCATATACGGCCCGTCCAGATGCAGGATAAAGCTGCAGGGACAGTGCCTGCATGCCATGGTAATTGGATTTGCACATCCGAGGGATGGAAGGTATGTCGAAGTGACCGCACCGCTGCCGGAATATTTCCAGAAGCTGGCAGACGCCGGGGAGACCGTTCTGTAAAATCCAGAAAGGGGCTGTCGCACTAAGAAAAATGATACAAGATATAGTTTATTTGAATCTTATATACTATATCTTGTATACGTTTTGCTTAATGCGACAGCCCCCAAAAATAACGATGGGCTCAGATTCAACTATAGGTTAATTGATTTTTCTCCAAGAATAGATTATAATAAATTCAGCTGGTCAGCAATTTTATCAAAGTGAGGGACACTGAATGGAGCAGATGGAACAGTTAGAAATCGCATACCAGAACAAGGACACCACCAGTAAAGTGCTGGCAGACGGGAGCGTGGCCATTGTAGATTATGAAAGCGGTTATGATAAAGCAGATAAAATCAAATACCTGAATTACCTGGCCGGAATAGCCAGCCGCTATCATATCCGCAAAACGGAATGCCCCATCCTTCGCATGATTGTCATCTATACCGGAGATGTCCATCGGAGCCAGGCATCTGCGGTATACGATATCGGCGCTGTACAGGTAAATGTGGAGCCCGCATTTTTGTCTGAACTTGATGCAGAAAGCATATTTCAAAAACTGAAAGAAAAAGTTGCAGCTGGCCAGATGCTTACAGATGAGGAGCTGATGGAATTTATCATTCTTCCGCTGTCTTACCGCAGAAAAGAAGATAAAAGACGGCAGGTGCGCAAAAGCGTGCGCCTTGCCGCCGGAATCCGTGACAGGGGGCAGTAGGTTTTTACGCTTGCAGGAATACTGGCTTTTACGGATAAAATTATTGACCGGGAAACAGCAGATGAGATTCGAAAGGAGATTGGCATGACAAAGGTAGCAATGATATTCGAAAGAGAAAAACAGGAAGCACTGGCAGAAGCTGCAAAGGTGTATGAAAAAGAAAAACAGGAAGCGTTGGAAAAGAGTATTACCCGAATGATACAGAAAAATTATGACACAGAAGAAATTGTTTCCCTGTTTCCTGATTTTTCTCACAGTCGTGTGGAAGCGCTTCGCCAGGAACTGGCTGCTGGCATAAAGGACACTCTGTAACAATAAATCTGCAAAATGCAGGCTGATTTTTATATGCTGGAAATAAGAGCAGAAAGCAGATAAATTTGAACATCAAAACCCCCAGACCATAGCTGTATGCTGTCTGGGGGTTTTGTGTCTTTATCAAAAACATATAATTTCCTAATATCAGCGTTTCTTACCTTCCTAATTCCATCGTACAATTTCTGGCAGCTTTCATACAGATAACATTTTACTATAAAATGTTGCCTACAAGAATTCTATAACAAATCTTTTCTTTTTGCAACTCCTAAGATAAATTTGGTAACTTTTCTATATTTTTCTTTGATAATCTGTCCTGTTTTGCAAAATTTTTGGTTAAACTGCATAAATTTTCGGCGTAAACAGTTTTATCAAAACCGTTCCTTTTAAAATACCTAAAAACGTAATTGTACCAGCAAGGCAGCTTCCCGCTTCTTATTACAGGCCATGTAAATCCGCATAAATCAAGGCTTTGCGGATTTTTCAGGACTGCTTTAAAACATAACAATATATAGTAAATTGTTATGCAAAAGAATTTTAACCCGCATCATGAAAACAGGACTGCTTTTACAGGCATTCCCAAAATCAGACAGGAGGAGCATATGCAGGAGCTGGATTATGCCGGCATCGGAATGAGAATCCGGGCGGCAAGAAAATCAAAAGGCTGGTCACAGGACAAAGTGGCAGCAGAATGCGGCATCAGTCTTTCCTTTATGGGACATATTGAGCGCGGGACACGCTCCATGAGCCTTGAAACATTTGCCAGCCTCTGTAACATTCTGGGTGCCGGGGCAGACGAGCTTCTCTGGGGCATGGTGAACCCGCCGCAGTCTGTGCTGGAAATGTGGAACCTGCCGGATAAAAAGAAAAAAACAGAAAAAGCAAATCCCGGAACAGGGCATCCTTCTTCTGGCGCGGAAAAGAAAAACCGGCCAGACAGCTATGCAATGTATGTCAAAATCATGCGGTCGGTTGCGGAAATCATGAATGAGCACTGAAAGGATAAATAACAGGAATGGACAGACAGGATTCTTGGAAAAAGACAGATGAAATCGAAATTGACCTGACGCAGCTTCTGCAAAGCCTTCTTATGCAGTGGAAACGGATTGCAGCCTGTGCGCTGGCATGTGCCATAATTTTCGGCGCGGCCGGATGGCTGAAAAATCAAAGCAACACAGATATTGATGCGGCAGCCATGGCCGAAGAAGCCGAGCTGAGCGAAACAGAAAAACAGGCTGTAGCCGACGCACTCCTGCTGGAACAGGAAACAAGGCGGCTGGAAAATTACCTGGAAAACTCCGTGCTGATGCAGATTGACCCATACCATAAAAACAGGCAGGTACTGCTTTACTGTATCGATGGCGCGAAAAGGCAGGAGCTTGCGGTTATTACCGAAAGTTACCTGAATTTTATCGTAAATGGCGGGGCCGCAGATGCACTGCTGGAAACCGGCAGCGGGGCCGGGCTGGATAAAAGCCTGCTGTCAGAGCTGGTATCCGCATACCAGAAAGCTTACAGCTCTCCCTATCAGGTGGCTGTCAAAGAACAGGACAGCAGCATGACATCGGAATCACTCTTTTATGCAGAGGTAACCGGAAAAGACGCTGCGGATGCACGAAAACTGGCAGGTGCTTTGCAGGAAGTGCTGGAAGCTTATTCCAAAAAAGTACAGGAAACTGCCGGAAAGCACAGGCTGTCGCTTGCAGGCTCCATGGAAAGCGTAACGGCAGACAGCGGGCTGCTGGGCGTGCAGCATGATAAAAAAGCCGCGCTGTCGGCAAATAAAACAAGCCTGAAAGCAATGACCGACGGCTTCAGCATAGAGCAAATGGCCGTTTATGAAGAAGCCGTCCTGCAGGAAAGCCGGAACAGTCAGAACGAAACAGGAAAGGATTTGGCTGGCAGCGGCAAGGCAGCTGAAACGGATTCCAGACAAAAAGCTTCCGTCGAATCCCTGAAAGGTGAAAATCCGTCCAGCGAGGGTTCTCTTGTAAAATCCGTACTGAAATACGCCGTGCTCGGATTTTTTGCAGGAATAGCTGCATACTGCTGCCTGTCTGCTCTCTGGTATATGTTCCATGATACGGTAAAAAGCACGGACGAACTGAAACGGGTTTATGCATTTCCGGTTTATGGAGCTATCCTGGCGGATGATGGAAGCAGAACGAAAAAAAGCAGAGGAAAGATGCCCGGCACGCATCAGGACGCTTTCGGCCAGACCGAAGCGCAGGTATTAAACCGCATCCGGCTTTCCTGCCAGAAGCAGGGCATCACAAGTCTGTGCGCAGCAGCGGATTTTCCACTGGATGACAGCGAAAAGAACTGCCTGGAACGCATGGCCGGGCAGCTGAAACAGCTCGGCATTGACATGCATACAGCAGAAAATGCCAGTGCAGATACTGCTGCATGGGACTCTCTGGCAGAGACCGGAAATGTCCTGATGATTGTGAAAACCGGCGTGACAACACACCGGATGATTGATGACGCAATGCGTTTTTACCTGGAAAACGGCATAGCCGTGGCTGGCGCAGCGGCGTTTGTACAGGAATAAATGAGGAAAAAAACCGGAACCTGGGATGAGAGTCTGACGGCTGCATGGAAGGGGAAGGGGGCACAGCGGTGTACATACAATATGTATGGAAAATTGCTTGCAGGCAGGAAATATTGCTGCAAGAATGGCGAAGCATGCCCTTTTCTGACCCCAAGAATTTCTTTTTCTCTAAAAATGCATTACTGCAAAACTATAAAATAGAATTCTTATCAGGAAGGAATGTATTGCTGAATGAAAAAAAGCTTAAAATCTGCTTGCAGCTATAGCGTAAATGAAATATATAATCACTCGCTTATTCATATTCGAAAAAAAACCCAAAATCCAGCACCATTCAGCATCCTGATTGTTGGAAAAGATTCTTATATCGGTACAAATACAGAAAAACACCTGGTTTCTTATGGAAATTTCAAAATACATACACTTGATGCAGTAAATCTTGTCCCGATACCAGAGTATTTTAAAGGTTATGATGCAGTTTTCTACGTCGCAGGAATTGTTCATCAAAAGGAAAGCAGAAAAAATATATCTTTATATTATAAAGTGAACCGGGATTTAGCTGTCAGCACTGCAAAATCAGCAAAAAAAGCAAATGTACCACATTTCATCATTCTGTCTTCAATGTCTGTATATGGGGCTGAGGCAGGACATATTACAAAAGACAGCATAACAAATCCAGCAAACCATTATGGAAAATCAAAGCTGGAAGCAGATTGTGCCATCTGGAAGCTGAGAAGCAGGGATTTCCGGGTAGCAATTTTACGTCCTCCTATGGTATATGGCAGAACATGCAAGGGCAATTATCAGCTTTTACGAAAACTTGCACTGCTGACACCTGTATTTCCACAGCTTTCTAACGAGCGGTCAATGATTTATATTGGAAACTTATGTGAGTTTGTTAAAAATATAATAGAAAAACAAAGAGAAGGAATTTTTTTCCCTCAAAATGATACCTATATAAATACATGTGAAATGGTAAAACAAATTGCAGCGTGTCATGGAAAAAAAATCAGGGAAACCAGACTTTTTAACGGTCTGTTAAAAAGCATTCATCTTAAGGTATTCAAAAAACTATTCGGAAACCTGACTTATGAAAAAACAGACACCATAGGTATGTATAATTTTGAAGACAGCATCAAATACACAGAACAGGCAGCATCTCAAACAGAAAGAAAAGAAAGACAGCTAATTAGAATAGAAAAACTGCCGCCATTTTCTGTTTTAATGTCTGTATATATCGGGGAAAATCCAGAACACCTTCAAATGTCGCTTCAAAGCATACTGGTGAACCAGACCCTGAAGCCAAATGAAGTGATACTGATATGTGACGGAAAACTTTCCCGGGAGCTGGATGCTGTAATCCATCAATTTGAAAAAATGTTTCCAGACACTTTGCACGTATTCAGAAAACAGCGGGAAGGACTGGGACATGCACTTCATTACGGTTTACAGCAGTGCACCTATGATTTAGTTGCCAGAGCAGATACAGACGACATATGTGACCGGAAGCGCTTTGAAATACAGGTACGGTATATGACCAGTCATCCGGAAGTTATTGTCTGCAGTTCATATATTGATGAATTTAAAACAGACTGGCAAAAGACTGGCAGAATAAAAAAAGTTCCTGTTCGAAATAAAGACATACGGCAATGGGCAAAGTATAGAAATCCTATTAATCATATGGCTGCTATATACAGAAAAAAGCCTCTGACTGCCATAGGGTCATACAGACATGTAGAAGGAGCTGAAGATTATGATTTATGGGTCAGGGCTATGTCAAAAAAAATGAAAATGTCTAATATACCAAAAGTACTTGTACATGCAAGAACTGGAAATGGCATGGTAAAACGCAGGAGCAATAGAAAGTATATTAAAACATGGCAGACAATTGACCGATACATGTTAAAACATCATATGATGAACATTTTAGAATACTGCTGCAGTATGGCAGGTGTCCGTATATTCGTATACATGCCAGAAAATGCAAAAGAAATCTTATACAGTAAATTATTGCGAAAACACAGGATGAAAAATTTTAAGTATTGAGAATCAGGCAGGATGTTATAAATGAATGAAAATCAAAGCAGGCAGAGTAAAAAATGTGCATCAGCTATCTATAAAATGCCTGAAATCGCTGAAATTGATACAAAGCAGAACATGAACGACACAAAAACAAAGAAAATCCTTATTGCCGGAGCAGACTCCTATATAGGGAAATCATTTGTATCTTTTATGTGCAGATGGCCCGGCAGCTGCCAGGCAGACATGCTTTGCACCAAAGGAGATTCCTGGAAAAACATTCCTTTCGAAAACTACGATGCCGTTTTATATATTTCTAAAACAGATGATACTCTCACAACCTTCAGAAAGCATCTGATGCTGCATAAAGCAGATGCCTGTCAGGCTGTAAGAATTGCCAACAGAGCAAAAATATCAGGAATAGAAATGTTTCTTTATCTGAGTTCACTGCATGTATACAGTCCAGAAACAGGTATGATTACGAAAACATCCAGGCCTGAACCATCGGATGCATACGGCAGATTAAGGCTGTATACAGAAAAACAGTTATGGAATATGAACAGCAGCAAGTTTCATGTTGCGATTCTCCGTCTTCCAAAAATTTATGGATATAAATGCAGTGGCAGTTACACGGGGATTGCAAAGGCTGCTATCAGGTCATGTTTCTTTCCAAAATACAATCAAAAATACAGCGTGATTCATATAGACAATTTGACATCAGCAATCAGAAGCATTCTGTATTATAACAAAGCCGGTGTCTATTTTCCGCAAAATACCAGCTTTTCCGGCACCTATGATTTTGCATTGGAAATCTCAGGATTTTATGGAAAAAAAACTAAAAAGCATTGCATTGTTTAACCCGATTATACATCTTCTGATAAAAAGAATCTGGCTGATTCAGAATATTTTTTCAGGCCATACATGCAGCCAGTCATTAAATGTGCCAGATGAATGGCTGCAAGTAAAAAATTTTCGGGAAAGCATTCGTTTATCGGAAAGCGGCTGGTAATTTTACAGAATATTGTTTCTTTTTCATCGACTGATATAAATATCTATAACTATACTGCACTCAATCTAAATATAGGGGAAAATTATGATTAAAGTATTACATATACTTGGTCTTCTTCTTCTTCTTCTTCTTCTTCTTCTTCTTCTTCTTCTTCTTCTTCTTC
>CAJTSV010000036.1 GCA_910579075.1 uncultured Eubacterium sp.
TGAATGGTTCAAAAATCTTCATCACAAACGGATTTTATGCAGATACCTATTTTGTTACCGCTATGACAGACAAAAGCCAGCGCAGCAGAGGTATCTCCGGCTTTATTGTAGAAAAAGGCACTCCCGGCTTTACTTTTGGAACAAAGGAAAAGAAAATGGGTATCCGTGGTTCTGCGACATACGAGTTAGTTTTCACGGATTGTAAGATACCAAAAGAAAACTTATTAGGCGAAACAGGCAAAGGCTTCAAAATGGCTCTTATGACCTTAGACGGCGGACGTATTGGCGTAGCGGCACAGGCATTAGGTATCGCACAGGGAGCGATTGACCATTGTAAAAAATATGTCACAGAGCATATGCAGGGCGAGCAGAGAATTTCACAATATCAGTTTACACAGTTTGAACTTGCTGATATGCAGACAAGAGTTGACGCAGCACGTTTGTTAGTATATCGTGCGACACAGGCAAAGCAGGAACACGAGCCTTTCTCACATCTTGCGGCTATGGGTAAATTATATGCGGCAGAAGCGGCTGCAAACGTAACACGCCGTTGTGCGCAGCTTGCTGGCTTCAACGGATATTCAAGAACTTATCCATTTGAGCGTTTCATGCGTGACGCAAAAATCACGGAAATATACGAGGGAACAAGTGAGGTTCAGAGAATGGTTATTTCCTCATATATGGGGATAAAATAAACACCTGCTCTGACTCACAGGAGGATAGTAACATAGGAAAAATAGCAATCTTAACCTGCGGGGACAGCGAGGAGCAGGAAGTCAGCAGAATACTTTCCATGTTGGCAAAGTACATAAAATTGGAAGTCGTTCAGCCCATTTCCTGCCCAATATTACATTTTCCAGGTTTGGAAATTTGTACTCACAAGGACGGCAAGAACCCGGCTTACATCAAAACCGTGTTAGGTGCCGGCTGCAAATTTGACATGAGAAACGCCGGGGAATGACTTTCTGCTACTATCAATCCCCGGCACTTTTTATCTCTCCAACGCCCTCTCTATCTGCTGTTTCTGCCCTTTCAACTCGTTTTGTTTTTCATACAGATATTACGCTCTTTGCAGAGTTCTTTCATGCGCTCCAACTGCGCCCGCACTCCCTCCCGGCAATCAGGCTCTATCAATACCTTCATTTATAACCTGCCCATGACTACACATGCTTTCAAAAAAAAGCAGTGAAAAACTTCCCGCCACTCCAGCCTTATTTTTGTAATTATTTTATCTGTTTTTTACTTTAATGGCACACTAACTGAATCATCCAAAACCCCATAATATCTTAAAATAGCGCAACCTGCATCTATACCTGCTCTCATTCTCATTAGTGAAGCTGCCTTTTCTGCTCCTTCTTGTGCAAATCCCACTCATATTTTAATAAAAATCTGCACTGTCCCTGGTCGAAACTACAAATATTACTATAACCTCTGATATCACTTAACGAATTGTCGAATAGCTTCACTCAATTCATCAATTTTCTTAAAATCATTTTCCTGAACTGCATCAACAATACAATGATTAATATGATCCACCAGAATCACTTTACCGGCATTATTAATTGCTGATTTTACTGCTGCAAGCTGTATGAGAACCTGTGAACAATCTTCACCATTGTCTACCATCCGTTTCACTTTTTCAAGGTGGCCAGCCGCCTTCGCAAGACGGTTGGAAATTGCTTTTGCATTAGGATGCTGATGTTCGTGCATATTACCATCTCCGTTCTTTTGTGGATATGCAAATCCATTATAATGTTAAAATTTTCTCTGTTATCTCTGTTAGTTTATTGGCATTTCTGCCAAGAATACGCAAAGCAATATGTCCGGCAGATGTTCGTGTAACCCCGCCCTCCATATTTTTGGAATTGTCAAGCAGTTCACGCACCTGCCGCACCCAGTCCTCTGGTTTTTGCTTGTTACAAATCACCATATTTGCCAGATGCGTAAACCCTTCATACATTCCAAAATTTCTCATATCCATTCGTTCTGGTTCATAACAGGCATAATCCCTATATACAATCCGTCCACCCTGATAAATACAGATTCTATTCTGAAACCTGCGATACTGAAATTCTTCGCCGTGCGCAATGCGCCCACAGCTTAAAATTTCACAAAAAACAAACTGTGAAGTTTCGTTCTCTAGTTCCACATCCACTGTACACCGATAATCGGAACCTGCAAATGGAATAGCTGGCAAAGGCATATAATGCAGACAGGCATTGTCACCCACTGTGAGATGCACATATCTTTTGGCACAGTCTCCTTCCATCTGATGGATTTTTTCATATGCCTGGGAAACAAATTCCATATTAGAGTTTTCCCTGACACAGACATCTATTTCCTGCCTGTCGCCTGCCATAATTCCAGCCGAGGCTGTTAAAAGCATAACTGTCATAAAATCTTTCTTTTCATAAAATGGATGCATAATCTTAAAAGGAGCGGTAAATGATACATCTTCCAAAATTGTTTTTTCTTCTCTGTATGCCGTTCTAATATGAAGTTTTGAAAGTTTTCCAAACTGATTATTCATAATTACTGACATCCTTCTAACAATACATTTCTTTTAATCCAGTCAATAACAGGGACAATTCCATCCCGGTTCCGGATATTTGTAAACATAAACGGCTTATCTCCACGCATTTTTTTGGAATCACTCTCCATCACTCCCAAATCTGCACCTACATATGGGGCAAGATCCATTTTATTGATAACCAGCAAATCAGATCGGGTAATCCCTGGTCCACCTTTTCGCGGAATTTTATCGCCTTCTGATACATCAATAACAAAAATCGTGGCATCCACTAATTCCGGACTAAATGTGGCAGAAAGATTGTCTCCACCACTCTCAATAAAAAGAATTTCTATATCAGGAAAACGCTTAAGCATCTCATCTACAGCTTCCAAATTCATGGAAGCATCCTCACGGATTGCCGTATGAGGGCATCCCCCCGTCTCTACTCCGATAATACGTTCCATCGGCAATACACTATTCCTGCATAAAAACTCTGCATCTTCTTTTGTATAAATGTCATTTGTAATCACACCAATGCAATAATCATCTGCCATCTCACGAGTAAGACATTCAATTAAGGCTGTCTTACCAGAACCTACTGGTCCTGCAACACCAATTTTCACATAAGACATCATTTGATCCGCCTTTCTTCTTAATTATTACGACATATAAATTCTGGAATAAAGCCCCTCATGCTGCATACAGCGGATATCAATTCCGGGCGCCGAGAGACACAACTCATCTTCTGTTAGTCCCTTTACCTGAGCCAAAAGTTCCGGAAACAGTTCCTGGCTTCTATAAAGTAAGTGCTGCCCATCCGTCTGGCTCAAAGGGATAGTCTTTACACAATTTGTAATCATAGAAGAAGTCTGGGCATAAAGATAATGCTCCATAGCATCTTCATAGGGAATCCCTGCAGCAGCACAAAATACACCGTATACAATGCTATGAGCCATTGTCTTGTCCCTGCACCGTCCACAGTACCTTTGAAAAACATCTGATTCATAAGGGATATCCATTCCCATCACCGTTTTGACAAAACGCGAACCAAGCTTATGCCCGGCTTCCCGTGTCTCTTTTGGTACACGGCTTGCTTCCAGCAAATCATCCAATATTTCAATTTTCTGTATCTGTCCGGCTGCTGCATATTCATATGCCAGCCGGACAGACAGAAATTCATTGTAACAAAAACTGTAACACATGCGATGGTATAGGAATTCCCATACATCATCTAAAGATGTAAGCAAATTTTTCTGTATATAAGTCTCAAGACCATAAGAATGAGAATATGCACCAATTGGAAATAATGCATCATTCACCTGGAGCAGAAGAAATTTTTTCCTCCATCCCTGTAAATCCATATTTTCCTCCAAATCCTGCCAGAACTCATTCCAAAATCTTTGCAGAACTGCTCTGGCATACATCTTAATGATGATGATTATTAATTGAGGATGAAAGTGCCTGTCTGAAATCAAATCTAAGTTCCGCCTTTTCTGCCGATACGCCATGGATATGATTTACTTTATCCATCAAAGACTCATGATAAGGCGTATAAAAGGTAAAATCATCCTCTCCACGAAACATTGTCGTATGGGTGTTTCCCACTTCATAACAGAGTTTGGCAATCTGCTTGGGATGATCCTGTCGCACAACCATCTTAATTGCTTCACAGGGCGGAATATTGACTGCAATCACCTTATGCTCATCTGCATAGAGTACATCATCTTGATTCAGTCCCCTGCTCAGCACACCATCTCCCATACGGATACCAATATCTTCACCCTCTGCTGAAGTCTTCCGGTGCAGACGCGAAAATGCCTCATGCCATTCAATATCTACATAATCCACCCGGCGGCCAGAAAACTTCTCATCTGAAAGAGTTCCTAAAACTTCCTCACATAACATTATGATTTCCTCCCCATTTTACCAAACGCCAAGCAGTAACAGCACACCTGGAATCCAGGCTGTCACAATCCCTTCAAAAACCTGCAGGCAGGGCACAAATTTTCCCAGTTTTTTTCCCATGATATCAGTAACAAAAGATGTACCCCACAGGACTGCCCACAACCACCAAATTGCTGCCCATCTCCAATCTGGCACAATACCAAGCGCCTCACTTCCGGTCACACCTTCGACTATGCCAAATACAACCGCATTGACAGCAACAAAGCTGGAGAACCATGCAAAAGGAAGCGGGTTCAAATCAAAAATGTTCATCATTGCTACAAACAGATAGGTAAAACAAAACAGAAGCCCTGTACCAGCCGCATAATAATTTCCCTGCACCAGATTAACAAAATTGATAAAAAGGGAAAGTCCGCCAGTCAGAATATTCATAACTGCTGCAGATTTTTTCTCTGCATTTGCCAAAGAACAAACGCCATTGTTTATTAAAACAATTCCCACAAAAAGCAAGCAAACTCCTAACATACACAGATACCTCCAAACATATCAGATTAAAATAAACTGTAAAGCTGTGTCAAAGGCAGCGTTTCTGCGGGTTTTGATTCCAGTTTCACTCCATCTGCACATACCTCATATGTCTCTGGATTTACATTAATTTCCGGGGTTGCATCATTTAATTTCATATCTTTTTTACCAATATTTCTACAACCATATACTGGTACTACTGTCTTTTTCAAACCATATTTTTCTTTTATGTTTTGATCCATGGCGGCCTTAGAAACAAATGTCAGACAGCTCTCACATTTTGCATCTCCATGTGCTGCAAACATAGGCTGATATAATACTGGCTGCGTGGTAGGAATCGACGCATTGGCATCACCCATTTTAGAGGCGATGATCATACCGCCCTTGATAATCATATCAGGCTTTGCACCAAAAAATGCCGGATTCCAAAGCACTAAATCCGCAAATTTTCCTACCTCAACTGATCCGACATAATCTGCTATACCATTTGTAATCGCCGGATTAATAGTATATTTCGCAACGTAACGTTTTGCCCGGAAATTATCATTACCGTTTTCCTTATCAACGCCCAAAGGCCCACGTTCTTCTTTCATCTTATGGGCTGTCTGCCATGTGCGGGTAATCACTTCGCCCGGGCGCCCCATTGCCTGAGAATCAGAACTCATCATGGAAAATACACCCATATCATGCAGCACATCCTCTGCCGCAATCGTCTCCGGACGGATTCTGGAGTCTGCGAAAGCCACATCTTCCGGAATATTTTTATCCAAATGATGACAAACCATCAGCATATCCAAATGCTCATCTATGGTATTTACAGTGAACGGCATGGTGGGATTCGTAGAAGACGGCAGTACATTCTGGCTGCCCGCTGCACGAATAATATCCGGTGCATGCCCACCGCCTGCACCCTCGGTATGGAATGTATGTATAGTACGGCCACCGATGGCATCCAGTGTATCTTCCACGCAGCCTGCCTCATTCAGTGTATCTGTATGGATAGCAACCTGGACATCATATTCATCAGCCACATTCAGGCAATGATTGATTGCTGCCGGAGTGGAGCCAAAGTCTTCATGGATTTTCATCCCCATCGCGCCAGCCTCCAACTGCTCAATAATCGGTTTTTCATTGGAACAATTTCCTTTTCCATAGAAACCAAGATTCATCGGATATTCTTCCGCAGCTTTTAACATCATACGGATATTCCACGGTCCCGGTGTGCAGGTTGTAGCATTTGTGCCATCTGCCGGTCCTGTTCCGCCACCAATCATTGTTGTTACACCCGAATACAGGGAACATGATATCTGTTGCGGAGCGATAAAGTGAATATGGCTGTCAATGCCACCGGCAGTTACAATCAGATTCTCTCCAGCCAGAGCCTCCGTTGATGCGCCAATCGTCATCCCAGGTGTCACCCCATCCATCAAATCTGGATTTCCTGCTTTTCCTATTCCAGCAATTTTCCCATCCTTGATACCGATATCTGCTTTTATGATACCTGTATAATCAAGAATCAGACAGTTTGTGATGACTAAATCCAACACCCCGTCTTTACTGCACGCTTTTACGGACTGTCCCATTCCATCGCGAATAGTCTTGCCACCGCCAAATTTCACTTCATCTCCATAAGTTGTATAATCCTTTTCCACCTCTATCACCAGGCTGGTATCTGCCAGACGAACTTTATCGCCCACAGTAGGACCATACATCATTGCATATTTTTCTCTGGAAATTTTATTACTCATTTGATTACCTCCTCTGCACTGTTTACATAAAGCCTTTTACTGTTGCTAATTGAACGGCAGCCGCTTTTGTTGCTTCTGAAGTCTGCGCACATGTCAGATCATTCAGTCCATAAATGCGCTTAGCCCCGCCCATTGCTGTCAACTGTACCTCTTTTTCCTCTCCTGGCTCAAATCGCACGGATGTGCCTGACGGAATATCCAAATGGTATCCATAAGCTAATGCACGGTCAAATTCCAACTGACGGTTCACCTCAAAAAAATGAAAGTGGGAACCAACCTGCACTGGCCTGTCACCAGTATGCTTTACTATAAGGGTAACTGTTTCCTTTCCCTCATTAATAACAATTTCTCCGTTTTTCGGAATTACTTCACCTATTTTCATGCTTCTTTCCTCCTTACTGAATGGGATTATGTACCGTCACAAGTTTTGTACCGTCTGGGAATGTTGCCTCAATCTGGACTTCATGTACCATATCAGCCACACCTTCCATAACATCGCCTTTTGATAAAAGCTTTGTACCTAATGACATTAACTCTGCAACTGTCTTACCATCTCTGGCACGTTCTAACAGCTCGGAACTGATAAAAGCTATGGATTCCACATAATTTAGCTTCAGTCCTCTGTCTTTTCTCTGCTTCGCAAGCTCTCCTGCCATATGAAGCATTAGTTTTTCCTGCTCTTTTGGATTCAAACGCATAATATTTTTCCTCCTTAAATATTTTTGAAATATATAAAAAAAGAGACCTCTCCTCTCAGAAAGACCTCTTTGTCTATCACAGATTTTTATAATTCTTCCTATATCTGAAAGGCGGAACACCCACTATATTTTTAAATAGCCTTCCCATGTATTTATCATCATACTTAAATTTATTTGCAATCTCTTTAATACTTAAGTCAGAATAAAGAAGAAGCATTCTCACACAGTCAATTTTATAATGGTTGCAATAGTCCACAAAAGAAATACCAACATCCCTTTTAAAACTGTGGCTTAAGTAAGTATGATTCATACCCATAAACACAGCAATCTCTGACAATACATGCTTTTCAAACCCTATTCCTTGCATAAATTTCCGGTAATACGCTGCAGGGCAGACACCATATCTATGCGAAACCACATTTGGGTAACATCCTTTTTATTTAGTAATGATGTATGAAATCCTCTGTCAAGTCATTGATGTATGAGCCATGATTCGTAATACATTCCGGTAATTCTGCTTCATCATCAGTATGATTATTGACAATTGCAATCCCGGACATAGTGTTGTTTTTTCTCATAATGCACCTTCCTGCCATAAACCAGTCAGCAAAAGTACGGCTGGTATCCATGCTGTAACGATATCCTCAAATATTTGTAAGGATGATGTAAATCCAAACAGCAGGCCTGTGCAACAGCATAGTAATTCCCCTGGACCAAATTTAACATATTGGCAAACACTGAGGAACCACCTAACAAACCGAAAGCTCTCCGTGTGTTATAAAAATATCTTCCGCTTATTTAAAATTTCTTCAAGAAAACAAATAAAGACACGATGGCCTAATAACCATTGCGCCTTTGCAATTCTTGTTCCTTTTTCTGTAATTATAGTAATTTTAAATTAAATTGTACCCCTTGTCAAGGACATTTTGCAACAGCCCCAGATTTTCAGAATTGTCATATATATGACAAATATCACAAACACCAACTACTTCATGTACTAATGCCAGTGCTTTGTCAAAACGGCTAATAATTTTATCATCTGGAACATCATGTCCGCCAACCTCTACCCGTGCCCTGACACGAAAAATGTTTATCATTGGATCTGCAGTAAGGATATAATAACATCGGATAAAATACCCTTTTTCCTTTGCCCTTTTTAACAGATTCAAATTTCTATCTGTAGAAAGAACTGTTTCAAAACAAAAATCTTCCATATTCTTCAAATGTTCTTCTCTTTGTTTTTCAGCCAATTTTGCAGCTTCAAAATCTGAACATTTCAATATTTTCTTAATTTCATCTGCATTAATATAATTCATTGAAGGCTTCAATAATGACGTAAATGTACTTTTACCTGAACCATTCGGACCGGCTGGTTTTTCTTTTGCACAAAATCCATTTTTCCCATCCCACTTTAAATCCAATACTTCAAACAAATCTTTACATGGAAACATAAATTTTCCCGCAATACTGGACGGACAAAATTCAGAATCTTTCTCATTATTATAGTCGTTAACCGTGGGAATAATATGACATGGAGCTGGCGAATTTCCTCTAAAACTTTGTTCTTCCTGCATTTCCCTCAAATACTGTGTTATATATTCACTCCACGGATATTCACCAATACTTACCTCATACAAATGATTTGTTCCTTCCGGCATCCATCTTCCTTCAAAATCCTTTCCCTTTAACCAATCCAAAAAATTTTGTTTATACTTTTTTCCAAAGAAATATGACCGTATCTGCACCCATACTTCTCTATACTTGGGGGAATTTTTTTCTCTATCATGAAAATATCCTTGTAAAATCATATATTTATCACTATTGTACTTTTGCAAAAACAAGCTTTCAAAATATTGTGTGACATCTTTTTTATGAAACCATTTTTCATCAGAAAAATCACGATACCTGGAAAATGGATAATAAATCTGTTTCGCTCTAAATGCATCTTTTTCTGCTTCATATGGCAATGCTGTCAAATCAATTTCACGAAAAGATGTCCCTTGTTCTCCGATCAGCGTATAATTACCCTCAGCATATGAATACCTTGGCTTATACTCATAATTATCGTAGAGCCTTCCCATACATCGATATAAAAATATTTTCTGATACTTTTTCCCGATTCTTTCAACCGAAGAGTCTCTGCTGCGCAAAGAACCATATTTATAATCTATCATCTGATCATATTTTTCTAAATTATCGTCATATCCACTATTGAGTATGTTTTGCATTATGATCCCGCCAATCTCCTTCTTTGAAAATCCATAATCTTCAACCTCGGACGGAATTGTGTATATTGCAAAGTCGCTCTCAATGCAGTTAAAATATAACCTGCCATTTTCCTTTTTCCATTTTTGTAATGTTTCCTCCGATACTTTTGTCAGCTTCTCACTCTTATAAGGTGGTTGATAAGTAATTAACATGCTATCAGGGAATTCCCTTCGATTCACAGAATACTCAATAATTTTATATAAATAATCCCGATTCAAAATCTCCTCATTCCGTTCTACGTCCCGTTCTAAATACTCTAAAAACTTTTTCCCTCCAATTTGAAAAAGTCCGTTGTGCCAAATTATCACTTGTATAAATCCAAAAACAGTCACCATATTGAGCAGGCATCATTTTAATCTTCATTCTACAGTCTCCTAATCACTCATTAAACTCTCCTAATACTTTCCGCCAATGAAATACATTTATACACCCTGTATCTCTGCTTATTATCTACCTGCTTTACAATTTTTAGTTTAATAAAGATATTTACCATTTTTACCGCAGTACTATGTGTAATATCACAGTGATTCATTACATCTTCTATTCGAAAAAACGGCATCTGCTTCATGAACTCTAATTCCATTATCATTCTGTTTCTCATATTAGGAGAAATATTTTTTACTCTGTTTACTGCATTTATACTTGTTGCCATATCCTTATGTTGTTCCTCAATAAATCTACATATTGCTTCCAACGCCTTATCCATTATGTTTAAATAAAAAGTCAGCCACGGACTTATATTGCACGACCATCTTACCTCTGCCATACGATCCTCACATTCATTTATGTTATTCTGGATTAGCTTTGCAAACGGAAGTGAAACTTCTGGCAATACTTTTAATTTTTGCATGTACTTTTCCACCGCATAAGATGAATACATAATATTATCTTGTTCATATGGAGCTAATGTCAATAACTGATACAAAAGCAATCCACTAAATAAAATTGGATTCAACACATCATTCTGCTTTTTAAAATACTTTTCATATTTCAACGTCACATCAAGCAAATCATCTATACTTTCTCCAATTCTTTCAGGTGAAACAGGATTAAATTCTTCCCTTAATGCTGAAATAACATTTCTTAAAAAAATAAACTTATTTCTATGCTGAAACCTTAACACGTTTATATCTGAATATAGTGCTATTTGTTCCTTTTTAGATTGTATAACTGATTCATCCCTATAAATTCCGGCAAGTGGCTTTTCCTTTTGTTCGCTATTATTTTCAGACATTAAGAAACCGCAACCCCTTGTTTCCCAAAGGATTGCGGTACTTATTTTATGATTCAGCTCTAATCTAAAGATTACTCTACGATTGTAGCAACCCTGCCAGACCCAACAGTTCTGCCACCCTCACGAATAGCGAATGTAAGACCCTGCTCCATAGCTACAGAATGAATCAGTTCAATTGTCATTTCGATGTTATCGCCAGGCATGCACATTTCTGTACCGCTTGGTAAAGCGCAGACACCTGTTACGTCGGTTGTTCTGAAATAGAACTGCGGACGATAGTTGTTGAAGAACGGAGTATGACGGCCGCCTTCATCTTTTGTCAGAACGTAAACCTGAGCTGTAAATTTGCGGTGGCATGTTACAGAACCCGGTTTAGCCAGAACCTGGCCTCTTTCAATCTGGTCACGGTTTACACCACGAAGCAGTGCGCCGATGTTATCACCAGCCATAGCTTCATCCAGCTGTTTACGGAACATTTCGATACCAGTTACAACTGTCTTCTGTGTATCTTCCTTGATACCAAGGATTTCCAGTTCGTCATTCAGGTGCAGTGTACCTCTTTCAACCCTGCCGGTAGCAACCGTACCACGGCCTGTAATTGTGAATACGTCTTCGACCGGCATTAAGAACGGCTTGTCAGTATCACGCTGCGGATTCGGAATATAGCTGTCTACCGTGTCCATTAATTCCATAATCTTATCGCCCCATTCGCCCTTCGGATCTTCCAGAGCCTTTAAAGCGGAGCCTTTGATAATCGGGCAGCCTTCGAATTCATATTCTTCCAGCTGTTCTGTGATTTCCATTTCTACTAACTCTAATAATTCTTCATCGTCTACCATGTCACATTTGTTCATGAATACAACGATGTAAGGAACGCCTACCTGACGGGATAATAAAATATGCTCTTTTGTCTGAGCCATAACACCGTCTGTAGCAGCTACTACAAGGATAGCGCCATCCATCTGAGCTGCACCGGTTATCATGTTCTTTACATAGTCAGCATGTCCAGGACAGTCAACGTGTGCATAATGCCTGTTTGCTGTTTCATACTCAACGTGAGCTGTAGAGATTGTGATACCTCTTTCTCTTTCTTCTGGAGCTTTATCGATATTAGCAAAATCTACAGCTGCATTACCAGCTACTCTTTCAGAAAGTACCTTTGTGATAGCTGCTGTTAAAGTTGTTTTGCCATGGTCTACGTGACCGATGGTACCGATATTACAATGTGGTTTTGTTCTTTCAAATTTAGCCTTAGCCATGTTGAAACGTCCTCCTTAAAAATTTGATACCTGATTGGTTTTTATGATTCACTATCTCGTATTATATTCGAAATTTCCTTATTTTTCAAGTAATTCCTGATATTTCATGCCGAAATTTATACACCGATTCCTATTTTGCCTGGGCAGTAATAATTTTTTCCTGAACGGACTTCGGAACCTGTTCATATTTTTCAAAGAACATGGAATAGTTTCCGCGTCCCTGTGTCCTGGAACGTAAATCTGTGGAATAACCGAACATTTCAGCCAGCGGTACAAATGCACGTACAATCTTGCCGCCGCCAAGGTCATCCATGCCTTCAATGCGTCCGCGCCTGGAGTTCAGGTCACCGATAACATCTCCCATGTATTCTTCCGGCATGGTTACTTCCACCTTCATAATCGGCTCTAAAATAGCCGGGCCTGCTTTTGCCATTGCTTCCTTGAAGCACATGGAACCTGCGATATGGAATGCCATTTCGGATGAATCGACTTCATGGTAAGAACCATCGTATACAGTAGCCTTGATACCCAGTACCGGGAATCCTGCAAGAACACCTGCCTTGGAAGCTTCTTCGATACCTTCACCGACTGCCGGGATATATTCCTTCGGAATCGCACCGCCGACAACCGCGGATTCAAACTTGAATAATTCTTCGCCGTTTGCGTCCATCGGCTCGAACTTAACTTTACAGTGTCCATACTGTCCGCGTCCGCCGGACTGTTTAGCATATTTGTATTCCTGATCAACCGGCTTTGTAAAGGTCTCCTTGTAAGCAACCTGAGGAGCGCCTACATTTGCCTCTACCTTGAACTCGCGCAGCAGGCGGTCTACGATAATTTCCAGATGCAGCTCGCCCATGCCGGCAATGATGGTCTGGCCTGTTTCTGCGTTTGTATGCGCACGGAAGGTCGGATCTTCTTCTGCCAGCTTTGCAAGCGCTTCACCCATCTTGCCCTGGCCTGCTTTTGTCTTAGGCTCAATTGCAAGCTCAATAACTGGTTCAGGGAATTCCATAGACTCCAGAATTACCGGATGCTGGTCATCACAAATCGTATCACCTGTTGTTGTAAGCTTAAATCCAACAGCTGCTGCAATATCCCCGGAATAAACTCTTTCCAGTTCAGCCCTCTTATTTGCATGCATCTGCAGAAGACGGCCGACACGTTCTTTTTTATCTTTTGTCGCATTCAGCACGTAGGAACCGGATTTCAGCACACCGGAGTACACACGGATAAATGCCAGCTTTCCTACGAACGGATCCGTCATGATTTTGAACGCCAGTGCAGAGAACGGTTCGTCATCGGATGAATGCCGTTCTACTTCATTGCCATCTAAATCAACGCCCTTGATTGCTTCTACATCTGTCGGTGCAGGCATAAATTCCAGCACTGCATCCAGCAGCTTCTGAACACCCTTGTTGCGGTAAGCAGAACCGCAGCATACAGGAATTGCGGCACACTCGCAAGTAGCCTTGCGCAGAACCTTCTTTAAATCTTCTATGGACGGTTCCTCGCCTTCCAGATACTGCATCATTAAATCATCATCTAATTCGCAGATTTTTTCAATCAGCTCTGTATGATATAATTCTGCGTCGTCTTTCATGTCATCCGGAATTGCGGTAACAGAAATATCGTCGCCCTTATCGTCGTTGTAAATATATGCTTCCATCTCGAACAGGTCGATAATTCCCTTGAACTCATCTTCCTTGCCGATTGGAATCTGTAAAATAATTGCGTTTTTGCCAAGCCTTGTACGAATCTGGTCGACAGCACCGTAGAAATTCGCACCCAGAATGTCCATTTTATTAATGAAAGCCATTCTCGGTACATTGTAGGTATCTGCCTGGCGCCATACATTTTCTGACTGCGGCTCAACACCACCCTTTGCACAGAAGACGCCGACAGCGCCGTCCAGTACACGGAGCGAACGCTCAACTTCAACTGTGAAATCAACGTGTCCCGGTGTATCAATAATATTGATACGGTGCTCTAATGCACCTGGCTTTACTTTTGTGTGGTCTTCCAAAGTCCAGTGACAGGTTGTAGCGGCTGAAGTAATCGTGATGCCCCTTTCCTGCTCCTGCTCCATCCAGTCCATCGTAGCAGTGCCTTCGTGAGTATCACCAATCTTATAGTTAATACCGGTATAGTACAAAATACGCTCCGTCAGCGTAGTCTTGCCAGCATCGATATGAGCCATGATACCAATATTTCTGGTTCTCTCTAATGGATATTCTCTCCCAGCCAAGATTTTTTCCTCCTAATTATAATGCAAAATGCACTAGAATCTGTAGTGGGCAAATGCTTTGTTTGCTTCTGCCATCTTGTGCATATCTTCTTTACGCTTTACAGACGCGCCTGTATTATTGGCAGCATCCATAATTTCGTTCGCCAGTCTTTCTTCCATTGTTTTCTCAGACCTTTTGCGGGAAAACATGGTCATCCAGCGAAGCGCCAGTGCCTGGCGGCGGTCCGGCCTTACTTCAATCGGCACCTGATAGGTGGCACCGCCGATACGCCTTGCCTTTACCTCCAGAACCGGCATAATGTTATTCATTGCATCTTCAAAAACCTCCAGGGCAGGCCTGTCTGTTTTTTCTGCAACCCGCTCAAATGCGTGGTATACAATTTTCTGCGCAATACCCTTCTTGCCATCCAGCATGATGTTATTAATCAGCTTCGTAACAACTGTATTGTTGTAAATCGGGTCCGCTAATACTTCTCTTTTCTGAGTATGTCCTTTACGTGGCACGATACTTCCCTCCTTAATCATTTTCTGCTGCCAGGAATTTATCCGGGCAGGCTTCCTAATTCGATTAATTCAATGGTACTCACATGTTGTGTTCGTGCGGAAATATTTATATCAAAATAGGCCGCCGGGCTGCCGTTTCCGGCTGTCCCGGCATCAAATAATTCCAACACTAACCTCTGCCTGCGCGCTGCTGCGCCACAGGCGCGTCCTGATACATATAAGCAATTGCTCCGCCAGAAATAAAATCTTATTTCTTAGCTTCCTTCGGCCTCTTGGCACCGTATTTGGAACGGGCCTGGCGCCTGTTAGCAACACCTGCCGTATCAAGCGTACCTCTGATGATGTGGTATCTTGTACCAGGTAAATCCTTTACTCTGCCGCCACGGATAAGAACAACACTATGCTCCTGTAAGTTATGGCCTTCACCCGGAATGTAGCTTGTTACTTCAATTCCGTTAGAAAGACGCACCCTGGCAATCTTTCGAAGCGCTGAGTTAGGTTTCTTAGGAGTTGCTGTCTTAACAGCAGTGCAGACACCGCGCTTCTGTGGAGAAGATGTATCGGTAGCTTTCTTCTGTAAAGAGTTCCATCCTTTCTGAAGGGCTGGTGCTGTAGACTTCTTTGCAGCTGTCTTTCTTCCTTTTCTTACTAACTGGTTAAATGTTGGCATTATTTTCACCTCCTGCATTTTATAGGATGTGTGCAATATTATCACACGCTAGAATATTATATATAGAGTTTTTTAGAATGTCAAGGAAGATTTCCCTATTTCAGCACATTTTCAGCATATTGCACTGTTTCATGGTTATTTTACCCCGATTTTAGAAATAAATACCATTCGGAGGGAATTTTTCTTTTTCACGTAACAGAATAAAAAACGGCGGCCTGAAATCTGTTATTTCAAAACCGCCGCAAAATATTATATTATAACTGCCAGACAGCAGCCTGGTTCCAGCATCCCGCCAGCCACAGCCCGGGCCCGGTTCCAGCGCCTACTCCATAAACGCAAACTTTCCTTCTTCTGCTTCCCCGGCATCCCCTATTCCGTCAAACGCCGCATCATCCAGGGCCATATCTTCCTCCCCGTCAGTTCCTTCCAGAAAATCCCCGTCTGCCTGTTCTTCCTCGAACAGTTCCTCGTCTTCATCGTCATCATCCATCGCAAACAGCGCCGTACTGCTCACTGCCGCGTCCTTCGGGGAGCCTGCCCCTTCGTCAAACTCAGCAAAATCTTCTTCCCCGAACAGCACTTCCTGTTCGTTGATATCCGAATCCAGCCGTATGCTGCGGTAGCGCTTCATGCCGGTACCAGCCGGAATCAGCTTTCCGATAATGACATTTTCTTTCAGGCCGATAAGCGGGTCAATTTTTCCTTTAATCGCAGCTTCTGTCAGAACCTTCGTTGTTTCCTGGAACGATGCTGCCGACAGGAACGAATTGGTAGCCAGGGATGCTTTTGTAATACCCAGCAGCACCTGTGCGCCCTCAGCCAGCTCCATTCCTTCTTTTTCCAGCCTCTCGTTTGCATCTTCAAAGTCCAGGTTATCCACCAGCGTGCCTGGCAGGAACTCAGAATCCCCGTTATTTTCAATGCGGATTTTCTTCAGCATCTGGCGTACAATCACTTCAATATGCTTATCATTGATTTCCACACCCTGCAGGCGGTAAACACGCTGCACCTCGCGCAGCAGGTAATCCTGAACGGCCCGCACGCCTTTAATCTTCAAGATATCATGCGGATTCACAGAACCTTCTGTTAATTCGTCGCCGGCTTCCAGCACAGCCCCGTCCATAACCTTGATGCGTGAGCCGTATGGAATCAGGTACGTTTTCGTTTCGCCCGAATCCTGGTTTGTTACAATAATCTCACGTTTTTTCTTCGTGTCCTTAATCGTGGCAACGCCGCCAAATTCCGTAATAATTGCAAGTCCTTTCGGCTTTCTTGCCTCAAAAAGCTCCTCGACACGGGGAAGACCCTGTGTAATGTCGTCCCCGGCAACGCCGCCCGAGTGGAAGGTACGCATCGTCAGCTGTGTACCCGGCTCGCCGATAGACTGCGCCGCAATAATACCGATTGCTTCGCCTACCTGCACGGACTGCCCGGTTGCCATGTTGGTACCATAGCATTTTGCGCAGACCCCCATATGCGAGCGGCAGGTCAGAATGGTACGGATTTTCAGCTTTGTAATCGGCTCGCCATGTGCATCCACGCCAGCGCTCATAATTTTTGCCGCGCGCCTTGGCGTAATCATATGGTTTGCTTTTACAAGCACATTGCCTTCCCTGTCATAAACAGTTTCGCATGAGAACCGTCCCGTAAGGCGTTCCTGCAGGCTCTCGATTTCTTCCTTGCCATCCATAAATGCAGATACGACCATGCCCGGAATCTCGCGGTCTTTTCCTTCATTACAGTCTGATTCCAGTACAATCAGCTCCTGCGAGACGTCTACCAGACGCCTGGTCAGGTAACCGGAATCCGCGGTACGCAGCGCCGTATCGGACATTCCTTTTCTGGCTCCGTGGGCAGACATGAAATATTCGAGTACGTCAAGCCCCTCACGGAAGTTTGACTTAATCGGCATCTCGATTGTCCGTCCGGTTGTATCAGCCATCAGGCCGCGCATGCCCGCCAGCTGTTTAATCTGTTTATCCGAACCGCGGGCACCGGAATCTGCCATCATGAAAATATTGTTATATTTATCCAAGCCGGACAGCAGCGCTTTTGTCAGCTCGTCGTCTGTCTCTTTCCATACTTCAACAACTTCTTTATAGCGTTCTTCTTCGGTAATCAGACCGCGCTTATACTGCTTTGTAATCCGGTCAACCGTATTCTGCGCATCGTTAATCAGCTCCGGCTTCTGCGGCGGCACGGTCATGTCCGAAATAGACACGGTCATCGCAGCCCTGGTCGAATATTTATAGCCCATGGACTTAATATCGTCCAGCACCTCTGCCGTGCGTGTCGCGCCATGCACGTTGATAACTTTTTCCAGAATCTGTTTTAACTGCTTTTTAGCTACATGGAAATCGACTTCCAGCAGCAGCTCGTTTTCCGGAATGCTGCGGTCTACAAATCCCAGGTCCTGCGGAATGATTTCGTTAAATAAAAACCTGCCCAGCGTGGATTCAATCGTGCCGGATTTTACAGTGCCGTCCGGCATGTGCTTGCTGACACGCACATGAACGCGGCTGTGCAGCGTGCACGCCTGGTTTTCATATGCTAAAATAGCTTCGTTTATATTTTTATAATAAGCCCCCTCGCCTAACGAGCCCGGGCGTTCCTGTGTCAGATAATAAATGCCAAGCACCATATCCTGGGAAGGAACTGCCACCGGCCCGCCGTCGGACGGCTTTAACAGGTTATTCGGAGACAGCAGCATAAAGCGGCATTCCGCCTGCGCTTCCTGTGATAACGGAAGATGCGCTGCCATCTGGTCGCCGTCAAAGTCTGCATTGTAAGCCGTACATACAAGCGGATGCAGCTTGATAGCCTTGCCTTCTACCAGAATCGGCTCAAACGCCTGAATGCCGAGACGGTGCAGGGTAGGCGCACGGTTTAACATAACCGGATGCTCTTTGATAACTTCTTCCAGAACGTCCCATACTTCTGTCTGCAAGCGCTCTACCATTTTTTTCGCACTCTTGATATTGTGCGCCGTGCCGTTTGATACAAGCTCTTTCATAACAAACGGCTTAAACAGCTCGATAGCCATTTCTTTCGGAAGGCCGCACTGGTAAATTTTCAGCTCCGGCCCTACGACAATAACGGAACGGCCGGAATAATCGACACGCTTTCCTAACAGGTTCTGGCGGAAACGCCCGCCCTTGCCCTTTAACATATCGGATAAGGATTTCAGCGCACGGTTGCCAGGCCCTGTAACCGGACGCCCGCGCCTGCCGTTATCAATCAGGGCATCTACTGCTTCCTGCAGCATCCTCTTTTCATTGCGGACAATAATATCCGGTGCACCCAGCTCCAACAGCCTGCGCAGCCGGTTATTGCGGTTGATAATCCTTCTATATAAATCATTCAGGTCAGAGGTCGCAAAACGCCCGCCGTCCAGCTGCACCATCGGGCGCAAGTCTGGCGGCAGTACCGGAATGACCGTCATAATCATCCATTCCGGCTTGTTTCCTGATTCATAAAATGCATCTACAACTTCTAACCGTTTGATAATCCTTGCACGCTTCTGCCCGGTCGCATCTTTTAATGCTGCCTTTAAGGAAGCAGAATCCTTTTCCAGGTCAATGGCCTGCAAAAGCTCCAGAACAGACTCAGCGCCCATGCCGACACGGAACGCGCTGCCATATTTTTCCCTTGCTTCCTGATATTCATTTTCCGAAAGCACCTGCTTGTAGCTTAACTCGGTCGTCCCCGGATCCAGTACAATATAAGAAGCAAAATACAGTACTTTTTCCAGTGTCCTTGGCGATAAATCCAGAATCAGGCCCATGCGGCTTGGAATACCTTTAAAATACCAGATATGGGAAACAGGCGCTGCCAGCTCAATATGCCCCATGCGCTCCCTGCGGACGCTTGCTTTTGTAATTTCCACGCCGCAGCGGTCACAGACAACACCTTTATAACGGATTTTTTTATACTTGCCGCAGTGGCATTCCCAGTCTTTGCTCGGCCCGAAAATCTTCTCGCAGTAAAGCCCGTCTTTTTCCGGTTTCAGCGTCCGGTAATTAATCGTCTCCGGTTTTTTTACTTCCCCCTTCGACCATTCCCTGATTTTTTCCGGCGAGGCCAGACCAATCTGAATCGCATCAAACTGAATTGGCTGATTGGTTTCTTCGTTCATAACTTCTGACATATATGGCACTCCCTTCTATTCCATATCTGAAATATCTGAACCGTCTTCATCAAAGTCATCTACAAAAATAGAATCGTCTTCATCTTCTTCCAGCTCATCGTCTTCTGCGTCGACAAGCTCCTCACTCTCAGCGTCAAATTCCTTCTTGGAAAATCCCATTTTGCTAAACGATTCATTGCTTTCAAACGCAAAATCCTTGTCTCCCGAAATAATGGAATTCAAATCCGTATTACCATATTCGCTCGTTTCCATTAACTGCACTTCATTGCGGTATTCATCCAGCACGCGCACATCCAGCGCCAGTGACTGCAGCTCCTTTAAAAGCACCTTAAAGGACTCCGGAATGCCAGGTTCCGGGATATTTTCCCCTTTGATAATCGCTTCATAGGTCTTGACACGCCCGACAACGTCATCGGATTTGACCGTCAGGATTTCCTGCAGCGTGTAAGAAGCGCCATATGCTTCCAGCGCCCATACTTCCATTTCCCCAAAACGCTGCCCGCCGAACTGGGCCTTGCCGCCCAATGGCTGCTGTGTTACGAGGGAATACGGGCCGGTCGAACGCGCATGAATCTTATCGTCTACCAGGTGATGCAGCTTCAGGTAATGCATGTGCCCGATGGTTACCGGCGAGTCAAAATATTCCCCGGTACGCCCGTCACGCAGCCTGACTTTTCCATCCCTTGAAATCGGAACATCCTTCCAGAGTTCCCGGTGGTCCCGGTGGTCTGACAGGTACTGCATGACATCCGGGCGCAGCTGTTCCTGATATTTTGCTTCAAATTCTTCCCATTCCAGATTGACATAGTCATTTGCCAGCTCCAGCGTGTCCTGGATATCCACTTCACGCGCGCCGTCAAACACCGGTGTCTCTATATTAAAGCCAAGCGCTTTTGCAGCGAGGCTTAAATGAATTTCCAAAACCTGCCCGATATTCATGCGGGAAGGCACGCCCAGCGGATTCAGCACGATATCCAGCGGCCGCCCGTTTGGCAGAAACGGCATATCCTCAACCGGAAGCACGCGCGAAACCACACCCTTGTTTCCATGACGTCCGGCCATTTTATCCCCGACTGAAATTTTACGTTTCTGTGCAATATAAATGCGCACAGCCTGGTTGACGCCCGGAGACAGCTCATCGCCGTTATCCCTGGTAAATACTTTGGCATCTACCACGATTCCGTATTCGCCATGCGGCACTTTTAAGGAAGTATCGCGTACTTCCCTTGCTTTTTCGCCAAAAATCGCCCGCAGCAGGCGTTCTTCTGCGGTCAGCTCGGTCTCCCCTTTCGGCGTTACCTTGCCGACCAGAATATCCCCGGCACGCACTTCCGCACCGATGCGGATAATGCCGCGTTCATCCAGGTCTTTGAGTGCATCGTCGCCGACACCCGGCACGTCCCTTGTAATTTCTTCCGGCCCGAGCTTTGTGTCACGCGCTTCTGCTTCGTATTCCTCGATATGAATGGACGTATATACATCATCCTGTACCAGACGCTCGCTTAACAATACGGCGTCTTCATAGTTATAGCCTTCCCAGGTCATAAATCCAATCAGCGGATTTTTGCCAAGCGCCAGCTCGCCCTGGGATGTCGAAGGGCCGTCTGCAATGACTTCATTTGCCTCTACATGCTCTCCCTTAAATACAACCGGCCTCTGGTTATAGCAGTTGCTCTGGTTGCTTCGCGTAAACTTGGAAAGACGGTAGGTACTGAGCGTCCCATCGTCATTCCTGATTTTAATTTCATTTGATACCGAGCTTTCTACCACGCCCGGCTTTTTTGCAAGCACGCACACGCCGGAGTCTACCGCAGCTTTCGGCTCCATGCCGGTACCTACAACCGGCGCTTCGGTTGTCAGAAGCGGCACGGCCTGGCGCTGCATATTGGAACCCATCAGCGCGCGGTTTGCATCATCGTTTTGCAGAAACGGAATTAAAGCCGTTGCAACAGAAAACACCATTTTCGGAGATACGTCCATATAATCAAACATCGTCTTATCGTATTCCTGTGTTTCCTCCAGATAACGGCCTGATACGGAATTACGCACAAAATGCCCGTTTTCATCCAGCTTTTCATTCGCCTGGGCTACATGGTAATTGTCTTCTTCATCTGCCGTCATGTAAACGACTTCTTCGGTGACCCTTGGATTTTTCGGGTCAGTTTTATCGATTTTACGGTATGGCGCTTCTACAAAGCCATACTCATTGATTCTTGCATAACAGGCCAGCGAGTTAATCAGGCCGATGTTCGGGCCTTCGGGTGTCTCTATCGGGCACATTCTTCCATAATGGGAATAATGCACGTCACGTACCTCGAATCCGGCACGGTCCCTCGAAAGACCGCCAGGCCCCAGTGCAGACAGACGCCTTTTATGCGTCAGCTCGCCAAGCGGGTTATTCTGATCCATAAACTGCGACAGCTGGGAAGAACCAAAAAACTCCTTGACCGCCGCGGTCACCGGCTTGATATTAATCAGGCTCTGCGGGGAAATCCCTTCCAAATCCTGCGTGGTCATGCGCTCGCGCACAACCCTCTCCAGCCTGGACAAGCCAATGCGGTACTGGTTTTGCAGCAGCTCACCGACCGCACGGATGCGGCGGTTTCCCAGGTGGTCAATATCGTCATCATTGCCGATGCCCCACTCTAAATGCATGTTATAATTAATGGATGCAAATATATCTTCCTTTGTAATATGCTTCGGAATCAAAAGCGCAGCATTTTTGCGGATAAGCAGTTTTAACTCGTCTGCATCTGCCCCTTCGTTTTCTTCCAGCAGCTTTTTCAGGGCCGGATAATAAACCAGCTCACGGATGCCTGCTTCTTCCGGGTCGATTTCCGGACACCAGGCACGCAGGTCAACCATCATCGACGAGAGCACCTTTACGTTGCGCTCCTCGGTCTGAATCCAGACAAACGGCACTGCTGCATTCTGGATTTTTTCAGCTGCTTCACGGGAAAGCTCCGTGCCCGGCTGCAGCTCTATGACTTCTCCGGTTTCCGGGTCCGGGAACGACAGCGCT
Source organism: uncultured Eubacterium sp. (assembly GCA_910579075.1). Lineage (GTDB taxonomy): Bacteria > Bacillota > Clostridia > Lachnospirales > Lachnospiraceae > Eubacterium_J. The sequence goes on from CAJTSV010000036.1 coordinate 22,741, forward strand.
TCTGCAAGCACCTGTCCTTTTAAGCGGTTTTTAAAGTGAAGCTTCTTATTAAATTTATAACGCCCAACCTTTGCAAGGTCATATCTTCTCGGGTCAAAAAACATTGCCGTAATCAGGCTTTCCGCACTGTCTACCGTCAGCGGCTCGCCCGGGCGGATTTTTTTATAAAGCTCCAGCAGGCCCTGCTCATAATTCGTCGCCACATCCTTGCCGAAGCTTGCAACAATCTTTGGCTCCTCGCCAAACAAATCTATAATTTCCTGGTTCGTCCCTACACCAAGCGCACGAACGAGTACAGTAATCGGGACCTTCCTTGTCCGGTCTACACGAACATAAAAAACGTCATTGGAGTCTGTTTCATATTCCAGCCATGCGCCACGGTTTGGAATTACGGTACAGGTGTATAAAGTCTTACCGACTTTATCATGGGAAACTGCATAGTAAATACCCGGCGAACGCACTAACTGGCTTACAATAACACGTTCTGCGCCATTTATGACAAACGTGCCCGTCTCGGTCATCAGCGGCAGGTCTCCCATGAAAATTTCATGGTCGTTGATTTCGCCATTTTCTTTATTATACAGTCTGACTTTTACTTTCAGAGGAGCCGCATAAGTCGCATCTCTTTCTTTACATTCCGGGATTGTGTATTTTACGTCATCCTCGCACAATGTAAAGTCAACAAAATCCAGACTCAGATGTCCGCTGTAATCTGAAATCGGAGAGATGTCTGCAAACACTTCTTTTAAGCCCTCTTTGAGAAACCACTGATAGGAGTCTTTTTGGACTTCAATCAGGTTCGGCATTTCCAGAACCTCTTTTTGTCTCGAGTAACTCATACGTATGCTTCTGCCAGTATTTACCGGACGTATTCTGTTCTTCTCCATATGACGTTTCACCTCTCGTTCTTTATTTTTAACAAAAAAGCACATTTAGCTGTTTGATGCGGCTTTGCTACCAGATGTTGTATGTCCGTAAAAAAGCGCAAAAAAGCTAATTCGCACAATAGGTGCAATCTATATGATAGCACAAGGGTTTGTCGTCCGTCAAGAAGATTTTCCAGAAATTTGCAGGATAAAAGCAGCCGTTCAGCCAGGGACTTTGCACTTGCTGCAAAGTCCGTAAGAAAGTGTAAATTATGCCGGGGGTGAATCCAGCCTTTTGCGAAACGAATTTTCATGGGCTGGATTCAGAGGCTGCGGCGCTCTTTCAGGTTCAGTATGAAATGCCGCTTATCCGGCTTCTGGTAATCCAGCAGCACAGGGAACATCATATTCTGTTCCACGGTCAGCTCCGGAATCAAATGAAACGCCTGAAATATAAACCCGATATTCCGGCGGCGGAATACGGTAAGCCTGCTTTCTTCCATAGAATATATATCCCTGCCACCGATAAATACTTTGCCGCAGTCCGGCGTGTCCAGCGCTCCTATCATATTCAGCAGCGTGCTTTTGCCAGACCCGGATTCCCCGACAACTGCCACATACTCACCCTTCGGCACGGAAAAGCTGACATTTTTCAAAGCACGCACCGCGGCCACGCCGCTGCCAAAGGTTTTGGAAACTGAATGAACTTCCAGTAAATGCAATGTTTTCCTGCCATATGCTTACTGTAAGATTACAATTTTGAAGAATTTAAGAAACTGAGGGTAAAAACCGTCCCCTTTCCCAGGCGGCTGTCTGCTTCTATGGTGCCGTTATGCGCTTCCACAATCATTTTTGCAAGCGGCAGGCCCAGCCCGATGCCCTGGGTGTCCTGTGAAAAACGGCTCCGGTAAAAGCGCTTGAAAATATGAAACAAATCTTCCGGATGAATGCCGCTCCCATTATCCCCGATGGCAATTTGGACCGCAAATGCAGACTGTTTCCACGATATGCGGACAAATCCGCCCGGTTCTGTATGGTCGAGTGCGTTTTTGACCAGATTGTCCACCGCTTCCATCATCCAGCTGCGGTCACACAAAAGCAGCACACTGTCATCACCGGACAGGAAAATTTCTTTCTGCTCCTGTCTGGCCCGGTATGCAAAATGCATTTCTGTCTCTTTCATCATATCTGCAACATTTTCCGGTGTTTTTTCAAACACAGCCGCACCGGCGTCCAGCTTCGCCAGTTTTAAAAGATTCTGTACAAGCGTTTCAATCCGGTCCAGCTCCTGTTCACTAAGCCGCACAAATTCCTGTATCTGCGGCAGCTCCTGCGCTTCATCCAGCAAGAGCCCGTTATAAATATTTAAAGCCGCAAGCGGTGTTTTCAGCTGGTGGGAAATATCGGAGATTGTATGCTTTAAAAACTGTTTTGACTTTCGTTCACTGTCTGCGTGGGCGTTTAATACGGCTGCAAGGGAATTCATTTCGTGAAACAGCCTGTACAGCTGGCCTTCCTCCTCACAGTCTATGCGCGCTGTCTGGTCACCGGACAGATACGCTGCCATCTGCGCGGCTGCCTGTTCCAGTATTTGATTCTGCTGTTTCAAATACCGCCAGAAGGCAGCCAGAACCGCTGCCGCAAAAACCGGGAAAGACGCCAGCATATAAATAGCCGCATGATGCGTGCCAGACCTGATAAGCAGTGCAGATATCCCGGCAAACAGCAGCATATATAAAACAATTGCCTGAAATAAGAATCTATTGTTTCTATCTGCAAATATTTTCATCATGCACCCCCAGGCATTAAATCTGTTATACATTCATAAAAGAGCATCCTATTCCCACGTGAAAAATAATTTTTCTGCTTTTCAGCTGGCAGAATTCCATTTATATCCCATGCGGCGTACTGTGATAATCCTGGCCGGGCTGCCCGGGTCGTCTTCGATTTTCATGCGCAGCCTGCGGATGTATACCGTAACGCTGCTGTTATCGATATAGTTCCCGTCACAGTCCCACAGCCTGTCCAGTATCTGCTCCGGCGAAAGCACCCTGTCCGGATTTTCCAGAAACATGCAGAGCAGTTTGTACTCACCGGCTGTTAATTCAATCCTGATATTGTTTTTATAAACCTCACCTTTTAAAAGGCTGACTGTAATCCCGTTTGAAGATAGTACCGCAGCTGTCTGCTGGAAATTATCACTCCTTCGCAGCAGCGCATTTATCCGCGACATCAGTACCGCCAGCTTAAACGGCTTTGTTATATAATCATCCCCGCCGATATCCAGCCCCATAATAATGTCTGTTTCTTCATCCGCAGCCGTCAGGAACATAACTGGTACTTTCGATGTGCAGCGCATTTTCCTGCAAATATCAAACCCGGAGCCATCCGGCAGTGCCGCATCCAGTATCACCAGACTGTATGTCCCGGCAGCCCACATTCGCTCTGCTTCCAGGCAGGTGCGGGCTGCATCCAGCATATACCCCTGTTTCTGCAAGGCAAAGGTTAATCCGTTCACCAGGCTCAGGTCATCTTCCACTAATAAAATCCGTTTCATGCATACCAGCCTTTCTGTTTGATTTCTGCCGACATTTAACAAGTCCAGTATAATAAAAGTATACGGAAAATACAACAATCTGATTCCAGAAAAAGAGCAGCCCCCTGTCAGGAGCTGCCCTTTTCGTATACCTGTCATCTGCTGCCAGATGCTTTTATCCATATTGGATTTTTTTATTTTAATGTAACCTTAGCGCCTTCTGCTTCCAGTTTTGCTTTCAGTTCATCAGCAGAAGCCTTGTCAGCCTGCTCTTTTACAATCTTCGGAGCATTGTCTACTACTTCTTTTGCTTCCTTTAAGCCAAGGCCGGTAGCTTCACGAACCACTTTGATAACCTTAACTTTGTTCGGGCCAACTTCTGTCAGCTCTACATCAAATTCTGTCTTTTCTTCTGCTGCTTCTGCTGCGCCGCCTGCTGCTGCAACTACAACGCCTGCTGCTGCGGAAACACCGAATTCTTCTTCGCATGCTTTTACTAAGTCATTCAGCTCTAATACGGTTAAGCCTTTGATTGCCTCGATAATCTCAGCTGTTGTCATGATTTCTTTCCTCCTGATTTAAAAATATTCTGTTTATGCTGCGGTTTTTCTGCTGCCAGAAGCTGCAAAATGCCGCAATCTGATTTGCCTGTCATGCAGAAACTCTTATGCCTCTGCCGGAGCGGCTTCTGCCTCTGCCGCTTCTGCCGGAGCAGCTTCCCCGTCTTTTTCTGCAATCTGCTTGATAACACGGGCAAAGTTGGTAATTGGTGACTGCCAGCTTCCGAACAGCCTTGCAAGCAGTTCTTCCCTGGACGGAATATTTGAAATATCCTTCATTGCTTCGGTATCATAGAAATTGCCTTCTACAACGCCTGCCTTGATTTCCAATGCCGGAACAGTCTTGGCAAATTTTGCCAGAAGCCTGGCCGGAGCAGTTGCATCGTCTTTTGAAATTGCAATGGCATTCGGCCCTTCCAGAACATCTGTCAGGCTTTCGAATTCGGTACCTTTGAATGCGAAATTCATCAGCGTATTCTTGTATACCTTATAGGTAATGCCAGCTTCTCTTAACTCTTTACGGAGCTGTGTGTCCTGCGCAACGGTAAGGCCGCGGTAGTCTACAACAACGACAGACTGTGCATCTTTGACATTTTCAGCAATTTCCTGTACGATTGGCTGCTTGATTTCTACTTTTGCCACGAATGAGCACCTCCTTAATTTATTCTGTTTGTATTGCTCGAAAGAAAGCCTCCCTGTCAAAAGACAGGGAGGCACGTAATCTCATTAACAGATACTGCTATCTGATAAACTCCTCGGCAGGCCAGTCCTGTTACGCCATACGGCACCTGCTGTCTTCGGCAATATGCGTTATCATTATAATATCGCTTGATTTATTTGTCAACAGTTAATTTGTAAGGCTGCCTGTATTAATCTTCACGCCAGGCCCCATTGTGGAAGCTACTGTACAGCTTCTGATAAACTGGCCCTTAACGGCGCTTGGCCTTGCCTTGATAACTGCGTCCATAAGGCTCTGGAAGTTGTCCGCTAACTGTTCTTCTGTAAAGGATGCTTTTCCAATCGGCACATGGATAATATTAGCTTTATCTAATCTGTACTCTATTTTACCGGCTTTAATATCATTGATTGCTTTTGTTACGTCCATCGTTACGGTACCGGCTTTCGGGTTCGGCATCAGGCCCTTTGGCCCGAGCACGCGGCCCAGACGGCCTACAACGCCCATCATATCAGGAGTCGCAACGACTACATCGAAATCCAGCCAGCCATCGTTTTGAATCTTCGGAATCAGTTCTTCCCCGCCTACATGATCAGCGCCTGCTGCCTGGGCTTCGTCCAGCTTGACACCCTTTGCAAATACAAGCACTTTTACGGATTTACCGGTTCCGTGCGGCAGTACAACCGCACCGCGCACCTGCTGGTCTGCATGGCGCCCGTCACAGCCTGTACGGATATGAACCTCGATGGTTTCATCAAATTTTGAAGTAGCTGTCTTTTTTGCAATTGAAAGAGCTTCTGACGGGTCATACTGCTTTGTCCTGTCTACCTGCTTGATAAGCTCCTGATACTTCCTGCTTCTTTTCATTTCTTTACCTCCTAGTGGTTATAGCGGGAGCCATCCCTCCCACGATAAAGTATTAAATTTGTCTTAAATTATTTGCCTAAGTCTTTTACTTTTCTGCTTTATAAATTATCAGGTTATTTCTGCGAAAATGCCGCATTATTTTTCCACTTCTACGCCCATGCTTCTTGCAGTACCGGCAATCATGCTCATGGCTGCTTCCAGGGATGCTGCATTTAAATCAGGCATTTTCAGTTCTGCAATTTCCTGCAGCTTTGCCTTGGAAAGCGTTCCTACTTTTTCCTTGTTCGGAACTGCGGAACCGCTCTTAATGTTGCAGGCTTTTTTAATCAGTACTGCTGCAGGCGGCGTCTTTGTAATAAAGCTGAAGCTGCGGTCTGCGTATACAGTAATGACAACCGGGATAATTGTGTCACCCTGGTCTGCTGTCCTTGCATTGAACTGCTTTGTAAATTCCACGATATTTACACCGTGCTGGCCAAGTGCAGGACCAACAGGCGGCGCCGGAGTTGCTTTGCCGGCCGGAATCTGTAATTTAATATATCCTTCTACTTTCTTTGCCATTTTGTGTGCCTCCTAAACATAATGATAGCTTGTCTATAACTTCTTTACATCTGCGAAACTTATTTCAACCGGCGTTTCGCGGCCGAATAAATCGACATTGATTGTCACAATCTGTTTATTATGGTTCATGCCCTGAATGACTCCGATTGTATCTTTCCAGACACCGCCTGTTACCGTCACCGTGTCCCCTTCATCAAAATCTACAATGAGCTCCTCGGATTTGATTCCCAGCGGACGCATTTCAGCTTCCGTAAGCGGTACCGGCTTGGAACCCGGCCCGACAAACCCGGTCACTCCCCTGGTATTTCTGACAACATACCAAGTGTCATCATTCATCACCATGTTAATGAGCACATATCCCGGAAACATTTTCTTCTGAACCTGCTTTTTTGCACCATTCTTCAGTTCCAGCACATCCTGCAGCGGAACCCGGACTTCAAGAATCTGGTCCTCAAGATGCCTGTTTTCTATTGTTTTGTCAATGTTCGCCTTGACTTTATTTTCATAACCGGAATAGGTATGGACTACATACCAGTTCGTTTCTGCCATTCAATGCTCCTCCTTATAAACCGACCAGGAAATCAACACCATACTGAATCACGAAATCCAGCAGAGCAATAATCACTCCTAAAATGACTGACGCTATGACAACGGCTGTTGTCTCTTTGGCAAGCTGTTCTTTTGTCGGCCAGATAATTTTTGCGAACTCGGCTTTCAGACCGGTAACCCAGCCCGACTTTTGGGTTTCTATTTCTTTTTCTTTTCCCATCTACTTGTCACTTCCTTTGCTCAATCCGAACTATTTGGTTTCCTTGTGTAAAGTATGCTTTCTGCAGAACCTGCAATACTTTTTGGTTTCCATTCTGTCCGGATGAGTCTTCTTGTCCTTCGTCATGTTGTAATTACGCTGCTTGCATTCTGTACATGCCAATGTAATTCTTGTGCGCACAACTTCCACCTCCATAAAATTCTTTTAATTTTAGGCATAAAAAAAAGACCTACTTCCATCGCGTACTTAGAATAGCACGATTCTGCGCCCGCGTCAATCTTTTTCTCACAGAAAACGGAACAATTTGTAACAGTTCAGCCGAAGGCTTAACTGTTACGGAATCCAGCCCATGAAAATTCGCTTCGCGAAGGGCTGGATTCCCCTGGCATAATCTACACTTTCTTACGGACTTTGCAGCAAGTGCAAAGTCCTTGGCCAAACTGTTGCAACAATTTACATTTCTTTTGAATAATATGTTAATAAAACCTCAATTTTTTCCGATAAAGAATGTATAATATGTAAATGGATTTGAATTGCCCATGCAGTTTTACTGTAATTTCACGGAAGAAAGGAGGGGCTTTTTTATGGCATCTGCAATTGGCTCTGCCTACGACTATTATTTAACAACCTACGGCTCAAGACAGGCATCCCGCTACGATTCTCATAGGAAAGAAGATCTGCGTAAAACTGTCAACAAAATCAATTTACTGAACAAAGAATCTCCTCTTTATAAGGTAAAAATTTCCGGGGATGTTCAGAAATTTGCAATTGATATTAAGGAGAATGCAAGAAGCATTAAAAATATCGTCGCGTCCTTTTCCGAAACAGACGAAGGAATTGCCGCTGGTTTTCATAAAAAAATCGCTACATCCAGCAATCCTGACGCGGTTACCGCTGAATATATCGGTGACAGCACTGCACTGACTGCCAGTGAAGGTTTTGAAATCGAGGTCCTGCAGCTTGCTTCCCCGCAGACAAATATCGGCGGCTTTTTAAAACAGGATGCATATGATTTTCTGCCAGGCAGTTATTCGTTCGATTTAAATATGAACTCGAACTCTTATGAGTTCCAGTATAATATTAACGTCGGTGATACGAACGAAGATGTCCTGCATAAGCTTGCGCGGCTTGTGAACAATGCCCACATCGGCCTCAAGGCAGATGTTTTAAACGGTTCGCAGGATATGTCCGCACTCCGGTTAGAATCCAGGCAGACAGGGCTTGGGCCGGATGAAACCTCTTTGTTCCGGATTATGTCCGATAATGACCCGGAATCACGCCAGGCCATGCAGCTTTTGGGAATTGATGCTGTTGCGGCACAGGCTGAAAATTCATTGTTTCTTCTGAACGGAAAGAAACACAGCTCTTATTCCAACACGTTTACCATTAATAATGCTTTTTCTGTGGAGCTGCACAGCGTGACGCCTAAGAACAGTCCTGTGGAAATCGGATTTAAGCCCGGGTCTGAGGCGGTTACAGATGATATCCAGTCGCTTGTGAATTCGTTTAATTCCATTCTCAGGGTTGCGGATAATCATTCCGAAACGAAGCTGTCCAACCAGAAGCTGCTGCGGGATATGGGAAGCATTGCAAAGATGTATTCGCCGGACTTTTATCCTATGGGGCTGTCGGTGTCGAAAATGGGTATGATTTCGGTCGACCGCGCTGTGCTGTCGCAGTCGGTGGTGTCGGAGGATGCCGGACAGAATCTGGATGTGCTGAACCGGTTTAAGGATGCAATTGGAAGAAAGGCGGATGAAGCTTCGCTGGACCCAATGAATTATGTGAATAAGATGCTGGTGACGTATAAGAATCCGAATTCGGTGAAGAATTTTGTGTGTCCTTATATTTCTTCTGTGTATGCCGGGATGATGGTGGATAGGATATGCTGATGAAAAAATATTGGGTGGTTTTGAAGGCTGCGGTGTCTGAAAGAAGAACTTTCAGGGGCCGTGGTTTTTTTTGCGGGTATGG
>CAJTSV010000037.1:0-1410 GCA_910579075.1 uncultured Eubacterium sp.
TTTTTCAAAAATTTTTTGTCTGCTGACTCGCTGCAACTGTTACAGGATATCATCTTTTTTGTTTCCTGTCAACACTTTTTTTCATTTTTTTTGCAATTTCTTTTTGACATTCCAGGCTGGTTCTGCATCGGATGCAAAAACCTCTCTCCCGTCAAAAGATTTCGCAAGTGGGCTTAAGTGGACTCGAACCACCGACCTCACGCTTATCAGGCGTGCGCTCTAACCGGCTGAGCTATAAGCCCCGAATGACGAAATGTGTTGATTTGTCTGCGCTGCTGCCGCAACGCAAGAGATATAATAATCCATTTTTTTCTGTTTGTCAACAGCTTTTTTCATTTTTTTCATTTTATTCATTTTCCGTTTTTCTGCCCAAATGATAAAAGGTGAAGCTTCCGTCAGCCAGCAGCTTTCCCGCGTCGTCCAAAAGCTCCGTGCGCACGACTGACACACCGGCCCCGCTGCGCTGCACCTTTGCCTCGCAGTAAAGATATTCTGTCCCTGCCACCGGGCGCATATAATTGAAGGCTGCGTTCAGCGTCGTTACTTTATATCCATAAGACGCAGCTGCAATTCCTGCCGAAGTATCGGCAAGTGAATAGGCACATCCGCCATGCATAATGCCATAAATATTTTCAAGCTGCGGCTCTAACCGGATGCGTGCACGGACATATCCCTGCGTTCCTTCCAGAATCTCCATGCCGATATAGCGCGAAAACGGATTGCGCTGTACAATTTCTTTCATTTTTTCTGATTCCAGCATCTCCTGACCTGCCTCCATCTTTTTTTCTCAGGAAAGTTTAACCCACAATCCGTTTCCTGTCAAGAAAACGATTGGACGCAGCAATTCCTGACAGCGCTATTTTGGTATTCAGCGACAGGCGGATTTCAGCAGCTGCTCCCTGGAAAACGCCTGTCCGGGCTGCTTTAAAAGCGCGGCGCGTCTGCGCCATTGCCCGCCAGAAAAAAACGGTGCCCGTTCCTGCGCAGGAAAAAGCCGGCTGTAAAAATGCTAAAAAATAACTCCTTTTTTCTCCCCATCCGGTTATATTGTTTGTAAGGAACTGTTCAGACATACGAAAGGGGGGGCCTGTTTTGGAAGACCGGGAACTGATACGGCGGATTCAGCATGGGCAGAAAGAATATTTAAACGACATTGCCAAAAAGTATTACGACGACATCTTTTATTTCTGCTGCTATCAGGCAGGAAGCCGCGAGGATGCATACGACCTGGCCCAGGAGACTTTTGTGCGCTTTATCCGTTATGTGGAACATTATCGGTACCAGAATTTAAAAGGCTACCTGCTGGCCATTGCCATGAACCTGTGCAGAAATTATATCCGCGAAAAATCACAGGCTCCTGTGCTGCAGGAAGAACCGGACAGGCCTGCACCGCACACTCTGGCAGGCGCC
>CAJTSV010000037.1:1439-4021 GCA_910579075.1 uncultured Eubacterium sp.
CAGAGGCGCTGCAAAAGCTGCCGGATATACAGCGGGAAGCGGTGCTGCTGCATCACTTTTACGGCTATAAAAACCGTGAAATTGCGCATATGACCGGAGCCTCGCATGCAGCCGTCAAATCAAGGATCCGGCAGGGGCTTGCAAAACTGCACCAGCTATTAAGCAAGGAGGATTTTTATGGAGAATCATAAAACGAGCAAGACAAAAAAACGCAGACGGCATGCCTGCATCCGCTGCCACAGCATCCGAAATCACGTCCCCCCGGAGAGCCTTCGTTTTGCGCCGGATGAAAGCCGCAGGGCGCAGAGCCTGTTTCAAATCAGCCAGGAGGTGCGCAAAAAGCAGATTGCCAGACAGCCGTCCTTTGCAGAAAGCATCTGGAACCTGCTCCGCTTCCAGACCTGGCACCACTGGGTGCTTCTGGGTGCCATTTTTCCAGCAGCGGTGCTGCTTATCCTTTTCTCCGGGCATTTCAGGGGAAGCGGCGGCACTCCGCCGGCAGCATGCTCCGTCTTTGCGGCACTTGCCGGAAATATCTGCATCAGCAGCGTGGCACGGCTGTTTTCACACAATATGGCCGAGCTGGAAAAAACATTCTATCTGGATTTAAAACTCATGGTCTGCATCCAGATGCTGGAAGGCGCTGTGGCAGACCTGCCGGCCCTGGCACTGTTGGCCGCATTTTTCGGAAACCGCTGCGAAAACGGGTTCCTGGCTTTCCTGCTGTACCTGCTTGTGCCTTTTTTATGGTCGAATGCCTTTTACCTGCATATGCTGATACACCTGCGCAGTATTTTTTCCGGCTTCTGGCAGACTGCCTGCGGCGTGCTGTGCGGACTGCTGGCCCTGTTTCCGGCAGCCTGGAAGCAGGCCTATGCAGCAGGCGCCGTTCCGGTGTGGGCGCTGCTTTCTGCCGGCGGATTTTTCATGCTTGCTTTTGAAATTTATCATATGTTTCGAAATATTGAGAATGGGGAGAAAATATGCCTGAATTAATTTTAAACAATGTAACCAGAAAATTTAAACAAAAAACCGCCGTAGATAATATCTCGCTGCAGCTTCATCCCGGCGTGTATGGCTTTCTGGGTGCGAACGGGGCCGGAAAAACGACACTGCTTCGCATGCTCTGCGGCGTTTTAAAGCCGACATCCGGCGAAATCCGCTGCAATGGCATGGAAATCCAGACGCTGGATGCCCAGTACCGCTGCATGCTCGGCTACCTGCCGCAGGATTTCGGGTATTATCCGGATTTTACAGCAACGCGGTATCTGGAATACCTGGCTGCCTGCAAAGCCATTCCAAAGGAGCTTGCAGCCCTAAGAGTCCCTGAAATGCTGGCCCTGGCCGGGCTGCAGCGTGCCGCAGGGCAGAAAATCAAGACCTTTTCCGGCGGAATGTTAAGACGCTTAGGCATCGCGCAGGCTCTTTTAAACGACCCGGACATACTGATTCTGGATGAACCGACCTGCGGCCTGGACCCGAAGGAGCGCATCCGTTTCCGCAATGTCATCAGCGCGCTGTCCAAAGGCAGAATCATTATTCTGTCGACACATATTGTCTCGGACGTTGATTTTATTTCCGACAAAATCCTGCTGATGAAGCAGGGGAAGCTGATTTTGCAGGGAACCAGGCAGGAAATCACAGACAGCATCAAAGGGCATGTATGGGAATACCTGGCCAGCCCCGCACAAGCCGCACGCATCCAGGCGTCGTTCGCCGTCAGCAATCTGCGCCACTGCGGGGAAAACGTATACCTGCGGCTGATAAACGATACCTGCCCCTGCAAAGGCGCCACCGCTGTCCAGCCGGGGCTTGAGGATGTATATTTATATTATTTTAAGGAGGCATCAGACCATGTGGAACATCTGGAAGGAAGAAGCATGTAAAATTTTATCCCGCAGGCTTATCTGGATCGGGCTGTTTGTGCTGGCAGCATTTTTGACACTGCGGCTCGTAACAGAACAGGGCCATTACAGCGCATCCATAGACGGTAACACCTATTTCGGACAGGAAGCACTGGAAAAAGACAAGCAGCTGGCAGCGCAGTATGCCGGCATTCTGACAGAGGAAACCGTGCGCCGGATTTATGAGAATTTTGGATTTGCTTACTATAACGAAAAGAATATCCTCACCGGGAATTTCTGCAGCCGGTTTATTACAGAAAAAATGACGGATTTTAACCAGACCGAAGGAAACGACCCGGATAACATCCATTTTCTGGAAGGAGACAGCTGGAAGCAGTACACAGAACCATACCTGAACGGAAGCGTATGGTTTGACTATACCTATGGCTGGAATGACTTAAAGGAAATGGTTCCGTTTATGGCGGCCGGCCTGTTTGTACTGTTTATCATCGGGCTTTCACCGGTATTTTCCGAAGAATATTCCTGCAAAACAGCGGATATTCTCCTGACCACCAGCCGCGGAAAAAAAAGCTGCATTTTTTTGAAAATGCTGGCCGCACTGTCTGTGACCTGCGTCCTGTACGTGCTGTCTGCCGGTTACTTATGGATTTTGTACCTTGCCACATTTGGCACGCAGGGACTGGATGCATCTTCTGTCTTAATCGGCATTCCGGCGGG
>CAJTSV010000037.1:4031-8535 GCA_910579075.1 uncultured Eubacterium sp.
CCCGGATTCCATCGGCGGTTTTTTTATCTATGCGTTTGTGCTGGGACTGGCATCACTGGTGCTTTTGTGCTGCATGACACTGGCTGTTTCTGCCCTGAACCGCAATGCATTCGCGGCGGTCATTCTTTCCACCGTGCTCTTTTTTGCACCGTTTGCCTGGACCAGAATCGGGATTGCCACGCTGGCTCCGCTGCTGGGACTGCATCTGACAAAAGCTGTCACATACCTGGCATGCTCCATGCCGTTTCTGCTGTCCATGCAGTGGGGATTTGCTTTTACCAGAAGCCAGGAGCTGATACAGTTTGCCATTGCACTGGCAGCCGGGTGCATCTGTACCGGGCTTGCCTATTACCGGTTCCGCAATTACCAGGGCTTGTGAACCGGAAACAGGCAAGTTTAATGCAGATACATCCCTGCCGATTCGCGCACCATCAAATGGCAGGGCAGCTCCATGCGCACACAGGCGCGGTGCCCGCCCTGCAGGCGGTCTATTAAGGACAGCACCGCAAAATGCGCCATGTCCCCTTTCGGTATCTGAATGGTTGTCAGCATCGGGGCAAACCTGGCGGCTTCTTCGATATCATCAATGGAAATGACGGCCGGGCGGTATGCCTGCCTGTGCCGCCTTCCGTTTCCTTCTTTCATTGCCTGCAAAAATCCAAGTGCTGTCACGTCATTGGCACAAAAGACTGCCGTCGGCGGCTTTTCCAGGGCAGCCAGCCGTCCGAATGCCGCATACCCTTCTTCCCTTGTCTGGGCCGTCTGCACGATATATTCATAAATCACCGGCAGGCGGTGGTTTAACAGGCATTCATAGTAGCCCGTATACCTGGCTTCCATCGTGCAGTCCCCGACATATGCCACCGCACAGTGTCCAAGCTCCATCAGATATTCCACGGCCATTTTTGCGGCCTGTGCCCCGCTGCATGTAATTTCATCCATCTGGTAATCCATCGGATTGCGGTCAATGGCTGCGGCAGCACGGTATTTGCGCACAATCACATCCGCAAGCGCCTGCGGGCATTTGCCAAGCACCAGAATTGCATCGGAACGCACCCTGGCACTGTTTGTGCCGAGCATGGAAATATCCGGGACATGCAGAATCTGTCCCGGAACGCATCCCTGCTTATAACATTCGGTTTCAATACAGCGGTATATTTCTGCAAAAAAAGGGTCTTCTTCCAGCGAATGGACTCTTGCCAGCAAGATATCAATCACATATCCATGCCCGCCGGCAGCTTTTCTGCCAGCGCCCATTTTCAGCTGCCTTGCATTCTGATCCGGAACGTAATGCAGTTCCCTTGCAGCCTGCCGGATGCGCTCGGTCATGGCACTGTCCTGGCACTGGTAATCCGGGCTGTTCAGCACGCGGGAAACGGTTGATACCGATGCCCCTGTCATCTGTGCGATTTTTTTAAGTGACAACTGGCCGCATCCCCCTTCCGCCGAAAAACGGCATGCTTATTTCAATCCCCTCTGTTTCAGGATATGGTTTTCTATGCTGGAAAAAATCCCTTTGTCAATGATAATGCCAATCAGGATAATGACAAGCATGACTGTCATGACCTGGTTGATATCTGCCAGGTCGCGTCCCATCATCAGCGTGTAGCCAAGCCCGACCGACGCTGACATGACCTCGCCGGACATCAGCGCGCGCCATGCAAACGACCATGCCTGCTTCATGCCTGCAACGAAGGACGGCAGCGCTGCCGGAAAAATAACTTTTGTATACATTCTGCCAGAAGTCACGCCCATCGTCTTTGCGGCTTTGATGTAAATCGGCGGCACTTCCTTAATGCCGCTTTCCACAGCCAGCGAAATGCTGAATACCGAGCCCATGACTACCACAAATATAATGGCGCTCTCTTTTAATCCGAACCAGAGAATCGCAAACGGCACCCAGCAGATGCTCGGCAGCGTCTGGATGCCAAGCAGCAGGGGCTTTAAATTTCTTGCAAAATATTCCGACTGGATAATCAGGATGCCAAACAGCACGCCGATAACCATCGAAATCAGAAAACCAATCAGCACACGCAGCATGCTTTTTGCAACTGCTGCAAATAACGTGCCGTTTTTCAAAAGCATTCCTGTGCTTTCCACAACGCCCGCAGGATCTGGAACGGCATACGGCTTGGCCAGCTCCAGCCAGTCCGTTGCTGCTACATACAGAAACTGCCAGAACGCAATTAAGATAATAAAAAACAGAATGCTTCCTGCTATTTTACGAAGCTTCATAATACGCTAACCTCCGGACTGTCAAATTCATCTGCCACACTCTTTCTGGCACTCAGGCTGACCTGGTCTAAAATCTCCCTGCGCAGTGCCGTAAATTCCGGGGCTTCAATATCACGCGGACGCGGAAAGCCAATCGGAATGATTTCTTTAATCTGTCCCGGATTTTCTGCCATGACAATGACACGGTCTGCAAAATAAATGGCTTCTTCCACGCTGTGTGTAACATATAAAATCGTCTTTTTGGTCTTTTCCCAGATTGCTTCCAGCTCGGCACGCAGGATATTGATTGTCTGCTTATCCAGCGCGGAAAACGGCTCATCCATCAAAAGCAGCTTGCTGTCTAAGGCCAGCGCCCGCGCGAGGGCAGTACGCTGCTTCATGCCGCCGGATATCTGGTGTATCGGATAGTCCCGGTAATTCCAAAGCTGCACCATTTTTAAATAGGTCTGCGCAATGGATTTTTGCTCTGCCTTTGTATGGCCGGCTGCTTCCAGTCCGAACATGACATTTTCCATCACATTCAGCCACGGATAAAGCGCTGCTTCCTGAAACATTACGACGCGGTCTGCGCCAGGGCCTGTCACAGCCCTGCCATCCAGCAGGATTTCCCCGGATGTCGGGGAATCCAGTCCGGCAACCAGATTTAACAGGGTAGATTTGCCACAGCCGGACGGCCCGACAATACAGATAAATTCCCCTTTTTCTACTTCGAGCGAAATGTCCTGCAGTGTTTCTTTTTTCGTCTCGCGGAACACCTTGCTAATTGAATTCAGTTGTAAATACATCGCTTTCCTCCGGCACTTCACTGATAAATCCTTCTTCTTTGCTGATTTCGGCAAATTTCATAATGGCATCTTTGTTTAGCTGCGTATCGACGGTCATTCTTGTAAACGCATTTTGAATGATTTCTTCCTCAAGTGCCTTTCCGGTCGCAGATTCTATTTCGGCATTGACAATCGAACGCGCTTCGTCCATGTTTTCATTAATATAAAGCGCAGCTTCTTCGTGTGCTTCCAAAAATTCTTTTACAAGCTGCGGATGCTCCTCTATAAAATCAGTGCTTGCAACGACAACCGCTGTCGGATAGTTTCCATCCAGAAAGACTTCTTTGTCGTTTAAGAGCACTTGTGCATTTCCGGTATTTTCGATGGTGGTTCCCCATGGTTCCGGTACAAGCGCGGCATCTACACTGCCATTATCCATCAGGTTTAAAATATCCGCATTCGAACTGGCATTGACGGTCACATCCCCGCCGGCGTCCACGGTTTTTAATCCTTCCTCCGATAAAAGGCTTAAAAGGCACAGATGCTGTGTATTGCCCATCTGCGGCACTGCAATTTTCTTTCCCGCAAGGTCCGAAAGGCTTTCAATGCCGGCGTCTTTTCTTTTCAGCAAAACAGCGCCCGCATTTGTTGTATTGGAAATGATTTTCACATCCCCGCCTGATTTGACATTTGCACTCAGCGCCGGTACCGGCCCGATATATCCCAGGTCAATTTCCCCCGCAAAAATCGCTTCCATTTCTGCCGGGCCTGCATTAAAGGACGTCCAGGTAACCTCGCATGTTCCGTCCCATTTTTCTTCCAGCGTCTTCTGGTTTTTCATAACCAGCGCCTGGGTATGCGTGATATTTGGAAAATATGCAATCCGCACCTGTGCCGTTTCGGCTGCATCCCCGTTTTTTCCTTTGGAGCCGCACGCCGCAAGCGATGCAGCCATGCCCGCAAGCAGCATGCCGGTTACGATTTTTCTTACTGTTTGATTCATGCCGTACCTCCGATTTTGAATTTCTGATAACATATGTTGCAGTATTGCTTTTTTATTTTTCGCCTGAGTTTTTCGTTTTAAAATCCGGCTTTTTCATCCTGATGCCAGCCGGAATTATCTTTTCACTCAATATCTGCATTTTATCACAGATTCATGCATCAAATCTGCCCTTTTCTGAAAACGTTTTCTAATATCAGTCATTTTGTTTCACGGATTTACGGCAAAAAATATGTATAGGACTTTAAAATATTCGAATTTCCGGCGCTAAATTCTGGGAACGTTTTCATAAAATACGCAATGACTCAGCGGCTGCCTTCACATGCGATACAAAAATCCTTTGAATGTCCGGATTCCGTCCAAGCCCTTCCAGATGGCAGATTACCTCGTACCCTTCTTTTTTCAGCATATTTTTCCATGAATGCTCTTTTTCGCCGGCCATGTCTTCCCGGACGTGCCATCCGGCTGTGATAAGAAGCGGACGCAGCACGATTCTCTTATAACC
>CAJTSV010000037.1:8548-20615 GCA_910579075.1 uncultured Eubacterium sp.
CCGCCGTGCCTGAGCAGCTTCTGTTTCATATCCTGCAGGGAAGGTGCTTCTTTCATGGTACCGATATAACAGTGCCCGTGTCCTTCCTGCGTAAGCCAGGCCTGCAGCTTTTCATATATCGTGTATGGAGCGATTTTGGAACCTGGAGCGATTTCACGTTCCATATGCGGTGTTTCTTCTGTTTCATGGGATATTTCACCGCCTGTGCGCAATGCCGGGTCTGCTGTGCGGCAGGTTCCATGTCCCATAAAACAGAAAGCTGTTTTGCCGTCATCGAAACCTGCCGTACTTTTTACAAGTGCCCGCGCCACCGCATCCAGGTCTGCATCGCTTGTCAGCAGCGGGCTGCCGCATACTGCCTGTGCAAAGCTGTCCTGGTAATTTTGCAGCACCTTTTGAAGCGCTGCATATTCATAGCCGTCCGAAAAATAAAACGGCTGGATAACGGCCTGGCGGAATCCGTCCCGGACCGCCCGTTCCAGTGCCTGCGTTACATGTTCGACAGAAATCCCATGGCGGGCCTGTATGGCATGGATGATTTTCCGGCTCGAAAAAGCCCTGCGCAGTTCATATTCCGGAAACCTGCCGGCAATCGCATGTTCCAGGATGCCGATTTCCGCATCCCAGCTGTCCGGGCAGGCTGTTCCAAAGCTGACCGCTAAAAGAAGCGGCGCTTTCCCGAAAGCCCGCCTGCTTTTGCTGTAAAATTTCAATGTCTCTTTCCTTTCTTGCATGATACAATGCCTGTGCCTCATCATACCTTGCTTTCGCACGAAGCCGTTCTTTCTCACGAAACTCTGACGAAGCAGTAATCATATAATAAGCATTCGTTCTGAATACTTTACAAAAAGCATTTTGAACCGTGTTTCCGCCTTAAACGTATATTTTAATTTTTTCATGACACCTCCTCATTTGTTTTTCTTAATTATCAGTATACAATGTTTTTGCACATTTTACCATAGAAAGCTGTTTTGTTACGCAAATTGAACATGGTTCTGCCATTTTGGAAAGATTCAGTCCTTTATAAATCTGTTCAGAAAATCCAGATATTTAAACCGCACCCGGTATTTTCCGCTTTTGAGCACTGCGTCATACTCATCCCCGGACAGCACCTGCTGCAATGATTTTTCTGCATCTTCGTCCACGATTTCATAAACACTGCCATGAAAACACATATTCGGGTACATGACGCACCACCAGTTCTGTCCTTTTCCGCTTCCGATAATGACATTCAGCGCCTGGTAATCCCCGGCCGGAAATGTGTAGTTTCCGTAGGTCTTCTGTGGAAATGCCACGGTTTCTATCCGGGCATCGACGGAATAGTCATAGCCTTCCTGCGCAACGGCCTGCTGCGCGGTCTTTATGACCTGTGCAAGATTTTCCTGTACAATCAGGCTGCATTCCCTGATATCCTGCACGCCGTCTAACTGCTGCTGCATATACGCGCCGACGGCATCGCGTACTTTCAGCTTCAGCGCCTGGTCTGCGCGGCTGTTGCTGTTGGCACGCACATGAAAACGCAGTATCTTTTCCGCAATCTGCTGCTGTGTCTGCTGCATGCGGTATTCCTGGTATTTCCAGTAAAATCCCCCGGCAAGAATGCACAGCAGAAGCATGGTTTCTATTATATTGTGGTATTTCCGGTAAAAAGCTCTCATTGTCCTGGTCCTCCCAAATGATACTTTACAAAGCAGGGCTGCTATGTATACTTTCAGGATAACCAGTTTTTTCCAGTATAATCATTCAGACAGATTATAAAAGTTTATTTTGAAAAACCCGTACATGGTGGTTTTCATTCTGCCGAATGCTATCTTCCAGGTTATACCTGGAAACATATCAGCGGCTTTACCAAAAATGAAATTGCTTCGTTCCATGAATATGTCCAGTCAATCGCACATATCATGATACAGCTGGCCAGGGACGGAGGTTTTGACAATGCCGCAAATTTTTAAAATAGGCTCTTATGTCATCTATTTCTGGTCAAATGAAAATACACCGCTTGAACCTGTGCATATCCACGCTGCAGAAAGCAGGCAGATGCCGGACAAAGAAAGCTTCCAAAAAGCCTTTCTCCATCCGGCAGACACCAGAAAGCTATTTGATTCCCATTCCAAGAACCAGAAACTCATACGGCTGCAGGATATGCATTTCTGTTTCTGGAATTCGTTCTCTTGCTTCATAATTAGACAGCAGCACCGGGCAGCCGCTCCACTCTGCGGGCACTTTTATTTTGTGCTGTTTTCTGTCCAAATTGCTAAACACTGCCAGCTGCTGCGGCCCGAGCACTCTTTTGTATGCCAGCACCATATCTGTCCCTGTTTCCAGAAAAGAAATTTCTCCCTGCGCAATGACCGCATATTTTTTCCGCATGGCAGTCAGCTTTTTGTAAAATGCGAGAATGGAATCGGTTTCTTTCTGCTGCTCCTGTACGGTCATTTCGCTGCGCAGCCTGTCCGGCACTGGAATCCACGGCCGGGTATTGGAAAACCCGCCGTACTCTCCCGCATCCCACTGCATCGGGGTCCTGCTGTTGTCCCGGGACCTGGCTGCCAGAATCTCAAGCGCTTCTTTTTCGGTCCTGCCAAGATTTCGCAGAATCTGATAGTAATTCAGGCTCTCTACATCCTGATACTGCCCGATGGAAGCATAATGCGCATTCAGCATTCCGATTTCTTCTCCCTGGTAAATATACGGCGTCCGCGCATAAAATGAATCATGCCTGCCAGCATTTTGGCCGACTCTTTCCAGTATATGCCTTCATCCCCCAGCCTGCTGGCAATGCGGGGCTGGTCGTGGTTGCACCAGAACAGTGCGTTCCAGCCGTCTGCCTGCTGCATTCCAAGCTGCCATTCCATAAACAGCTCCTTCAGTCTTCGATAGTCCGCAGCCTGAAGCCCCCATTTGTCCCCGTCTTTATAATCCACCTTCAAATGGTGGAACTGGAAGCACATCGAAAGTTCGTTTTCCTCCGGTGCCGAATACCGGATGCAGTGTTTCAGCGATGTGGAAGACATTTCTCCTACGGTTACCAGCTCCTGAATGCCCGCATCCCTGACCAGCTCTTTCAGATACAAACGGAAATCCTTTTTTTAAGTTGACACCAAAAATAGCCGGTTCTGTAACACCAAGGTAGCAGGAAATGCATGCCGGAAGGTTGACTTCCTGTGCCTGCGGGTCTTTCCGCTGCAGCCAGGCCATTCCAAGCACTGCGGAGCCCTGTGCGATATTGGACAATGCAATCATCGGCCACAGCATCGTTCCGCCTTCAAACAGATACAGGCTGTCAATGCAGTTGCGGAATCCCAGAATCAGGCCGCCTGTAATAATTGCCGGAATCAGCGGCGCAAAAATCTCTGCCAGTGCTGTGACAATCCGCTGGAGCACATTCTGGTTTTTCTTTGCGGCCTGTCTGACCGCTTCTTTTGAAACCCCTTCTATCCCGGCCTCTTTTACAAAGTCATTGTAAAAATCAGCAACCGTATTGCCGATAATGACCTGAAACTGCCCCGACTGTGTAAAACTCCCCTTTACCGCTTTCATTGCTTCAATGGCTTTTACATCTGCTTTGCCCGGTTCTGCCAGAACAAAGCGCATTCTGGTCATGCAATGCGAAACTGCTGCAATATTCTCTTTTCCGCCGACCAGATGCAGCAGCTGTTTTGCGTCCTGTGCATATTTTCCCATTTTCGTCCCTCCACTTGCTTTTACTTGTTTAAACATGTTTGATGCTTCTTTTATATCACACTTGTTTAAACATGTCAAGCACTTTTCCGAAAATATGTTTAAACAGGATATTGACTTTTCGGCATGCTGTTTTTATAATAATTGAAACAACACAACCGGTTTATTTATGGAAAATCCGTACAGCCTTGATTACCAGGCAGAACACGGAACACGCAGGATATCAGGCAATGGATGAGGTGAACAGATATGCCAAAAACAATCTATGAAACGATTTATAAAGATTTAAAACAGAAAATAGAACATGATGTGTTTGCTTATCAGGAACTGCTGCCATCCGAAAACACGCTGGTTCAGGCATACGGCTGCTCCCGCAATACCCTGCGCCGGGCCGTCAGCCAGCTGGTTATGGATGGATATGTACAGACCATGCAGGGAAAAGGGGTACGCAATATTTACCAGCCCTTCGACCAGGCTGTTTTTACGATTGGGGAAATTGAGAGCTTCCGGGAGTCCGCTGTACGAAACGGGCGTGCTGCGTCTACGAAAGTTGTCTTATTTACAGAATTTGCCGTGGACGAAAAGCTGTCCCTGTATACAGGCTTTGCTGCCGGAACTGAAATTTATTATATCCAGCGGCTGCATTTTCTGGATGACCTGCCGTTGATTTTAAACCATAATTATTTCCTGAAAGAGGCTGTGCCCGGCCTGACAGAAGAAATTGCCGGGCAGTCCATTTATGAATACCTGGAACAGACGCTGCATATGACGATTGTAAACAGCAAACGGATTATGACCGTAGAAAAAATGACACAGATTGATGAAAAATACCTTGATTTGAATGCTGAGGATTATAACTGCATGGCCGTCGTCAGCAGCCATACTTACAACAGCGACGGCGTAATGTTTGAATATACCCAGTCAAGGCACCGCCCGGACTATTTCCGTTTTTATGACAATGCAGTCAGAAAGCCAAAAAACAGCTGCCGCATAAAGAAATCCTGATACCAGACACCAGCATTTTTATATATCAAAAGTCAAAATACCAGTTCCCGTGTCTTTCATCCTTTATGCAGCAGCATCGATAAAACCGCAAGCAATGCTCTGATTGCAAGACTATAACAGCATACACAATACATCACTACAAATTCATGTCCATCTTTATTCCTTTCTCGCTGCAAAAAGCTAATAATGCCCGTACTCTCCTTCTGCGGCTGGATGCTTCTTTTGTAGAAGAACTCATGCTTTTTTTATACGCCTCATAGCCTGCACACTTTTTCTTGGAAAAATATGAGCCGTAAAATTCCTTGATGATTTCTCCTAACTGCCTGGCATCGATATGCTGCTCATAAGCCAGCACTGCAGCTGCCCAGACAGCATATAAATGGCTCACACGCGACATTCTTCCACTGTAATCCAGTTTCATTTCAAAAATATAATTCATGACACCAATATATTTACTTTCTATCTCCTCCACTGACAGATTTGCCCACTTTTTATAATAATCATCTAACGTTTCTTTTGTGTAAGACAGTATTTTATGTTCAAGCATAAGAATCAGCAGTTCCGAAGTAAATTCCTTATCTTCCATTCTGTCTGTTTCCAGTACTTCATCAAAATATTTTTTCCAGATATGCCTTGATGCCAGTGTTTCTATCAGCCTATAAAATGCTGTTTCGCTAAACTGTGCGTGACGCAGCTCTTGTGCCACTAAAGGCTCTCCATTCCTGTTCAGCCTGTCAAATACATTTTTAATAAGTGCATTATCTTCTGTTTCAATAAAAATAATCGGAATACGGTATCTCCAAAACTGTTTTTTATATTTATCCAATTTATCCAGGTCATCAAAGGAAGCGCCATTTAATTCCGGATTTCCTATCGAATCGTCTCCAAAATCCTCTGGAAGGTTTATCTTGCCATCTAC
Source organism: uncultured Eubacterium sp. (assembly GCA_910579075.1). Classification (GTDB taxonomy): domain Bacteria; phylum Bacillota; class Clostridia; order Lachnospirales; family Lachnospiraceae; genus Eubacterium_J. The sequence goes on from CAJTSV010000037.1 coordinate 14,154, forward strand.
AAAATCTCTGATTGTTGTCAGCCGCTGTTTGCCATCAATGACGTCATATTTTGTAATTCCTGTATCAGGATCAATCTTCATGCGGAAAAAAACAGGCGGTATCGGATAATTTTTTAATATTGAATCTATCAAAAAACTTTTTTTGTCCTCGCTCCAGACCTTTTCTCTCTGGTATACTGTAGAATATTCATATTTGCCAGCCTTATCATTTTCATAAAACTCTGAAATGACCAATTTATTGCTGTCCATATCCAGAAAATCTATCATTTATATAGTCCTCCTAACACTTCTGACTGCGTATAATGAATATACTGTTTAAACAGACTCGAAATTACAGCACAAAAGGTATTCTGTGCATCTGGGTTTATAATCCTGAAATTCACATCTGAATTCAGGCATATAATCTGTTCATCTATTTCTGCCCTGTCCACATTGCAATAGGATATTCCCCCATAAATCACATCATCATCCTCCTGCAATTTATATGCAGCTTCTACTGCCTTTTCTTTCAAAATTTTTGATAAAAAGCCCGGATAATTATCCGCCGGCCACAGCACTTTATCGCCATTACAAAACAAATTTGTCAGATTGATTATCTCATTCTTTTGTATAAAATTGACAAAATCAATCGAAAATCCATTCCCCAATACAATTAATACATCTTTCTCCATGCCTTTTCCCCAAATACTCCCGTAATTTTCCTCTACCGCTTTTCTTTCCTGTATTGCCTGTTCTTTATTATACACGTTCCAATTTATCTGCACAAGTAAAAATATGCAAACATTCCCTGCCATAATGCTCATGCACGGTAAAGAAAATAGGCCAGCAGTACCACACTATTTTGAACCAAAGAAACCAAAGACCAAAAGACAAGCATTATGGAAATGTGCATAACAGGCCCAGGACAATTTTATTCCGCATCCCGCAGCTGCTGTATAATGCTCCCCCGGTTCCATATCCGGTCTGTTCCTGCGCTGATTAAGGCCGCGAAAAGAATGCAGGCTGCACAAACCGCTGCTGCCGGCAGGATGGTAAAATGGTATTTCATATACCACACGCCCTGCGCCAGATTTTTTACAAGCAGGACAGACAGGACGGCGCTCAGAAGCAGTGCAGCTGCCCCTGCAAGAAAAGCATACATGACGCCTTCGCATACAAGCAGCCTGCGCAGCTGCTTTCTGGTCATGCCGATGCTGCGCAGGGATGCGAATTCACGCTGCCTTGCCAGAACGCCTGTGAATATGACATTTACCAGGTTCAGGATGCCGATAATTCCAAAAATAAGCGCCACAATGATGCCGCCCATGCTGTAAGTACGCTGCATCTGTTTAAATTCTTCTTCCGCAGTCAGCCTTGTCAGGACGGATAAGCCGTTTCGGGCCGCGATATCAGCTGCCTGCTCATTCAGCTGCGCAAACGCATCGTCCTTTGCATCAAACAGGCAGTGAATCGGGTTTTTCATGTCCGGGAACATCTGTGCAAACACAGGCTCTGCAAACACGGGCGACTCATACCCGCCACTGCTGTAGCTCATGCACTGGGAGCTGGCCGCGCCGGCTACCGCCAGAACCGTATATTCTTTTTCTTTCCCTTCGATTTCCAGCACAACGGAATCACCGGCATGAAACTCCTGTGCCCCGTACTCATATTCATTCAAATCGTTTAAAAGCCCTGCCATAACCACATACTCCCCGCTGCAAAGCTTTTCATAATCTATCGTGCCCTCTATGATTTCCAGTCCCGCAAGCGCCTGCTCATTCATGCCATACAGCATTCTTTCCCGGATAAATTCCGGCCCGTATTCCAGCGTTTCTGTTCCATTGATGCGGATGATGCTGCCCATGTCCTCATCCCCGTTTACCAGCTTATCTTCCGGCAGCATGCGGCAGTATATGCGCCCGAATTTTTCTGCCCCGTCCAGCTGGCTTAATAGCCTGGCGGCTTCCCGGGGTACCGTTTTCTGGTAACTTTCCATCGAAGACTTGAAATATCCCGCACTGCGCACGTCAAAATCCGCAGATGTCTGGCGCCTGACATAGGTTTCCAGATCCATGCCTGCGCTGTAATTTAACACACAATTTAAAAGCACGGCGCAAAGCGCTATCGAAAGCACGACAAGCGCGCTCTTTGTCCTGCTTCTGCCCAGATTGGAAACTGCCATCGATAAAATCCGGTGCCTGGACTGCCTGCCTTTTTTATGCTTTTTCCGGCTCCTGGAGCATCCGTGGTACTTTACCGCTTCCACCGGAACAGTTTTCCCGGCTATCCGGCCCGGCCTGGCACAGCTTATCCGGACTGTCCCTGCTGTAAACGCCCCGGACAGAATCCATACCCAGGCAGACGGCACGATAAATGCCGCTTCCTGAAACGATGTGTTTGCCATAATAAGCGGCAGCAGCGCATTTCCAAGCAGCCATCCGCAGACCAGCCCTGCCGGAATGCCTGCTGCTGAAAGCACGGTACCCTGCCTGGCTATCAGATACCGGATCTGTTTCGGGGAAGTCCCGATTGTTTTCAGCTGCCCGTACAGGCGGATATCTTTTGCTACGGAAATCCTGAAAATATTATAAATAATCAGATACCCGGCCAGCAGTATCAGCAGCACGCCGATGCCGGCTATTGCATATGTTTCCGAAGAATCGCCGGACGGCCTTTCATATACCGGATTGACATGGTGAACGACAAAGCCTTTCCCGCCGTTTTCTGCATCCGGGTCATATCCCAGCCGCCGCAGCAGACTGTCCAGCTGCCCCGAAACATCTTTTTCTTGTGCAAAGCTGCCCCGGACATCGTAACCCGTTTCCTTCAGCGGGGCATAGTCACCATCATAGCATTCCACGGTTTTCTCTGCAAAAGCTTCGGAAACGAGCAGGGATGCCGTCTGTTCATATTTTATCCCTTCCCAGAACCCGCAGACCGTCATCTGCTTTTCGAGCATCGTATTTCCTGCCGTATACTGCATCACAAACGTGCTGCCTGTTTTACAGGGAAGCCCCAGCAGGCGCAGCACCTCGGTATCGCAGGCAACCTCGTCTTCTGCCTTCGGATAATGGCCTTCTTCCAGCTTCCGGAAGCTGTATTCGGACGACGTTTCATCCGTCCAGCCCGCAGCGGCCTGCATATGGCTTAACTGCGGATTGGTAATGACGGCCACATAGTGTTCCATGGCTGATATGGTAAATTCCGGGGCAGCTGCAAGCCGCGCTGCTTCTTCTTTTGTCAGGTTTTTGACCGATACCATCAGCTTCGTGCCTGCCTGGCGCAGCATCTGGTTTTTGCCCGAAATCTGCGCACCTTCCAGCACGGTCGTCAGTGCCATAAATAACACAGCCGTCAGCATGATTGCAAGAATAGCAATGCAGTTTCGGCCTTTGTCTGCTTTCAGGCTGCTGTTTGAAAGGGTTTTGATGATGTTTTTGTTATTGTTCCCCAGTAATGTCATGGTTATGGCTCCTTTTTTCTTATTTCTATTTTCTGCTTATACAGTCCTGCCATCCTCAATGCGGATGACCCTGTCAGCTATCTGCGCCAGCTGCGGATTGTGCGTAATCATGACCAGGGTCTGGCCAAACTGCGTGCTTGTCATTTTAAGCAGCTGCATGACTTCTATGGAAGTCTTAGAGTCCAGATTTCCGGTCGGCTCGTCTGCGAGAATAATGGCCGGCTTTGCTGCCAGCGCCCTTGCAATCGCGGCCCTCTGCTGCTGCCCGCCCGATAAATTTCCCGGAAGGCTGTCCAGCTTTTTCTCCAGATGCAGCATGCGGATAATCCTGCCGGTATATTCTTCATCCACCTGGCAGCCGTCCAGCTCGACCGGGAGCACAATATTCTGATAGACATTTAAAATCGGTACGAGGTTGTAATTTTGAAATACAAACCCGATATTTCTCCTGCGAAATACGGTCAGCTGCTCGTCGTTCATGCCTGCAATTTCTTTTCCCCGGATTCTGACACTTCCCGAAGACGGCACATCCAGCCCGCCGAGCATATTTAGCAGGGTCGATTTCCCGCTTCCGCTTGTGCCGGTAATTGAAATAAACTCCCCCTGCTTTGCGGCTATGCTGACACCGTCCAGCGCTTTTGTAATATTAGGCTGCTCCCCGTAATATTTTTTCAGATTTTCTGCTTCTAAAATCATGCCCATGCCTTTGATTCCTGCCTTTCCTGTTCTGACTCCCTGTTTTCAGTTTCGAGATAAAATAAGCATAAAAAAAGATTATCTCAAACTGTTCTCAGAAATGTAACAGATTTGAGATAATCTTTTCAGATAACCTGTTTTGGCTAAAAATATTCCTATCCATGGCACCCTGTTTTCTCTATCGGAAGGTTCACAAAAACCCGGGTTCCTGTGCCTTTTTGCGAATACACTTCCAGAAAACCGCCCTGCTTCATGACAATTTCCCGCGCCAGATACAGCCCGAGCCCCACGCCCTCGGTGTCAGAAAGCTCCGGTTCCCGGTAAAAGCGCTGGAAAATCAAGGGTATGCGTTCCTCTGCAATTCCCCTGCCGTTATCCTGAATGCAGATTCTGGCAAAAAAATCTGTTTTCCCGGCTGAAATCTCCAGTTTTCCACCGGCCTGCGTATATTTTACCCCGTTATCCACAAGGTTAAATACCGCTTCCACGGTCCACTTGCGGTCAAAATATGCTTCCAGCCCCTGCGGGCAGTCCGCGCGGATATCAATGCCTTTTTCTTCTGCTTTTAACGCCGCATCGCAGACGGACTGCGCCAGCAGCTCATACACGGAATTTTTTTCAGGCTGCACTTTCACAATGCCTGTTTCCAGCCTGGACATGCGCACCATGCTGTTCATGAAAAATTCCAGCTTGTCCGCCTGGCGTTTTGCCGCACGCAGAAATTCCGCACGTTGTTCTTCATCCAGCCCGTCCCGCTCCAAAAGGCTTAAATACATCTGGAGACTGGCAGCCGGGGTTTTCACCTGATGGGAAATGTCGGAAATCACCGCTTCCAGCATCTGCTTCTGCTGCAGGCTTTCCGCGGACTTGTGCTCCATAACCTCATGCAGCTGGCACATTTTCATCTGGACTTTTCCCATCAGTGTTTCCTGGCTGACTGCAAAATCAATGCCGCTTTTTTGGGCAAGCATCGCATCCAGGCTGTTCATCAGGCTGTCTGTATACTGTATCAGGCTTTTCCTGACGGCGGCTGCCATGCCCGCGCTGGCAATGAAACACAGCAGGGCTGCTGCTGCCAGTATTTTCTCCATGATTTCCGGCTCCTGTCTTTTCTGATTTATTCCTGCCGCGCCTTTTTCCCGCCTGTCCACTGATACCCCATACCATACAGGGTTTTTATGCAGGAATAGCCTTCGGATTCTATCTTTTTTCGCAGACGGCTGATATTGACCGCAACTGCATGCTCATCTACAAAATTTCCACTGCTGTCCCATATTTTTTCGAGCAGCAGCTGCTTTGTCAGGACTTTATCTGCATTTGCAGTTAACAGCCGCAGAATCTTATATTCCAAAGGTGTCAGTACAAGCGCCTGCCCGTTCCGCACGGCTGTCAGGCTGTCAAAATCAATTTTCAAATACCCGTCATCGTATCTGGCATCTGTTTCTTTTTTGCCGGATTTGCGCAGCGCTGCCTGGATTCTGCGGTGGAGAATCGGCATTTTGAACGGCTTTGTAATATAATCATCCGCCCCGCAGTCAAATCCGCGCATTTCGTCCTGTTCCATATCCCTTGCGGTCAGAAAAATTACCGGGATACCGCTTTGTGCCTTTACGGCCCGGCAGAACGCAAACCCGTCGCCATCCGGCAGGTTCCCGTCCAGCAGTACCAGATCCACATCTTCATTCTGGAAAATCTGAATGCCCTCACCAAGCGTTAATGCAGCGCGGACTTTGTAGCGCTCCAGCTCAAGGTCACAGGCCAGCCCGGCATTTAAGTCCCTGTCGTCTTCTATCAGCAATATTTTTTTCATGTTATTCCCATAAATCCGCAAGCTCATAAATCAGCTTTTCGGTTTTCTCCCAGCCCAGGCACGGGTCGGTAATCGATTTTCCATAACAGTGCCCGTTTACTTCCTGCGCGCCGTCCTCGAGATAGCTTTCAATCATCAGCCCGCGCACAAGCTTTCGGATATCCGGCGAAACCTTGCAGCTGTGCATGATATCCTTGCTGATGCGTATCTGTTCCAGGTAATTTTTCCCGGAATTGGAATGGTTTGTGTCTATAATAACAGCCGGATTTGCAAATTCCTTTTCCCCGTACAGCTCCAGCACATGCTGCAAGTCTTCATAATGGTAGTTTGGTATATTGCGCCCGAACTTGTCCACATAGCCGCGCAGAATCGCATGTGCATACGGATTGCCGCCCGTCTTTACTTCCCAGCCCCGGTAAAGGTATGTGTGCCCGCACTGTGCCGCGATAATGGAATTCATCATCACCGTAAAATCGCCGCCCGTCGGGTTTTTCATGCCAGCCGGAATACCAAG
>CAJTSV010000037.1:20625-30748 GCA_910579075.1 uncultured Eubacterium sp.
CCGCTGGCCGTAAGCCTGTGCTGCTGGTTTTCAACCGAACGCGCCCCGATGGCCACATACGAAAGCAGGTCCGACAAATACCGGTGGTTTTCCGGGTAAAGCATTTCATCCGCGCACGTAAAGCCTGTTTCTTCCACCGCCCGCATATGCAGCTGGCGGATGGCAATAATCCCTTTCAGCATATCCGCCTTTTTCTCCGGGTCCGGCTGGTGCAGCATCCCTTTATAGCCGACACCGATGGTTCTCGGCTTATTCGTATAGATGCGCGGTATCATAAAGATTTTATCCGCAACTGCGTCCTGAACCCTGCGCAGCCTTGTAATATAATCAATAACGGCGTCTTCGTGGTCAGCCGAGCATGGCCCGATAATCAAAAGCAGCCTTTTGTCTTTTCCTTCAAAAATATCGCAGATTTCCTTATCCCGCTGTTTTTTCGCATCCGCTGCAAGCCCGCCTGCCGGAAATTCTTTTTTCAGTTCTTCCGGTGCGGGAAGCCTGCGTAAAAATTCCATATCCATTTTGATAGTTATCCTCCATTCATGCTTCTGCTGATGTGCAGATTTGCTGTAAGTATGATACAGCGTGACGGGGATGGTGTCAACTGGCTGTATCCAGGCATTTCATATGCTCTGTTAAAATCACACTGGTTGTTTTCGTTCTTTCATTGCTTCGGATGATACATTACCACATTTCCTTTCCGGAAGGAGAACCCCAGTCAAATTTCTCCGCTTTATATGCTCCATCATAATCTTGAAAGATGTCTTCCAGCGTCAGCTCCTGTTCTTTTTTCACTTTTGATATCAAAATATTGTTATCCACCCTTCTTAATTCCACAAGGTCATCATCTCCTTTTCTGTATATAGTATATACTATAGGATATACATGTTCAATGGCTTGTTTCGGGATTCGGGCATGGCTTCTGTATGTTTTTCCAGCAGGCAAAAAAATACAAAATATCTGCTGCCGTTTTTGAAAAAAGATTGTATCTGCAAAACATTTCCGATATAATTCAAAATATCCATACCTTAGGAAACATCAGCCAATGCTTTTCAGACAAGGAGGCATCAAATGGGATTTTACCTGAATCCATCCAGTGAAAAATTCAGCATGGCGTTAAATTCTGAAATATATGTTGACAAAACCATGCTGATTGCCTATACCAATAAAGTAACCGCAACCGAACAGCGCTATATCTGCGTCAGCCGGCCAAGGCGTTTCGGCAAATCCATGGCAGCAAATATGCTGGCTGCCTATTACAGCCGGGAAAGTGACTGCGGCACGTTATTTTGTGACTGCCAGATATTTCAGGATAAAGATTTTGACCGGTACCGCAACAAATACGATGTCATTATGCTCAATATACAGGAATTTCTGAGCAGGTCCTGCCAGACAGATTCCATGCTCGAACGGATGAAAGCACTGGTTATCCGGGAGATGAAACGCGCCTATCCATCTGTTGATTATTTTGACGAAAGCGACCTGATTCAGTGTATGCAGGATGTTTATGAAACCTCTGGAATTCCGTTTATGGTTATCATTGATGAATGGGACTGTATTCTGCGTGAATACAAACAGGATTTCCAATCCCAGAAACGATATCTGGATTTTTTAAGGGATTTGCTGAAGGATAAAGGATATATCCATCTTGTATATATGACGGGCATCCTGCCTGTCAAAAAATACGGCACGCATTCCGCCCTGAATATGTTTGACGAATTTTCCATGACAAATCCCGGGCCGCTGGCAGAATTTACGGGATTTACACCGGAAGAAACCAGAAACCTGTGTACCCGCTATGACATGGATTATGAGGAGACAAGACGCTGGTATGACGGGTATCATTTTGAAAACGGCCTTGATATTTACAGTCCAAAATCTGTCATAAGCGCCATGCTGAACAGGCGGTTTGACAATTACTGGAATCAGACCGAAACATTTGAAGCTTTAAAACTGTATATCGAAATGAATTTTGACGGATTAAAAGACGCTGTGATAGCAATACTCGCAGGGGACCGAAAGAAAATAGATATTCATAATTTTGCAAATGATATGACATCCCTGCACAGCTGCGAAGATGTCCTGACACTGCTGGTACATCTTGGCTACCTTGGGTACAATTTCGGGACAAAGGAAATATTTCTGCCCAATTCCGAAGTGGCAGATGAATATCTGTCTGCCATAAAAGCAGCTGGCTGGGATGAAATCATCCGCTCCGTACAGGCTTCTGAGCAGCTGCTCAAAGCCACCTGGAATATGGACGAACAGGCTGTGGCCGAAGGAATCCAGAATGCCCATCTGGAAACATCCCACCTGCAATATCATGATGAAAATGCTTTAAGCTATACGATATATCTGGCCTATTACAGTGCGCGGCAGTATTATATGGCTGTGCGGGAAATGCCGGCAGGAAACGGTTTTGCAGACCTTGTATTCCTGCCACGCCAGAATCATGCCGGCAAGCCGGCCATCGTAGTGGAACTGAAATGGAATCATTCTGCTGAAGGCGCAATTGCACAAATCAAACAGAAAAACTATGGCGAAGCACTCAGGCCCTATTATGGAGATGTGCTCCTTGCCGGTATTCAATATGATAAAAAGAGCCGCAGGCATACCTGCCGGATGGAACGGATATCAAAGTAATCCTTCAAACTGCGCCATATACAGCTGGTAATAAGCCCCCTTCTTCTCCATCAGCTCCTTCGGGGTGCCCTGTTCTAAAATCCCGCCGCCGTCTATGACAAAAATCCGGTCTGCGTTCTGAATCGTAGACAGCCTGTGCGCAATGACAAAGCTCGTCCTGCCAGCGAGCAGCGCCTCGATTCCTTCCTGTACGAGCAGCTCTGTATGGGTGTCGATGCTTGAGGTTGCTTCATCAAGGATGAGTATTTTCGGCATGGAAATCATCGTCCTTGCAAAGGCAATCAGCTGCCGCTGTCCAATCGACAGCCCTGCCCCGTGTTCCTTAAGCTCGGTATCATAGCCGTGTTCCATGGCCATAATAAACTCATGCGCATGGACTGCCTTTGCTGCTGCAAGCATTTCTTCTTCTGTGGCATCCAGATTTCCATATAAAATATTATCCCGGATTGTGCCGTGAAAAATAAAATTATCCTGTGTCATGACACCCATCTGCCTGCGGAAGCTTTCGATGGAAACGCTCGTCAGGTCATAGCCGTCTACCGATATGACGCCTTCTTCGATATCATAAAAACGGCTGATTAAGTTTACAATCGTTGTCTTTCCAGCCCCGGTCGGCCCGACCAGCGCAATCGTCTCCCCAGGCTCTGCCTGGAAGCTGACGTCCGAAAGCACCTTTGTTTCCGCCGGCGTCCCCTTGTCATAGGTAAAGCTGACATGGGAAAATGCAACGCTTCCTTTTATCGGCGGCAGCTCCTGAACCAGATCCCGGTCTGTAATATCCGGCTGCGTGTCCAGGATGTCAAATATCCGCTCCGCCGCAGTCAGGTTTGTAATAAGGTTATTATAAAAATTGCTCAGGTTCATAATCGGGTTCCAGAACATATTGATATAGCTGCCAAACGCAACCAGCATTCCGACGGACACCCGCTGCATGCCAAGCACGCGGATTCCAATCAGATACAGCATCATAGCTCCGATGCCCCAGCTGAAATCAATAACCGGGCCGAATAAATCCGCATACCTGCAGGCATCCTGAAAGGCGTCCCGGTGGTCGTCTGCAAGGCTGCCAAATATTTCGCCTGTTTCGTCCTGGGCGCTGAAGCTGCGCACGACGCTCATTCCGGCGATATCTTCATGCACGTAGGCGTTCAGGTTGGATGATTTTTTCCGGTAAATCTGCCAGCGCCTGTGCGAAGCTTTCTGCACAAACCAGATGCCGGCCGCCATCAGCGGTATTGTGCTCAGCGATGCCAGCGCCAGCCGCCAGTCCTTGACCGCCATAATCACAACCACGCCTGCCACAGTCCGGCAGAAGCGTCGTGACCGCGTTGACAAATACATCCTTCAGTGCATTGACATCCCCGATAATGCGGGCCAGTATTTTCCCGGTCGGACGGCTGTCAAAAAAGGAAAAGGACAGTGTCTGGATATGCTCGTACAAATCCTGGCGGATAACCAGAAGTATTTTATTGGAAACCACGGACATAAGATACATCCGCAGCTTTACCAGCACGATAAAAACCAGGTTCAGTGCCAGCGCTGCCAGCCCGAGCCGCACCAGTCCTTTCTCATCGCCGCCTGCCACATAATGGTCAAGCGCTTCTTCAATCAGCAGCGGATTGACAAGCGATATGCCAATCGCTGCTGCCATAATCAAAAGCACAATGCACACCGTGCCTTTATACACAAACAGGTACCCCAGCAGCCTGCGCAGGATTTTCTTTCTGCTTGTGTTATCCATCTGTTCATCATCACGGTACGAATTTACTGCCATAATTCAGAGTCTCCTTTCCATATATTCTGCATAGCTTTCCATTCATGTTATTCAGCCATATGTCCGGCATCTGTTTCTTTCTGCCCGGCAAACGCCCCGTACTGAGCCTGGAATGTATGATAATACAGTCCTTTTTTCTGCATCAGTTCCTGATGCGTGCCGCGCTCTGCAATGCACCCGTTTTCGAGATACAAAATCTCATCGGCATGGCAAACGGCTGAAATACGGTGCGCAATAATAATCTTTGTCGTATTTTTCAGCTTGTGCAGCATTTTCTGGATTTCCTGCTCGGTCTCCATATCCAGCGCGGACGTCGAATCATCCATGACCAGCACCGGACTCTGCTTGGCCAGCGCGCGTGCAATGCTGATGCGCTGCTTCTGCCCGCCCGAGAGGCCGACGCCCCGCTCACCGATAACCGTCTGGTACTGCTCGTCCATCCGCTCGATAAATCCGTCTGCCTGCGCGCGCCTTGCCGCGGTGCGGATTTCATGCATGCCAAGCTCTGTGCGCTTTCCCATTTTGATATTTTCCTCAATCGTATCGGAAAACAGGAATACATCCTGCAAAACGACATTGATGCTGCTGCGCAGCTGGGCAAGCGTCAAATCCCGCACATCCATCCCATCCAGGCGCACCGTGCCCCCATCCGCATCATAAAACCGCTGCAATAAATGTATCAGCGATGATTTGCCGGAACCGGTCGCGCCCATAATGCCCAGCGTCTTTCCCGGCTCTATCTGAAAATCAATCTCTTTTAAAATCTGCTTTCCATCCAGCGCAAACGAAACACCTTCAAATGCCACGCTGCCCCGGACATGGTCCAGGAGCACGGCGTCTTCCCGGTCTCTGATTTCGGCTTCTTCTTCAAAAATTGTCCTGATTTTTTTATACGATGCAGCCGCAGCTGATAAATCATTCGTCAGCCAGCCCATCATTTCCATTGGCCAGGTACAGTTGCGGCTGTATTCAATAAAGGCCACAAGCGCGCCAAGCGTCAGGCTCCCGCGGATAACCGAAATCCCGCCCAGCACCGCCATCGTAACCGGAAGCGCTTTTCCGACAAACTGAAAATACGGATAAAACCGCACCATGATTTTTGACTGTGTCATATTCAGGTCATAATAGCGTTTATTATGGGAGAGAAATTTTTCAATCTCGTATTTTTCCCTTGCAAACGCCTTTACGGTACGCACGCCAGCCAGATTTTCCTCTGCAATGGTCGTAAGCACTGCGTTTTCCTCGCTGATATCTTCATATACCGTATCAAGCCTGCGCTCCATAAACACTGCCAGGCTCCCGCAGAAGGCCATTGCCGCAAGCGGTACAAGCGCCAGCTTCCAGCTGATGGCAAACATGCAGTACAAAACGAGCGAAACATGCAGCACGACCTCTATGACAAGCATTCCCACAAAGCCAAGTGCATTCCAGATTTTATCCACATCATCCTTAACCCGCGCCATCAGCTCCCCGGTATTGGCACTGTCAAAATACCGTGCAGACAGCGTCTGGATATGCGCGAATAAATCCTTGCGTATCTGCGAGCCGATATTTGACGCCAGCACGTCAAATGCATACTCTTTCAGATATCCGAACACACAGCGGCCCGCGCCGACTGCCGCAATTCCAGCCAGCAGCTTTGTGAGCAGCTGCTGCCTGCCGCCGATTATGACATCGTCTACAATGCTCTGTGTAATTTTCGGATAGAGCATATCCAGCACAATCGCGGCAGCCATGCAGGCAATGGCAGCTATATAAGCCAGCCAGTATTTTCCAATGTAAACGCGTATTTTTTTCATGTCCACCCTCCTTATTTTGATATCCTGCGAAAAGCCCTGCGGGCTTTGGCCAGACAAAAAAGCCATGCAGTCCTGCCCTGAAAGCAATTCCTACATGGCGAAACCCGGAATGCATGATTCCGGGATATCCCGATATCCTGAATGCAGCGAAACGCACGCTCTGCGGGCTTTCTGCTGCCAGAAATGCAAAAACAGCATGACCATACAAGCCATGCTGTTTTATATCCGCTTTTAAATCGACTTTTATCTGCGTTTTTATGCATTTGTTTTTATGCATTCTATCCAGGATATTTGGAACGATAAAGCAAGCACTTTGTAAGGCAAATGTACCGGCAGCAATACTGCCAGTCTCCAGAATGTCCCTGCCGGCCGCTGCCTGTCCTGCATCCGGCTGCCGGTTCATTCCACGCATCTATTCAGTTTGCGTCATTCTCCATTACATTTATGCGTAACATATGCTTACCTCGTCTCTTTTTGATGTGCCTATCATATAGCATATTTTGGCATGTGTCAAGTACTAATTCATGAATTTTTTACAATCATCAAATTTGGTATACATATCATATTCCTGTTTATCATCCACATAGATCAACGCCGGAATCCATGATTTAATCCGTTCCATCATAACGGTAGAATTCGATACAATTCCTGCATCTATCTTTTCCAGAAAATCTTCCAGTAAAATATCCTTTGAACACACATCCTGCTCATATCTGATATGCGGTTCATAATCAGCAGGATTTGTTGTCGGATGAAATTTCCAGTACAGCCTGCAGTTATTTTTTCTTTTGAATTGCTGCATCAGCTGAATAAGCCTGACATTATGCTCGTAATTAAAATTACCTCCATCCAGGAAAATTCCTGATTTCTTTTTCCAAACGTACAGCATCCATGACGTATGGTTCTTCTTCCTCTGTCAGCACTGCTTCTGCCTCTGTACCAGAAGCATCCGCTTCCACACGGCTTCTTCTGCTTTTCTGCCACATCGATTTCAATGTCCAACGTTTTTTCCAGGAATAATATTTATCCATTTCAGTATGATATCCTTTCATGAAACTAAGTTTATTAAGCGCAATTTATAACCCGTTCATACTCTCAGCCACCGACTTCATAATTCTGACATATATTTCATAACTGTCATAATTCCGGCCGCCTGCCTTTTTCTTCTTTTCTTTATCCGGCACGGACAGGTTCCACATATCCAGCACAGCTTCCGTGCAGCTGTAAAAACATTTTGATTTTGACAGATAATTCTTTTGCACAGCAATTTGCAGCAAATTGTTATCTATAAAGACAAACAGCTGACAAAACGCAAAAAAAGGCTGCCACACTAAGCAAAACATGTCCAGGATATAGTTTAAAAGAACGATTCGAACTAACTATATCTTGCATCGTTTTTCTTAATGCGACAGCCTCTTTCTTGTACATTATGAAAATTTAGCCCAGGCTGCTGCTGGGGCAATAATGGCATCAAGGCCAGCTGTAACTGTGTGTAATCCTGTAGCTGGTTATTTCAGCATCCCCTCATAATCTTGTAAATCATGAAAAACATTCACGACATAGGCCTGTCTTTTAATAATCCGATATAACAGAAAATACTTATGACGCTTAAAATGAATGGTTCGATATCCTGCAGCCCTCAATCCAGGCTCATCACACCATTTCAGGCTGCCGGCGATGCTAGAAAGACGGGTTATTGTGTCTTACATATCATTTATGACGTTAGCCGCCGCCTGTTCATTTCCGAATTCGTACAAAAGATAGGAGACTATTTTACGAAAACCTTCTTTAGCCTGGCCGCTCAGGATAACCTCATACTCCATATTCTTTCCTCAATCCAGCAAGAAATTCCCTTGCATTCTGGTATTCGCCACTGGCAAACTGAACTTCTGCTATTTCAATATCCCGCATAATATCTTCACGCGACACAGGCTTCAAAAACCTGTCCGCCGCTTCATCCGCTTCCGGCAAAGTTTTCATCATAGAAACTGTATTCTCAAGGGTGCTCACAGACATTCTCCTCCCACATACTTAAATCTTATAATAATCATATACAATTTTATTATAACATCCTCTGTGCAGAGTATAAACTCTTTTCTGAAAAAATCGTGAACTAAAAATGAATGAACATACATAATGATAACAATCCGTCTTTAGCGAGCCGCGATTTTTTAGTGTCAGGAAATGGTTCAATAAGGATAGGAAAGCGGTATGCGTTACGTCATATATTTGATACCTCCCCCAAAGACGGATGCATCTACAGGTTCTTTATCACATGCTTTTCTACTTTACATGCATGCCCTTTTTTCTCATCATAGCTGATGCCAATCAAAAGTATGTCTCCCGTATATCCTTCCAGCCAAGACGCATATCCCCTGTCCTTTATCTGTGCCAGTGCTCCTTCTGCCGTCTTTTTCCATTTCAGTTCTATCAAAAGGGCTGGCTTTTCCACGTTCCTTTTTGGAAGATACACTACATCAGCAAACCCTTTCCCAGACGGAAGCTCCATAACCGGGTTCATATAATAAATCCTTGCACTGTAATATGCCACCAGAACTGTACATGCAAGGGAATTTTCATCATGATATTTCAATATAGATGCCGTTTCATTATGGATTGCAGCAATTTCCTGTGCCACGGATTTTCCATCCAGTGCCCATGTATAGCTTAAAAGCGCTTCTGAGCGGCCAAGTGCCTGTACTAGTCCATCCCAGCCCCCGGTTTTGACAGCACGCAGAAATTCCAGCGCAATTTCCTGATTCGGAATAAAAACGCTTCCTGTTTTTTTATCATAAGTCAGATACCCAAGATGTACCAGCAGTGTAAGCACATCATCCCTGGTACGGAATGTCGTCATATCATTTTGAAAAGAAGCCGGGTCAATTTCACAGCCCGCATTCCCAAGCATTTTTACAACCGCTTCCTTCAGGCCATCAAAATTCATATCAATATAAACCTTCAGTGCCTCATATGTCTCAGTTCCGGCCCAATAGCTTTGAAAGTCACCTCGTTCCATCAGTTCTGTCACTGCCATGGGATTATAAATATGGATATCTCCAGAAAAATAACCATCGTACCATTTCCGGGTGCTGTCATAATCTACGCCATATTCTTGACACAGAGCCATAACCTCACAGTCCGTAAAGCCAAAATCACCAGCCAGACTGCCCGGGTCCAGCATGGAAGATTCCCGGAATATATTCACAGCTGAATGCTCTCCGTATTTTTTGATAGGAAGGATTCCGGTCATATAGGCCAGTTCCACGTAATCCCGTCCTTTGAACAGCCCGCGCAGAAAATCCAGGTATTCTTTCTGTATTTCTTTTTGTTCTTTTGCCACACGGAACACACAGTCCCATTCATCGATTATAAATACAAATCCTTTTCCCGTATTCGCGTATATCTGTTCCAGCACGCCAGGAAGCCCATACGGGTCTTCTTCAAAACAGTTTCCGAACTCTTTATTCAGTTCTTTTATAACCATGTCCTGTATCTTTCTGATAAAAATACCAGTATGCGATTTCTGGAAAAGAAATTTCTGGATATCCAGGCGGATGACCTGATGCCTGTTCAGATGTTTCTGGTAAGATGCGTCTTTTTCAATCGCCAGCCCGGAAAATAAATACGCAGAGTCACAGCCACAGCTGTAATAAGCAGCAAGCATGTTAGCAGCCATAGATTTTCCGAAACGGCGCGGCCTGCTCACGCAGAGAAACCTTTTTTCTGTACGGTATACTGCATTTACTTTTGCAATCAGCATGCTTTTGTCTGTATAAATTTCAGAAAACCGCGACATTTCAAATGCCGTACTGCCTGGATTTACATAAATGCCCATCTTACATGCCTCCAGGAAACTCCTTAGAATTTCCTATAAAATAAAAAATGCGGATAACAGGACTTGAACCTGCAC
>CAJTSV010000038.1 GCA_910579075.1 uncultured Eubacterium sp.
GCAAATCCCATTCGCAAAGCGAATTTCAGATGGATTTGCGAAGGTTACTGGTCACATGGATAGAAGATGAATTTGTAAAAGACATGATTGCAGACGTTGACCATTCTCAGGTTATCAGTGCGCACATTATCGAAAGCCCGGTATTCGGGGCAATTACGCCAAAAGAATTATCTGGCGGCGTTAAGGTTTTGATTCTGATGCTCAAGGACGATTCATTTATTTATAACCTCTCAAACTGTGGAAATAACTGTGCAAAATGGGTGCTGGAAATTGCGCGGAAAAAAGACCTGACGGTATATTTGCAGCATATCATCCGGTTTGAAGGGGAATTTGAAATAAAGATTATGAATACAGGAAAGCTTGTCCATAATCCGGAGGAATATGTGACCGGGCTTTTTGAAGCGGAGGCGTTGCAGGATGAAGGGAAGTTATCGTTTCAGGGTGAAAAGTAAAAAAATCATATTTGAATTTTCCATCAGGCGAAATATTACGGTTATCAGAGGGAAAAGTGCTTCCGGAAAAACAACGCTTCTGCATATGATGTATGAATATCTGAGAATCGGCAGGGAATCCGGTTATTCCGTATCAGCGGACAGCAGCTATTATGTATATCTTCGCAAAGAAGTAGGGAGAAGCTGGCAGGACGCATTATATCCCCTTAAAAATACAATTATTTTTATTGAAGAAAATAATCCATTTGTATTTTCAAAAGAGTTTGCAGAATTTGTCAGGAAATCTGGAAACTATGTTGTACTGGTAAACCGTTCCACGTTTAAGATGCTTCCTTACAGTATACATGAAATATATGAAATCGTAACAGATGCAAAACATGCAGATGTCCGGGAATCTTATCATGAATTAAAAGAGCTGTACAGCAATTATCCGGTTGCGGAGAACAACAGGGCAGATATTGTAGTGACAGGGGACAGTAATTCCGGATATCAGTTTTTTCCAGTTTGTTTTGGAAAAAACATGTGGTCAGTGCAGCAGGAAACAGCAGCGTGCCTGATGTGATTCAGGATTTGCAGGGCGGGGATGTACTGGTGATTGCTGATGGTGCTGCTTTTGGGGCTGTGATTGAAAACTGCCTGGAATATATTTCGGCAAGAACAGGGCAGAGAATATCTATCTGGATGCCGGAATCTTTTGAGTACCTGATTTTGAAATCTGGACTGATAAAGTCTGAGGAACTGCATAAAATTCTGGAATCTATACCAGACTATGTGGATTCCGGGGAATATGAAAGCTGGGAGAGATATTTTACACAATTTGTGCGAATCTGTTACTGGAATCGGGTAAGCAGTAACGAAAATTCTGATTTGTGACAATGCTGTGGCAAATTCAGAAGAAAATAGGATTTCAAACATGAGCAGACAGAGCAAGGGCTTATTGCCTGCCGGACGTGGGTATTTGCAGATAATCAATCAAGGCAGCTTCTAAATCCTTTTTCATGCGGAATAAGTCAGGGTGGATTGTAACGGGCATTACAACATTTCCCTCTGTATCTTCTCTGTAGAGGTTCAAGGATGGAGTGGGAATTTCCTCATTGTCACATTCTATACTGTAAACATGGAGGCTTGCGGCTTCTGCTGCCATGCGTGCAGCTTCTTTCAGATTATTCCCAACACTGATGCATCCGGGTAAATCAGGGAAGTAGATACTATATGAGCCATCTGCTGATGGTTCAAAAACTGCAAGGTTTGTAAAGAAAAACCCCTTGACACCGTCCGCCTCTTATGCTAAGATACACAAGGCTTAACAAAAAGCAGAAAAAAACAGCGCATCCAGACGGGGTATGCAATGGAGCAGAAATTAGAGCAGGCTTATTTATACGATTTTTACGGCGAGCTGTTAAACGAACGCCAGCGCAGCATCTACGAGGATTTCATATTCCACGATTTGTCACTGACAGAAATCGCACAGGAAGAAGGAATCAGCAGGCAGGGCGTGCATGATATGGTAAAGCGCTGCACGAAGACGCTGGAAGGCTACGAGAGCCGGCTGCACCTTGTGCAGAAATTTTTAAGCACAAAGGAGCGCGTGGCGAAAATCCATGCACTTGCCGGGCAGTTTCACAAAAACAAAGACGAGTCTTTGCTGGATCAAATAGAGCAGATTTCCAATGCGATATTAGAAGATTTATAACTCAGAAGAATTATGAAGGAGCACCGGCTATGGCATTTGACAGCTTATCAGAAAAACTTCAGAATGTATTCCGAAACTTGCGCAGCAAAGGCCGCCTGACCGAGGATGATGTAAAAACGGCATTAAAAGAAGTCAAGCTGGCACTGCTGGAAGCAGACGTAAATTTTAAAGTCGTAAAAAATTTTACAAAAGCGGTTCAGGAGCAGGCAATCGGCTCCGATGTGATGAACGGGTTAAATCCAGGCCAGATGGTTATTAAAATCGTCAATGACGAAATGGTGCGCCTGATGGGCTCGGAAACAACCGAGCTGGCTTATAAGCCAGGCTCTGAGCTGACTGTCATTATGATGGCTGGCCTGCAGGGTGCCGGAAAGACGACGACGGCAGCAAAGATTGCCGGAAAGCTCAGGCAGAAAGGGAAAAAACCGCTTTTGGCGGCCTGTGACGTATATCGTCCGGCAGCGATTGAACAGCTGCAGATTAACGGGAAAAAGCAGGGCGTGGAAGTTTTTTCCATGGGCGATAAAAACAAGCCGGTCAATATTGCAAAGGCAGCTGCGGAACACGCGGTAAAAAACGGATTCCAGGTACTGATTATCGATACCGCCGGACGGCTGCATATCGATGAGTCGATGATGGATGAGCTTGCCGAAATCAAGCGGGAAGTCGATGTCATGCAGACGGTTCTTGTCGTGGACGCGATGACCGGTCAGGATGCGGTTAATGTGGCCAGCACCTTTGAGGAAAAAATCGGCATTGACGGCGTGATTTTAACCAAACTCGACGGCGATACCAGGGGCGGCGCAGCGCTTTCCATCCGTGCTGTGACCGGAAAACCGATTTTATATGTGGGCATGGGTGAAAAGCTGTCGGATTTGGAGCAGTTTTACCCGGACCGGATGGCGTCCCGGATTCTTGGCATGGGCGATATCCTGACGCTGATTGAAAAGGCAGAGGCGCAGATTGACCAGGAAAAAGCAAAGGAAATGGAACAGAAGTTTAAAAAAGCCGAATTCGGCTTTGATGACTATCTGGATTCCATGAGCCAGATGAAGAAAATGGGCGGCTTATCCAGCGTGCTTTCGATGATGCCGGGCATTGGCAGCGCCCAGATGGAAGAATTGGAAAATGCCATGGATGAAAAGAAGATGGCGCGCATTGAAGCCATTATTTATTCCATGACGCCGCAGGAGCGCAGCAATCCTGATATTTTCAATATGAGCAGGAAACGGCGCGTGGCGAAAGGGGCGGGCGTGGATATCGCAGAGGTAAACCGTCTCGTCAAGCAGTTTGAACAGACACGCAAAATGATGAAACAGATGTCCGGCCTGATGGGCGGCAAAGGAAAACGCGGCAAAATGGGAAGGTTCAAGCTTCCGTTTTAGCATAGATGAATATTCGAATCAGGAGGTGAAAGAAATGGCAGTAAAAATCAGGTTAAAAAGGCTTGGAAAGAAGAAACAGCCTTTTTATAGAATTGTAGTCGCTGATGCCAGAACATCCAGAAATGGCAAAAGCATTGATGAAATCGGGACATACGACCCGATGAAAAATCCAAGCGAGTTCCACGTTGATGCAGAAGCAGCAAAGAAGTGGCTTGCAAATGGTGCACAGCCTACCGAAACGGTAGCTAAGATTTTAAAGCTGGCAGGGGTTGAAAAGTAGTGAGGTGGATGCATGAAAGAATTGGTAGAAGTGATTGCAAAAGCACTCGTTGACCATCCAGACGAAGTCGCTGTGACCCAGACCGAAAACGAGAAAGCCATTGTCATTGAGCTGCGTGTGGCGCAGATGGACATGGGCAAAGTGATTGGCAAGCAGGGGCGCATTGCAAAGGCAATCCGTTCCGTTGTAAAAGCAGCAGCTTCCAAAGCAGAAAAGAAAGTGATTGTTGAAATTGTGCAGTAGCATAAATGCAGCTGCAGGGTCCTGCAGCAGATGCGGGGCTTTGAAAGCTGCAGGAGAGCTGCCGCAGGAAGATACAGCAGCAGACAGAAAAGCATTGTAAGACGCTGGTTTTACAATGCTTTTCTGTACTTTGGGCACGCTTGCAAAATCATTTCAAAAATATATCATTGAAAACGCCGGCCGAAATAAAGTCCGGGGCTGTTTTCAGGGAAAGGCTGGATTATGGAAGATTTATTACAGGAAGATTTGCTGCAGGTAGGTGCAGTAACGAGCACGCACGGGCTGCGCGGCGAAGTGAAGGTATTTCCGACAACCGATGACCCGGCGCGATACAAAAAACTCAAAGAAGTCATTGCTGATACCGGAAAAAGCAGGCAGGTATTAAAAATAGAACAGAGGCGTTTTTTTAAGCAGATGGTCATTCTCAAATTTGCGGGTATTAACCATATCGACGAGGCGGAGCCGCTAAAAGGCGCAAAGCTTTACGTGACAAGGGAGCATGCGGTCAGCCTTGCGGAAGATGAATACTTTTTTGCAGACCTTGCGGGCCTTCGGGTGGAAACCGAAGAAGGGGAAGTGCTTGGCGTGCTTTCGGATATCTTGCAGACAGGCGCAAATGATGTCTATGTCATCAGCCAGGAAAACCAGAAGGACCTGCTGATTCCGGCTATTAAGGAGTGCATAAAGCAGGTTGATATCGAAGGGGGCCGGATGATTGTGCATCTGCTGGCGGGGCTTCGTGAAATGAATAAGGGCGGTGCGGAATAAATGCATTTTCATATACTGACATTATTCCCGGAAATGATAACCCAGGCATTAAATACGAGCATTATCGGACGTGCCGTACAAAGGGGCTGTATTTCGATTGATGCGGTCAATATCCGGGATTATACAGCCGACAGGCATAACAAAACAGACGATTATCCGTATGGCGGCGGCGCGGGCATGGTCATGCAGGCGCAGCCGGTTTATGATGCGTGGAAGGCTGTTTTGCAGGGGGCAGCACTGCCGCGTCCGCCGCGCACGGTATACCTGACGCCGCAAGCCCCAGTATTTACACAGGACATGGCAAAGGAGCTGGCACAGGAAGAACACCTGATTCTGCTCTGCGGGCATTACGAAGGGATTGACGAACGCGTGCTGGAAGAAATTGTAACAGACTATGTTTCCATTGGCGATTATGTGCTGACCGGGGGCGAGCTGGCTGCCATGGTCGTGACGGATGCAGTCGCAAGAATGGTGCCCGGCGTATTGTCCAATGCGCTTTCCGGCAGCACGGAATCGCTGGAAGGAAACCTGCTGGAATATCCCCAGTACAGCCGCCCGGAGGAATGGAACGGAAAAAAAGTGCCGTCCATCCTGCTGTCCGGCGACCATGCAAAGGTAGACGCATGGCGCAGGGAGCAGTCGGTGCTGCGGACGCTGCAGCGGCGTCCGGACCTGCTGGCACGGGCCGACCTGACGAAGCAGGAGCGGGAAAAATATTTATGATTAAGACCTATGTATTAGATACCACGCAGCTGCAAGACCCGCTCGAAGATGCGTCCTGCATGGAGCTTTTGTCTTTTTCAAACGAGCGGATGGAAAAAACAGCCCGCATCCGGCAGCCGGACGCCAGAAAGCAGAGCTTTGGTGCCGGGCTGTTTTTGTCTTATGCCCTGCAAAAAGCAGGAAGCGGTGCGCGGCTGTATTTTAATTCGTTTGGAAAGCCGTTTGTAACCGGCATGCCGTTTAATATTTCCCATACAAAGCATTATGCCATACTCAGCATATGGGAGCCGCAGCAGCCGTCAGATAAAGACTTGCCGCTGCTGCTGGGCTGTGATATCGAAATGGTGCATGCATACCGTCCAAACATCGCCAGGCGGTTTTTTATGCCGCAGGAGCATGAAACTCTGGAAAGCATTTCTCAGGAACACATGCAGGCAGAATTATTCTGCCGGTACTGGACGCGCAAAGAAAGCGTTATGAAGCTGGCCGGGCTTGGCATGGCGCTTCCGATGAACCTGTATGACGTGCGCAGCGGGCAGGCTTATGCAGACACCGGAAAGACCAGGGCATGGATTCTGGAAAAAGAGCATGCGGGGCCCGAATACCGGAAAGCGGCGGAAATTCTGCTGGAAGGCCGGCTGTTTTTCCAGGAATACTGGCATGACGGATGCTGTATTACCGTATGCAGCACAAAAAAAGAATGCCGCCAGGAAGGGTACCTCATTCAGATACCCAGGCCTGGCGAAACGGATGCAGCATGCATACGGGATGCCTTGCGGGGCAGGTGTTTCCTTTCCAAACTATAAAAATGGTAAACAGCAGCCCTTTCCAGCGTCCGGGCATCCATTATTTTTTCATCCAGAGCTGTTTTTCCCGCCCTGTTTTAGAAAAAAAACTTGCATTCCGCCCCATCTTATGCTAACCTTAAAATTGTTGTGAAAAATGCGATGGTCCTCTGGTACGAATCAGGTATTAAGAACATCAAAATGACAGGAGGTCACAAAAATGAATGCAACAGAGATTATGAGAAGCATTGAATCCGCGCAGATGAAAGAAGCTGCACCAGTATTTCATGTTGGAGATACCGTGAAGGTATATGGAAAGATTGTAGAAGGAAACCGTGAAAGAATCCAGGTTTTTGAAGGAATCGTATTAAAAAGGCAGGGTTCCAGCAACCGTGAGACATTCACAGTCAGAAAGCTTTCAAACGGCGTAGGCGTAGAAAAGACATGGCCGCTGCATTCCCCGAATGTGGAAAAGGTAGAAATTGTACGTTACGGCAAAGTAAGGCGTGCAAAACTGAACTATTTAAGGGGCCGCGTAGGCAAAGCTGCAAAGGTAAAAGAACTGATAAAATAACCGCAGCACGGATTTTGCATGAGAGAGATTCAGCCCGTTTATCAGGAAAGAGACAATTGCAAAATTGTCTCTTTTTTCAAAATATGAGTTTATAAAAAGAATCCGTAAAGGAAAAAACGAATGGGAAGACGAGTCAGGGGATTACATTTCGGGAGAAGAAAAGAACGCAAAATAAACCTCTCCCTGTTTCAGGAAATCATAATCTGGGTACTGGAAATCGCCATCACGATTGCCATTGCAGTCGTATTTTCATATTTTTTCGGCGTGCGTTCCAGCGTCATCGGCCCTTCGATGTCGCCGCAGCTGGACGACGGGGATGAGGTGCTGATTGACCGGTTTTCATATAAATTCATATCACCCAAGCCGGGAGATATGATAGCATTTCTGCCAAACGGAAATACCAATACGCACTATTATATCAAACGGGTCATTGGAGTTCCCGGCGATACCGTACAGATAATCGACGGTGCCGTATATGTAAATGAAGAAGAATATGCCGAAAAAACCGAGGTCAGCCGCATGGAAGATGCCGGAATCGCAGCAGAACCGGTTATGCTTGGCGAGGATGAATATTTTGTGCTCGGGGATAACCGCAACAACAGCGAAGACAGCCGGTTTGCAAATATTGGAAGCGTCAAGGAAGAATATATGATTGGAAAAGCATGGTTTGTTATATCGCCGCGGGATAAATTCGGCTTTATTAAATAGGAGGAAATATGCAGTATCAATGGTACCCGGGTCATATGACCAAAGCAAAACGGCAGATGCAGGAGGATATAAAGCTTGTAGACCTTGTCATTGAGCTGGTGGACGCAAGGATTCCGGCCAGCCATAATCCGGATATAGACAGCCTGGCTGCAAACAAATCCAGGATTGTCCTGCTGAATAAGGCAGACCTTGCAGACGAACAGAAAAATAAGGCATGGTGCCAGTATTATAAAGAACAGGGCATGTCTGCCGTAAAGCTGGATTCCAGAAGCCGGTCAGGCATGAAAGCAGTCCAGGATGTTATTCAGGAAGCATGCCGGGAGAAAATCGAGCGCAACAGGCGCCGCGGCATTTTAAACCGCCCGGTGCGTGCGATGGTTGCAGGCATTCCGAATGTCGGCAAATCCACATTTATCAATTCGTTTGCGGGAAAAGCATGTGCCAAAACAGGCAATAAGCCGGGTGTTACAAAAGGAAAGCAGTGGATCAGGCTGAATAAAAATGTGGAACTGTTAGATACGCCAGGCATTTTGTGGCCGAAATTTGAAGACCCGCAGACCGGGCTGCACCTGGCTTTTATCGGCTCGATGAAAGACGAGATTTTAAATACCGATGAAATGGCACTGGAACTGATACGAAGGGTTGCAGACGGTTATCCGGGCATCTTAAACGAGCGCTATGAGGCAGACGAATCGTTAGAGCCAGCCGGGATTTTAATGCAGCTTGCCCAGAACAGAAACTGCCTGAAAAAGGGCGGCGGCGCGGATTATGCCAAAGCGGCAGTTCTTTTTATCGATGATTTCCGCAGCGGAAAGCTGGGAAGGATTACAATCGAAACACCATAGCCGATGGAGAGATGATGCATGAAGGCTATATTTAAAGATGTCATCAGTCTGTGCCTTTATCTGGCCATTATTCTGGGATGCACGTATCTGGCTGTCAACTATGCGCTGCAGCGTACTGAGATAGAGGGCAGCTCCATGCAGCCGTCCCTTGCAGACGGCGACCAGATTCTGGTGGACAAGCTGACGTACCGGTTCCGGGAGCCCAGGCGGTTTGAAATCATTGCATTTCCGTACCGTTATGAGCAGGACACCTATTATGTCAAGCGGATTATCGGCCTGCCGGGAGAAAAGATACGGATTGATGCAAATGGCACAATATTTATCAATGACGAAGCATTGGATGAATCCTATGGAACCGAAGCAATCAGCCAGGCCGGGTATGCATATACGTCCAGGATTTTAGGGGACGATGAATACTTTGTGCTCGGCGATAACCGCAATGACAGCATTGACAGCCGTTTTGCGGAAGTCGGCGCCGTGCGCCGCCAGGAGATTATCGGAAAGGCATTTGTCCGCATTTATCCGTTTTCATCTTTTGGAAGCATTGGAAAAAAGCGGCAGTCAGGAGAATAACGTGGAACGAAAGACAATAACACAGGTACGGGAACAATACCAGGCAGCAGCGATTGCGATGCTGCCTGCTTTTATACAGGAATATGAGTCTGACACAAGGGCCGGCGTCCGCCGCCTGGTGCAGCAGGCAGAAAAAAAACTGCTGGAATTAGAAAAAGAAAAAGAACGCATATACCGGATGGGGGAATACGAGCGCCAGTATGAAAACCTTGCTTATGTATGCGGCATCGATGAAGCCGGAAGGGGGCCGCTGGCCGGCCCGGTGGCAGCGGCGGCGGTTGTCCTGCCAAAGGACTGCGGGATTTTATACATTAACGATTCCAAGCAGCTTTCTGCCACAAAGCGGGAAGAATTATACGGTGTGATTCAAGAGCAGGCACTGGCATGGGGCATCGGCATGGCATCCCCGCAGCGGATTGATGAAATCAATATTTTGCATGCAACGTATGAGGCCATGCGGGAAGCTATAAATAATCTGGGCATAATACCCGATATATTGTTAAATGATGCTGTCACGATACCGGATATTTCGGTGCGCCAGGTGCCGATTATAAAGGGCGATGCAAAAAGCATTTCCATCGCTGCTGCGAGCATTCTGGCCAAGGCAGCCAGGGACCGCCTGATGCTGGAATATGATAAGGCTTATCCGGGCTATGGCTTTGCGGTACATAAAGGCTATGGCACAAAGGCGCATATCGAAGCACTCCGGCGGCTTGGGCCGTGTGAAATACACCGGAAAACATTTCTCAGGTCTTTTTGCGGATAGGGTGTGCACAGCAGCAGAACAGGAGGCAGGAAACGATATGCAGATTGCAGATTATTTAGGACAGTATGCCAGTACGCTGGCAAATGCGCCGGCTGCTGCGCCTTCGGCAAATACGGGCAGCACGCCGGTGCAGAATCTGGTGTCCGCTTTTACGGAAATGCAGGAAGGCGCAGTGTTTGAAGGCAGCGTCAATGCAATGGACGGCTCAAAAATACTGCTCGGGCTTTCCAACGGGCAGACGCTTTCCGCCAGGCTGGAAGGGAATATCAGCCTGACGCTGGGGCAGTCTGTATTTTTTCAGGTAAAATCCAACGACGGCAAAACGATTGCGATTAAGCCGTTTACAGGTGCGCAGGCATTTAACCCGACGATTCAGAAAGCACTCGAGGCAGCGGGCATGGAAATGACAAAAGATACGATTGATATGGTAAACAGCATGATGGAAGAAGGCATGCCGATAGACCGCGCATCCCTGGCCATGATGCGCCATACGCTGATGAGCAATCCGCAGGTTTCCATGCAGACCGCCGTTTTGATGAATAAGCTGGGCATTCCGGTTAACAGCCAGATGGCAGCACAGTTTGAAAATTACCAGAATGACCAGCATGCCGTACTGACACAGATACAGGACGTCATGGATGAGCTTCCGGGTGTTTTTGCAAAGGCATCCGGTACGGCTTCGGATGTCCTGCAGTTAAACCAGCAGCTTTTGTCCATTCTGGATGCATCCGGGAATCTGTCACAGGAGCAGGAAGCACCGCAGCTGTTTGCGCCTGCATCCGGACAGGAGCCGCCACAGGAAGGCGCAGTCCTTAAGCCTGGCCAGCAGCCGGCTGATTCGGCACAGCAGACAGCGGCTGCCTTAAAAGCTGCGCTTGCAGGCGCACAGACACTGCCTGAGGCCGGACAGGAGGTGCTTTCGCCAAAGCTTTCGGGGGATATGCAGATGCAGCTTCCAGAGGGGGCAAAAGGACAGGAGCCTGTACCGGCAGAAATAAAAGAAAACGCACAGCCGCGCCAGATAGCCGAGCTTCTGACCAGGCATCAGATTGCTGAGTTAGAGACACAGCTGAAAGAAATCCTGCCAAAAAGCAGCGGGCAGAAGCTGAATACACAGCTTACGGCACAGGAATTTTTAGAATCCGTGGCAAAGCAGCTCGAAACGCAGCCGCTTCCTGACAAAGAAGCGCTTGCAAAGCTGTTTTCCGGCAAAGGGTACCATACGCTGTTAAAGGATGTGATGGAACAGCAGTGGACGGTTAAGCCTGAGGACTTAAAGACCGGGCATAAGGTCGAAGAACTGTACCAGCGCCTGAACCGCCAGATGGGCCAGATTGAGCAGTTTGCAAAGCAGGCCGGCATGAATACCAGCCAGCTGTCGCAGTCTGCCGCCCAGGTGCGTGACAATATCGAATTTATGCATCAGATAAACCAGGCTTATACCTATGTGCAGATACCGCTGAAAATGGCGAACCAGAATGCGCACAGCGACCTGTATGTGTACACCAATAAGCGCAATCTTGCCAAAAAAGAAGGCGAGCTGTCTGCATTCCTGCATCTGGAGCTGGAAAATCTGGGCTCTACGGATGTTTCGATAAAAATGCTGGATAAAAATGTAAGCACGAAGTTTTACTTATCGGATGACGGTGCCTATGACCTGATAGAAGCACACCTGCCCGAATTGCAGGCGCGCCTGGAAAAGCTGGGCTACAGCTGCAGGGTCACGCTGGAAAACAGGGAAGAAAACGTCAGCTTTGTGGAAGATTTCCTGCAAAAAAGCAGCCCCGCAAAAGCAGCGGGCAGGGGAATGGTACACCGCTATTCTTTTGATGTGCGTGCATAGGATGGTAAGGAGCATAGTAAGGAGCGTGGAATTGTGGCACAAAAACAGCAGCTGAAACAGGGATTCGGGTTAAAAAACGGTTTAAATGAAAGCGGGGGAAGCGTCCGGGAAAAAGGACAGAAGCCGAAAACGGCCATAGCCCTTTCTTATGAGCCGGGGGAGCAGGCGCCGAAGATTCTTGCGACCGGCAAGGGGGTACTGGCAGAAAGGATTATTGATGCGGCAAAGGAAGCGGATGTGCCGACTTATAAGGATGACAAGCTGGCAGATACGCTTTCCAGGCTGGAAATCGGGGATATGATTCCGCCTGAGCTGTATCAGGTCGTGGCCGAGATACTTGTCTTTGTCAACGATATGGACAAAATACGCAGCAAGCTTGGCGATTATGGAAAATAAACAGGAGACGGATTCTATGGGCAACAGCCGGAAAACAGGTGCAGCATATGAGCAGCTTGCAGCACAGCATTTGGAAACGCTCGGATATGAGATGATTGAAAAAAATTTCCGCTGCAGGATGGGGGAAATTGACCTGATTGCAAAAGACGGGCCGTATCTGGTCTTTATCGAGGTCAAATACCGCAAAGATGCCAGCATGGGCAATCCGCTGGAAGCCGTAGACTGGAAGAAACAGAAACGGATTTCAAAGGCTGCTTCGTATTACTGCCTGACGCACGGAATTTCCGGGCAGCAGCCCTGCCGGTTTGATGCGGCGGCATATCTGCAGGGGGCATGGACTGTCATACAAAATGCATTTGATTACCGGGAGTAAAAGTGATTGCGAAAAACCGCACGAGGGGGTATACTATATGCTATAAAAAGATAGAGCACAGGGGACTGTTGGATTATGGGTACGAAAGTAAAGAAAAAAAAGGGCATTGTGGCGCTCCTTGGAAAAGAAGAACAGGATGTCCGTTATGATATTATCAAACATTCTTTGTGGATTATGGTAAGATGCCTGTTTGTGCTGAATGCGGTATGGTATGGAATCCTGCTTCTGCATGAGTATGGAAGCTTTCAGAAGACGCTTGCAGAAATTCTGGCAGCTCCTGCCATGCTGCTCGCGGTGGCTTTCCTGTTTGAGCGGTGTGCGGAACATTTTAACCTTCCGCTGTATGATGGCGTGGTTCTGCTGATTATGGACTGTGCGGTACTGGTAGTGCTTGCCGGAGACCGCTGGTCGCGCAGCCTTTTGTTTCTGTGTGTCCTGCCAGTGATTTTCTGCATGATTTTAAAAGACATCCGGCTTGTTTACCTGCAGATAGCGGTATCGATAGTCATGATATTTGTTAATTTTGCACTGGTCGAAATGACTGTCGGCAGGGAATGGAAAGACAATGTATGGATGAACCTGACCGGAATGCTTTATACAGCGATTGTGATTGCCAGAGTTGTGGTACAGATACGCAAATATACACATATGCTCAACATCCAGACGACCATAGATTCACTGACCAGGCTTCATAACCATGAAGCATTTTACCGGAGGCTTGACCGTAAATTTACAGAGTATAAAAAAAATAAAGAGCCGCTGTGTATTTTGATAGCGGATATTGATAACTTTAAAAGAGTCAATGATACATACGGACACGCGTATGGAGACAAAGTGCTCAAGGTGCTTGCCGGGATTTTTCTGGAAGAAGAAAACAGCCGGTGCTTTGCAGCCCGTTACGGCGGGGAAGAATTTGCCATGATAATGGATATGAGCCAGCAGGATGCGGTAACCAAAGCAGAGGTTATCCGCTCGCGGTTTGAACAGCAGCAGATTCCGACCGAC
This sequence comes from uncultured Eubacterium sp., assembly GCA_910579075.1. GTDB lineage: Bacteria > Bacillota > Clostridia > Lachnospirales > Lachnospiraceae > Eubacterium_J. Next base: position 13,413 of record CAJTSV010000038.1, read on the forward strand.
AGCGGGCCTTCTAACAGCTTTACGGTAAGCGTCGGGGTAGCTGTCTGCGGGGAAATATACCAGACCTCCAGGCAGTTTTTCGAAAAAGCTGACGAAGCGATGTACCGTGCGAAAGCAGGAGGGAAAAACCGGGTCTGCCTGTAAAAACCAGGCAGATGCCGGTTTCTTTTGCAGTGCGCAATGCAGGCAGCATACATAGGAAATGGGGGATGGAATGAACCGACAGGCGTTTGAAAAAACAGATGATTTGCAGCAGGGCATTGGTATCGCGGATTTTCGCAAAACGAATGATGCGCAGGTCATGTATCTTCAGGATGATACGAAAGAAGGCGGGATTCCGCTTTTAAAATTTCACCTTTTAGACAGCGCAGGAATTGCGGAGCATGGCTTTACAACACGCATGGGCGGAGCCAGCCAGGGAATTTTTTCTTCGTTAAACTTAAGCTATGCAAGGGGAGATGACAGGGCAGCGGTCGATGAAAATTTCCGCCGCGTGGCTGTGTCCATGCATGCGCAGTGCACGGATTTTGTCCTGTCTGACCAGACGCATACTGTTCATGTGCGTACAGTTACACAAAAAGACCGCGGAAAAGGGATTGTCATGGAGCGGGACTACCGGGATATTGACGGGCTGGTTACGAATCAGCCTGGCATTGTGCTGTCTGCCTTTTTTGCGGACTGTGTGCCGTTATTTTTTGCAGACCCGGTGAAACGTGCAGTCGGCGTCAGCCATTCCGGCTGGCGCGGGACCATTGGCCGTATGGGGTGCGAGACAGTGCGCGTGATGCAGGAAGCCTTTGGCAGCAGGCCGCAGGATATAATCTGTGCCATCGGGCCGTCTATCTGCCAGTCCTGCTATGAGGTAAGCGAAGATGTGGCCGGGCAGTTTGCAGAAGAATTTCCCGGAGCCGGAGAAGCGTTCTGCTATCCGTCCGCGCCCGGAAAATACCAGCTGAACCTGTGGAAGGCAAATGAGCTTGTGCTGCTTGATGCCGGGATATTAAAAGAGCATCTGGCTGTGACAAATATCTGCACCTGCTGCAATCCGAAGCTGCTGTTTTCACACCGGGCCAGCAGGGGGCAGCGCGGAAACCTGGCAGCTTTTATCCGGCTGAAAGAAGAAAACAGTCCGGGAGTGTAAGAAAGGGCTGTTTGCGGCATAATAAAAAAATGTGGCATTATAAAATATCTGAACAAAAAAATCTGAAACCAGACAGGAGAAAAATTATGCAGAATCAGACCTCAGAAGAACCATTTAACAGGACATCTGAACAAAAACAGGCGGCACAGGAAATGCTGGCATTTATTCAGGAATGCCCGACACAGTTTCATGCCACAGAGCGGATTCGCACAGAGCTGGAAAGCCATGGCTATGAAAGGCTCTGGGAAGATGAAAAATGGAAGATCCGCCAGGGCGGGGCTTATTATGTGACGAAAAATGATTCCACGATTGTGGCTTTTCATGTCGGAACAAAAGCCGGGGCAGATTCCGGCTTTCAGATTACAGCTTCCCACAGTGATTCCCCGGCCTTTAAAATCAAAGAGCATGCGGGCCTGGAAGTAAAAAAGAAATACATCCAGCTGAATACGGAAGGATATGGCGGTATGCTCTGTGCTTCCTGGATTGACCGTCCGCTGTCTGTTGCAGGCAGGGCCGTTGTCAGGGAAGGGGAACGGTTTGTGACAAAGCTTGTGGATATCGGCCGCGACCTGGTGCTGATTCCAGGACTGGCCATTCATATGAACCGGAATGCCAATGAAGGAACCGCGTACAACAAGCAGAAAGACATGCTGCCCCTGTTTGGCGGGCAGGGATGTGAAACCGGCGATTTTAAAAAGCTTGCAGCTGCCAGCCTCGGAGTCGGGGAAGCAGATATTTACGGGAGCGATTTGTATTTATACAACAGGCAGCGGCCTTTTATCTGGGGTGCGCAGGAAGAATTTTTATCTTCCCCGCGCCTGGATGACCTGGAATGCGCATATGCCAGCCTGAAAGGCTTTCTGTCTGGCAGGCCGCAGCAGGCCGTTCATGTATACGCCTGCTTTGACAACGAAGAAACCGGTTCGGGAACGAAGCAGGGGGCCGGTTCGTCCTTCCTGTCAGATGTCCTGCAGCGCATCAATGCGGGACTTGGAAACACACAGGAGGATTATTACCGTGCGGTGGCGCGCAGCTTTCTGCTCAGCGCGGATAATGCCCATGCCGTGCACCCGAACTATCCGGAGAAAACAGACGAAACAAACTGCGTCTATATGAATGACGGCATTGTCATCAAGTCCCATGCCGGACAGAAATATACGAGTGATGCTGTCAGCATTGCGCTGTTTCGGGCTGTCTGCGAACGTGCAGGAGTGCCGGTGCAGCATTTTGCAAACCGCTCCGACCAGCAGGGCGGAAGCACGCTTGGGAATATTGCTGCGGCAAATGTACCGCTCAATGCCGTGGATATCGGGCTGGCACAGCTTGCCATGCATTCTGCCTGCGAGACGGCCGGGGTGAAAGATACCTGGTATCTGATACAGGCAGTGAAGGAGTTTTTCTCGGTGTGCTTTTCCCTGGAAAAGGGAGTGCTTGGAATTATGGCAGATAAAGAAAGGTAAGCTTTGGTTTGTCTGAACGGATGCCTGGCTGCTGTTCACAAAAAAACTGTCATACTTCCATTCCTGTCACATAAAGTATAGAAAGTGAATATCTGGCAGGAAGGACAGGGAGGGGAACAGCTGATGGAACAGTACAATTTATATAAAGATATACAGGCGAGAACAGACGGGGAGATTTACCTCGGGGTGGTCGGTGCCGTGCGCACCGGGAAATCTACCTTTATCAAGCGGTTTATGGAGCAGATGGTCATCCCGAATATGGAAGATGAAAATGTGCGCGCAAGGACAAGGGATGAGCTTCCGCAGTCCGCACAGGGCAGGACGATTATGACGACGGAACCGAAGTTTATTCCAAAAGATGCCGCACAGATACGCCTGACGGATGATATCAAGGTAAAAATCCGCCTGATTGACTGTGTCGGATATATGGTCGAAGGGGCCAGCGGGCATCTGGAAAACGGCGTGGAGCGCATGGTCAAAACACCATGGTCAGAGCAGGAAATTCCGTTTTCACAGGCGGCAGAAACAGGGACACGCAAAGTAATCAAAGACCATGCGACAATCGGCATTGTCGTGACGACAGACGGGACTGTGACAGAAATTCCGGCAGCGAATTACCAGAAACCGACGCAGGAGACTGTAAACGAGCTGAAAAAAAGCGGGAAGCCGTACCTGATTCTGCTGAATTCTGCAAAGCCATACAGCGACGAAGTGCGCCAGATGGCCCAGCAGATGGAAGCGCAGTACGGCGTCAGCGTGATTCCGGTCAACTGCGAGCAGCTGCGCAGGGAAGACGTCAACCATATCCTGGAACATATCCTGTATGAATTTCCGGTTGTGCGCATGAATTTTTATCTGCCGAAATGGGTTGACCTGCTTGGCCAGGACCGTCCGGTGAAAAAGAATGTTATTGAAAATGCAAAGAAAATCCTGCAGGAAATTACTTATGTCAAGGATGTGCAGAATTATGATTTCAAGCCGGAAGGGGAATACCTTGAAAAAATAAAGCTCGAGCAGATGAACCTGTCAGACGGGACGGCGGATATCCGCATGGAAGTCGCACAGAAGCATTATTATGAGAATATTTCCGAGCTGACCGGCGTAAAAGTCAGCGGGGAATACGAGATGATTCAGCTTATCCGCGAAATGGCAGCGAAAAAGCAGGAGTACGACAAGGTGGCAGATGCCATGCAGTCCGTGCGCATGAAGGGATATGGCGTTGTTTCGCCGCAGCTGTCGGATATCGCGCTCGATGAGCCGGAGGTCATTAAGCACGGCAGCCAGTATGGTGTCAAAATCCGTGCGTCGTCTCCGTCTATCCATATGATTCGTGCCAATATCGAGACGGAAATCGCTCCGATTGTAGGCAGCGAGGAGCAGGCGCAGGGACTGAAGGAGTACATAAAAGAAGGACAGAATTCTTCGGACGGTGTCTGGAACACCAATATTTTTGGCAAGACAATCGGCGAGCTGATGGAAGACGGAATCAGCCACAAAATATCCATGATGGATGACGAAAGCCAGATGAAGCTGCAGGACACGATGCAGAAGATTGTGAACGATTCCAATGGCGGAATGGTCTGTATTATTATATAAATGACAAAAAATAAAATCTGGAAATAAGAAATATATATGCAGAAGCAGGGAAAGCAGCCATCCGCCATTCCGGCGGGCTGGCGAAGTAAAATCCTGTTTCTGCATTTTTTTCTTGACAAAGCGACACATATGTCGCATAATAAGAAAACAGAAACAAAAAACAGCATGACAGACACAGAAAGGAGAACAGAATGAAAGATTTTTATTTGAGAAGCTGGAACCTTAAGGATGCGCCAGCGCTTGCAAAAGCCGCTGATAATCCGCATATCGCCGCCAATCTGCGCAATGTATTCCCGCATCCGTATACCCTGGAGGATGCACAGTGGTTTATCCGGGACTGTATGGAAAAAGAAGGGGAAAAGCAGATTCTGCATGCGATAGAAGCTGACGGAGCTGCTGCGGGAAGCATCAGCATTATGGTAAAGGACGATATCTATGAAAAATCTGCGGAATTAGGGTACTGGCTGGCAGAGCGCTGCTGGGGACAGGGAATTATGACGCGCGCGGTACAGCAGATTTGCAGGGAAGCGTTTGAAGCATTTGACATTGTGCGTATTTTTGCGGAACCATTTGCAGGCAATGCCGCATCCAGGCGCGTGCTGGAAAAAGCGGGATTTACCTGCGAGGGCACGATGCGGGACGGTGTTTATAAAAACGGACAGATTTTTTCGTACTGCATCTATTCCCTGCTGCGTGCGGAGGCAGAAGCGTCCGATGGGAGATAAAGCGGCAAGGACAAAGGAGCGAATCCGCGAGGCAGCATACGGCCTGTTTGCAGAAAAAGGATTCAAAGAAGTTACAATGACTGATATCTGTGAAAAAACCGGATTGAGCCGCGGCGGGCTGTACCGCCATTATTCCGGCACCGGGGAAATTTTTGCAGAGATTTTATCCGAAGAATACACCATTGCAGACCGCATCGGGCGCGGGGAAAGTGCCAGGGCCATTCTGGAAGATATGCTGGAAGCTATTCAATCTGAAATCAGGAATAAAGAATTATCATTAAGCCTTGCCATATACGAATATGCGAATCTCGGGAAGGAAGAACTGTTTATCCGGATTCATGAAAAGGCAGTAAAAAGGTGGATAAGCCTTATCCGCTATGGCATGGAAACCGGGGAATTCCGGGACGTAAATCCGCAGCAGGCGGCAGACTGTATTTTGTATTATTACCAGGGGCTCAGGATGTGGTCACGCGTTATTCCGTTCGACAGCCGCCAGGCAGGGCATTATGCCGATACGGTACGCCAGATGCTGCTGGACACAGACGGACATAAGGCCGGCATGCACGGCAAATAGAAAAAATACAGAAAATAATATAGAAAGAAATAAAAAAAGAAATGAGGCGAATATGAAAGTAACATTTTTACATCACAGCAGTTTTCTCGTTGAGCTGGAACACACCGTTTTACTATTTGATTATTTTGATGGCAGCAAAGTAAACGGGTTCCGGTTTGGGGGAGTCCTGCCGCAGATAGATAAGGACAAGGATTTTTATATCCTGGCAAGCCATAAGCATCAGGACCATTTTGACATGGACAATTTAAGGCTTGCGGACAGCTATCCGAAGGCCCGGTTTATTTTTTCCAAAGACTGCAAAATGAGCCGCAGCTTTTTAAACAGGCATGGCTATGGAGAGGAAACCATCCAGAAAATCCAGTACGTTTCGGCTGGCAGGAGCTATGAAACCGGGAACCTGAAAATCAAGACACTGCTGTCCACCGATGCCGGAGTGGCATTCTGCATACAGGCAGAGGACAGGCATATTTATCATGCCGGGGATTTGAACTGGTGGTACTGGGAAGGTGCCGGAGACCTGGTAAACGGACGGATGGGACGTGATTTTAAGCGGGAAATGAAGAAGCTGCAAAATGAGCATTTTGACCTTGCGTTTGTCCTGCTCGACCCGCGCCAGGAAAAAGATGCATACAAAGGATTTGGCTATTTCATGCAGAATGTGGATGCAGACCATGTGTTCCCGATGCATATGTGGCAGGACTACTCCATGATTCAGGCGTATAAGAAACGTACCGACAATGATTATTTTTTGAGCCGCATTATGGATATTTCTGAGGAAAACCAGGTATTTGAATTTTGATATAAAAAATGCGCCTGGCCGCAGGTGACCTGCCAGACGCATTTTGCTATTCGTCGCCGCTTTCCACAACGGCCGTATCAGAGTTGCCCTGCGCAGCGCGTTCGAGGACAGCGGCAGCCAGCTTCTGGAAATTTGAGCCGGAATGGCTGGCACCGCTGACAGTATCAAGGCCGTCGGTGCCCTGTGCTTCGATTAACTGGGCAGCATATTTTCTGGTATATTCGTTCGGATAGGTGCCCTGGACAGATGCCATATTCTGCATATAGGCATTATCCCAGGCTTTGATATATCCGCCTTTATTTTTTGCATTAAATTCTGCATATACAATGCTGTCGTCTTTGACCATAATACATAAGTATTCTTTCCAGCCGTGGGAAAAATCAGACATTTCAGCGGTATAAAATCCGTCCTTTAAGGCAGTATTGCTGCAGGCGGTAACGGTGCATGGGCATAAAAGGGCAGCACACAGGAAAAGCAGACGCAGCGGTTTCTTTCTCATGATACAGAGCCTCCTTTTTCTTGTTTTAATTTGACTTTTGATACATGCTGGTACAGGATATCGGACTGTGCCAGGGAGCTGGCTGCTATTTCGTCCGTGGCCTCTGAAAGCTGCTGGTTGGATTGTGCAATTTCCTGCACACAATTCAGCTGTGCCGTCACATGGGAAACGGCCTGGGTCTGTTCCTCAGCGGTATCTGCCAGCTGGGCAGATATTTCACGGTACTGTTCGGTTACGTTCTGGATTTCCTGGAATGCGGCGGCCGTTTCGTTTGCTGCTTCCAGTCCTTTTTGCAATATCCCGGCTGAACGGCTGATAATATCGTCGGTCTGCTGCAGGGACTCGGATGTTTTTCCGGCAAGCTGTCCGATTTCTGCGGCAACGACGGCAAAGCCATGTCCGGCTTCTCCGGCTCTGGCAGCTTCTATCGAGGCGTTCAGGGAAAGCAGGTTTGTCTGGAAGGAAATATCACTGATAAGCTTGCTGATTTTGGATATTTCTTCGACCGAATCATGGATTTCATTCATAATTCCTAACATGCTGTGCATATAGCTGCCGCCGAGCTTTGTTTTTTCACTTGCATTTTCAGAGCATGCCTCAATCTGGAGCACATTGTCCTTGTTCCGGTTTATGGAAGCCGTAATCAGAGCCATGCTTTCCCCGAGCTGTTCGAGCAGCTGTGTCTGCTGCAGGGCACCGTCTTTTAGCTGCCCGGCGCAGCGGGTGACTTCCATGGAATTCTGCCGGGCTTCCTGGGAAGTCTGGCTCATGCGCAGCATTGTCCGGTTCAGGGAGAACGAAATATTGTCCAGTGAATGTTTAATTGAAGCAAAATCACCATCAAAGCTGTCAGGTATTTCATGTGTATAATCTCCGCTGGAAAGGGCGCCCAGACAGGTTTCGATATTCTGGATATATGTATTCAGGCTCGCAACCGTTTTTGCAAGCGCATCTGTCAGGATAGCCGTTTCATCCCTGCTTTGGGATAAGAGAACCTCATCGGTCAGGTTTCCATCTGCCAGCTTTTGCAGGCGCACTGTGACAGAGTCCAGGGAAACAGAAATCTTCCTGGAAACAGAAGCCGCTGCCAGTGCTGAGAGCACAAGCAGGATTACCGTAAACAGGATGGTCAGGGCAATTGATTTATATGCTGTGTCCAGAAATTCAGACATCGGCGCATGAATCAGCAGTGCCCAGTTTGTGCCTGGAATCGGGGCATATCCTGCATAACAGGCTTTTCCGTTCATCCGAATCATATCGGAACCGGTCTGGTAAGAGAGCATTTTTTCAAACAGCTTTTCGGCCTTTTCGGAGGGTGCCAGGTCATAAATGGTTTTCTGGTCTTTGATATTGGATAAATTCCGGTCGCCGATAATCAGGCCGTCTTCATTTGTGATGCAGGCGCTCCCGGTACTGCCGACAATCAGCATGCTTAAAACATCATTTAATAAATCGTATTTATAGCTTCCGGTAAGGATTCCTGAAATTTCTCCATTCGTTTTTAAGGGTGCGCTGACGGTGAGCTGCAGGGTGTTGTCTGCATAATAAGGCTCGCCGATGACCAGGTTTTCGGTTTCTTTCATATAAGAAAAATATTTCTGGTCCGAAATAGAGTCCGGGGCAGCTGCATCGCCGTACAGTTTCTTTCCGGAAAGATCGTAGGCAGACAGCCATACAAATTCAATCTGGAGCTTTGCATTGGCAAGGCAGGCTTCCCTGGCAGCCGCATCGGTATTTTCACCCGCAAATACCGGCTCCTGCGAGAGGTTATACATGCGTTCTGTCAAAAGATGCAGATTGGAGCTGATGCCCTGTGAGGCAATCCGTGCCGTTGTCTGTACGTTATCCAGCAGTGCAGTGTTTGTCGAACTGATATTTCCGGCTGACATAATAATGGTAATCAGTACCGAAAGCAGGACAGCAACAGACATGACACAAAAAATAATTTTCTGTTTGATTTTGTGAAATTTCTTCATGGATGGAACTCTCCTTTGCATTTGCGTAAACTATACCTATTTTAACATAAGACAGAAAAAATGAAAGACCTTTTTTGTGCTTCTGTTTTATATTCACACAGCCAGCTTCCCGTCCGGGCTGGACTCCGGTTATCCTGGCTGCTATAATGGCTGCATTAAAGAAAAAACGGTGTTGATGTAGAAAGGAGCAGGGAAGCATGTTTCACAAAGCAATTGTAATAGGGAGTCCTGGTGCCGGAAAAAGCACTTTTTCCAGAAAGCTCAGGGATATGACCGGCCTTCCGCTGTATCATCTGGATATGATATGGCACAGGCCCAATCAGACGACAGTTTCAAAACAGGAATTTGACGAAAGGCTCAGGGAGATTCTGGAAAAGGACTGCTGGATTATTGACGGGAATTACAGCCGGACGCTGGAGCTTCGCCTGCAGTATTGTGACATGGCGTTTCTTCTGGATTTTCCGCTGGAAACCTGTCTGGCCGGTGCCGAATCCAGAATCGGAAAAGCAAGGGAAGACCTGCCGTGGCTGGAAACAGAATTTGACCCTGAATTCCGTCAGTTTATCCTGGATTTTCCAAAAGAAAGCCTGCCCCGGATATACCGGCTGCTGGAAAAGTACCAGATGGATAAAAAAACCGTGATTTTCAAATCCAGGGAAGAACTGGAAAAATATTTTTATTGACAAGTCCGGGTTACAGCTGTATCCTATATGTAAGGAACAAATGTAACCCGCACATGGAAACAGGAGGAATGGAATGCCAGAAGCAAAAGAAAGAATTACCGACGCTGAACTCGAAGTCATGCAGGTGCTTTGGAAAGCAAAAGCTCCCATGACGCAGGCACAGATAAAAGCTGCGCTTTGCAGCCGCAACGGAGATACCGTCAAAACGCTCCTGCGCCGCCTGTGCCAGAAACAGGCTGTGGCGCAGGAAAAGCAGGAAGTCTATTATTACCGTCCCCTGGTCGGACAGGAAGAACTGCGGTGCTGCCGCATGAAAAAGCTGATTGACCAGCTGTTTGAAGGAAGCGCCAGGGACATGGCAGCAGCGCTGGTCAGGAACGAACAGCTGTGCCATCAGGACCTGGAAGAACTGGAACAGATGTTTTCCGGTCTGTGGGAGGAGGAGAAATAATATGGAAGGTTTTTTAACGGGGCTTTTGCGCATCAGCTTTTTCGGCTCGCTGTCTGCCATGGTGCTGTTTTTTCTGCAGCCCGTATGCCGCAGGCTGGCAGGACAGTCCGTCGTTTATTATCTGTGGCTGTTCGTGCTGCTGCGTTTGTGCGTGCCAGCCGGAATTACCGTTTCCCTGCCGTCTGCTGCCGGCGGCTTTTTACATATCTTTCAGCAGAATGAGGCCGGAATGGCAGATGCAGGCAATCCGGTGCATGGAGAGGCTGGCATAAAAGCAGCACAGGAATCCGGACAGACAGGGACAGGTACGCAGCGTGATGCGGCGGGTTCTTCACGAAAAAATGCAGGTGTGCAGAAGAACATAGAAACAGAAACGGGGCAGAACCGTGCTGGTGCACAAAAAGTACAGAAAAACGCAGATGCACAAACTGCACCAGGCACGGATGCCCGGAAAAACCGGAATCTTTTCTGGGCAGTGCTGTGGATGGGCGGCGTGCTTGCAAGCCTGGCCTGGCATTTCGGGGCAGGCCTTTCTTATTCACGCAGGGTGCGCCGTTCCCTGGAACCGGTACCTGACTGGGCGCTGGCAGTCCTGCGGGAAGCAGAACCTTGCGGGCATGTGGCCCTTGCACAGTCTTCGCTTGTAAATACGCCGATGCTGCTTGGCCTGCGCCATCCGGTTATTGTGCTTCCGTACCTGCCGGGGCACCGGAACGAAAAGCTGGGAAATATTCTGGCACACGAGCTGGTGCATGCAAAACGGCGTGACCTTTTGTATAAATGGTCTGCCACAGCCATTACGAGCCTGCACTGGTTCAACCCGCTGATGATTCTGGTAAGGCATGAAATCGCCCGCTGCTGCGAGCTTTCCTGTGACGAGGCAGTGGTGCGTTCTATGACTTCCCGGGAACGGCGCAGCTATGGCGAAACACTGCTGGCTCTGGCTGGCGCTCCGTCCCGGGGGACAGGGACGCTGTCGGCAGAAATGTGCAGGGAAAAAGCGCAGCTTAAGGAACGGCTTGTGGCAATAGCAAAATACCGGAAAAAAAGCATGGCTTCCGTGGCTGCATCCCTCGTATTTGTGCTGGCCGCAGGCGGATGCGCCATGATTTCCGGCGCTGAGGCAGGAAAGCCCCGGGAAATCCCTGCAGGCACGGAACAGGCAGAAGATACACAGGACACAGACAGCAGGGAAGGCCAGAGACCTGAAAATCCAGACAGCAGGGAGGACAAAAGTCCTGAGAATCCAGACAGCAGGGAGGACAAAAGTCCTGAGAATCCAGACAGCAGGGAAGGCCAGAGACCAGAGAATCCAGACAGCATGGAACCGGAAGGGCAGGTACGGGAAGATGCGGCGGACTCGAAAGACAGCAGTACGGATGCAGGGGAAGAACCGGAGCTTTATTATGAAAAAGACGGCAGGCAGTACGAGCTCGTGCCGGACCTTGTAACCGGCAGGTATCTTTGGGCCAGCGTGCTTTCTAAGGGAACAAAATCCAAAGACAGCCATGGACACGAAAAAACCGATTACCAGTCACAAGAACGCTGGTTTGAACGGGTGGACGGAAGTGCTTCCCACAGCGTGCGCCGTTTTGACAATCTGCTGTATTCTGCGGGCGAGTACCTCATTTTTGAATATGACGGAATGGTGCATGTTTCCAGGCAGACAGATATATATCATCCAGTACTCAGCTATGAGTATGGCTGGACATATGGCATTGTTACGAAGGTAAAGCAGGGGTATATGATTGCAGACGGGCGTGCCTGTGAAATCCGTTTTTATAATGAGCAGTTTCAGGAAACAAAGACCCTGTCAGGACTGCGTGCCGGGGAAAGCGGGCATTATTATGAAAACGGGCTGATGGCAGTCCGGGAAATGAAAACAGGATTAAAAGGTTTTCTGGATGAATCCGGCAGCTTTGCCATTCCGTGCCTTTATGCAAATGTGAGTGATTTTTCGAACGGATATGCTTCCGTGCTGGAAGGAGCACAGCTGGTGCCGTATACGGAAGAAGACACGGTGCAGATGTTTTATGCAAAAGGCGGGCAGTGGGGAATTATAGACCGGCGGGGCAGTTTTGTTATAAAGCCTTCCAAACGGTATGCAAATAAAAGCCCGTCGGAAACAGAGGAACAGTATTATGACGGCATCCGCCGGTTCGGGCCTGTACGGGAAGATGGAACCGTGGATTTTCTGGCATCGGACGAGGAAGACCGGGTGCTGGAAACGGTAAGCGTGCGGTAAAACACAGTCCGTTCGTGACATAAGCTGTTAAGTTTTTGTGATATTGCCGATATAATATATGAAACGGCACACAGCTGTGCAGCCGGTGTCCTGTTTCACAAGCACGGAAAAAGAAACAAGTACCAGACAGGAGGTTTGCAGAATGAGAATTACAACACAGATGCTGAACGAAACAGCAAAACGGACCGGAATCCCGGTTACCCAGACGAGTCTTTTAAGCTATATTAATAATGAAGGATCTTCTGGCGGAAACACATTGCTGGACGCGTTAAATAAAAACAATAAAGTGTCCAGCACTGCAGCGAACAATTACAAAAAGCTGGAAAAGGCGGCAGAAAGCCTCAAAGACCATGCGCAGAAGCTGTCAGAAACAGGTGAAAAGTCTTTCTGGGAAAAAATCAAGACAGAAGAAAATGCGGATGAAGCACGCAGGGCAGTGGAAGACTTTGCAAAATATTTTAATTCCACAATATCCGGCCTGGATAAGTCATCCGGCATGCTTGACCAGTATTACAGCCAGAGGCTGCAGGAAGCAGCAGAGGAAAACAGCGAGGCACTGGAAAAAATCGGTGTTACAATCGGAAAAGACGGGAAGCTGTCGATTGACCAGGAAAAGCTGGGAGAAGCTTCTATCGAAGATATCCAGGCTGTATTTGCAGGCTCGAACGGCCTTGCAGCCAAAACAGCATATATTGCAGAGCGGGCGGCAGATAACGCACATGCAGGAACCCAGAGTGTTTCCGGGCAGTATAATGCGGCAGGAACCCTGAGTTCACAGCTTGCCAGCAGGTATGATTTCTGGGGCTGATGCCGGGATTTTTAAAAAAATATGAACAGCATTTATCCGTGTCCTGGTACATAGCAGTATAGGCCGGGCGGGTGAGCCTGCCTGGCTTATATATAAAAAAGGAATTGCACAACTATTTCAAGGAGGAGAGACTATGAACACGATTGCACAGACACAAGCAGGCATCATGTCTGGTTACGCTGCGCCTTCCGCGGGGACGCAGGCTGCGAAGACAGAAAAAGACAGCCAGGCTTCGGGCACAGCTGCTGAAAAAAAGACTTCCAGGGTAACATCCGGAAGAACCATTGGCCAGCCGGAATTAAGCGACAAGGCAATGAAATATTACGAGCAGCTGAAAAAGAAGTATTCCAACATGGATTTTATTCTTGTCAGCAGTGACATGAAGCAGCAGGCACAGGCAAATGCTGGGAAATTCGCGAATCCAAACCGCATGGTTGTATTAATCGATGAAGAAAAAATCGAGCGCATGGCAGAGGATGAAGCGTACAGAAACGTTTACGAGGGAAAAATCAGCAGCGCATCTTCGAAGCTGCCGGAGCTGTCCAAAAGCCTTGGAAACAATTCCGCAGTCAAAGGGTTTGGCATGCAGGTAAACAGCAATGGAACGACATCGTTTTTTGCAGTTGTCGACAAATCCCTGGCTGCGCAGAAAAAGCGTCTTGATAAAAAAGCCGAGCAGAAAGCAGAAGCAAAGAAGAAAGACAAAAAGGCGCAGGAGAAAAAACGTGCCGAGGAAGCACACACACAGAAGGCAGAGGATGAGAAAAAGGCTTCCATGAAAGAAGATGAAAATCTGGTAACCATTACGGCATCTTCCCAGGAAGAACTGCTGCGCAAGATTAACGATATGATGTTTTCTTACAGAAGCGACAATATTTTCTCGGACAAAGAACGGCAGGTAGGCTGGAATTTTGACGCTGCCTGGTAACAGAAAAGAAAGGAAGGTAATGGCATGAACATTCAGAACAGTTTCATTCTGCCAGCCGGCGTCAGTACTCCTTTTGGCGTAAACAATCAGGCCGTGGATATGTTTGGCAGGAAGCAGCGAAATGCCGGGCCGGGCGTTCTTCCGTTTCGAAACGGCCAGACAGATCCGGTTGAGCAGAAACGGGCGCTTGCAAAAAAGCAGGCTTACAAAATGGTCAGCGATACCTTTGCAACCGAGCGCAGGGCAGATGATATGGTAAAGGAAAGCCAGGAATCCATCGGGCGCAGTACCGAAAGCATGGGCGAGGCAAAGCGCAAAATCAAAGAAATCAGGGAAGAACAGGAAAAGCTGCGTCTGGAATACGGCGTGGAAGCTGACAGCCAGGAGCAGAAGGACATGGAAATTCTGGAAGTATATAACCAGGGCATGGAGGCCTGGCTGGAAATGTCAGATGAAGATTTGAAACGTGCCCGCGAGCTGGACGCACAGGGCTATGCCGGCGGCTATACCGAGTACCAGCAGCGTGCCCTCGGCGTGAGCAAAGGCATTGGGGGATATAAGGAAGATATCAAAAATGCACAGAAGGCCATCATAGAAGAAAACGCAGCAATCCGCGAAATGACCATCGAACGCCTGAAACACCATCCAATGGTGGATGCAGTCAAAGACGCAGATGATATCCTGGAAAATGCCAGCAAGGAAATCGTCGGCATGCTGACGGATGAAGCCGTCGACAGCATGGACGAAAAATTCGAAGAAGAAATCGAAGAAGCAGAGGAAAACAAAGAAGAAAAGAAAGAAGAAGAAGAAAAAATCGAAGCTGCAAAGGAACACAGGGAAGAAATGGAAGCGCTTGCGAATCCAGAGAAAGCCGGACAGGAATACAATCGTGCGGACAGCAGTCCGGATATTCTGGAAGGCGACCCTGTGACAGAGGCCCTGCTGAAAATGGATAAAGTAAAAACCGATATCCAGCAGGAGGTTTCTGATATGGTGATGAAGATGAATCTTGTAGCTGATGATATTAAGGGCATTAAGGTGGATGAGCTTTTATAATTTAAGAAAGGCATTTGCGTGAGGATGCTTTTTGGATATGGAAAACAGGAAGAATGGCGGGAGCTGTTCTTTCTGTTTTTTTTGCAGGGCAGACATCCCTTCGCAAAAAAGAAAATTTTTCATAATGACAATTCCCCTCAGTCATGTTATACTGGACTCATTACGGATATCACGCCGTAATTATCAGAAAATTACAAAAATAAACAGTGAAATCAACCAAAAATACCAAAAAAAGACTGAAAAAAGAAGAAAAGAAATCCAAAAAAACAACAATATAAAGCAAAAAAGTCATACTCTTTACGATGCAAATATGTTACAATTATTTGGATAATAGTGACCAGGGGGCTGGGAAAATTGAATGAGTGATAAGAATCAAGGTTTGAATGACCGGCTGCAGCGTAAAAAACGGGTTCAGCGCATGAAAACAGGAATGCTCTGGCTCCTCATTACATGGCTGCTGGCGCAGATGCTGATTTCCGTGACACTGATAGCGAAAGTCCATTCCCTGCAGGAACAGATTGATATCATTACAGAAAATACAATCCGCAGCCAGCAGGTGGACCAGCAGGAAAACCAGGCATCAAAAGACGGGAATGAACATGCCCGGATTCAGAAATACGATGCCGCCACAGCAGCATCAGGCGGAAAGGATAAGGACAGCCAGTCACAAGGCAGCGTGCAGCTGGCTTTGAAAGAACCGGATGCAGGCTCAGGCATGGGGGAAAATGAGAATCTGACAGCCAAAGCTCAGGACAGTGACAGCGGCCAGGATAATCCAGACAGCGGCAAAAACAGCAGTGAGAGCGGAAAATCCACGCATGCTTCTGGCCCGGCGCAGAAAAAAGCCGGGAAAGTGTACCTGACCTTTGACGATGGGCCGAGTAAAAATACAGAAAAGATTCTGGATATTTTAGATAAGTATCAGGTGAAAGCGACTTTTTTCCTGACAGGCAGGGAGGACAAAGAGTCCTTAAGGCTGTACCGGGAGATTGTAAAGCGCGGGCATACGGTAGGCATGCATTCCTATTCGCATCAGTACGATGCCATTTATGAATCTGCCCAGACGTTTGAAGAAGACCTTGATAAAATTCAGGGCCTCATTTATGATGCAACAGGCATAAAATGCAGGCTGTACCGTTTTCCGGGCGGAAGCAGCAACCAGGTCAGCAATACAGACATGAAAGAATTAATCCGTATACTGAACGAGAGGAACATCACATATTTTGACTGGAATGCAGAATGCGGGGATGCATCGCCGCAGACTTATACAGCAGAAGAAATGACAGAAAACGTCATGAAAGACGCTGGCAGGTACCAGACATCGGTTGTGCTGCTGCATGATGCTGTGAATAAGCCGGATACAGTGATAGCACTGCCGGATATCATTGAAAATCTGCAAAAGATGGGGCTGCAGGTTTTGCCGATTGATGAAAAAACGAAGGTTGTGCAGCATGTTTCGGCGGAAAGTGTGGAAGACTGATTACATACGGATAAATGGAGGTAAGAGATGAGTTTTTTTAAAGATTTCAAGGATGATTTGTCTCTGGCGGTAAATGAACTTCTGCCGGGAGATGATTTGGAGCTTGAAGACGAGCTGGAAGATTCTCCAGAGATGATGGTAAATACCCTGGAGGGTGATTTGGACATTGAATCCGAATTATCCAAGCTGGACGGCCTGCTCGAACACGTCGATGCGCCGGAGGAGATAAAGCATGTCAGAATCGAACCCGAAGAACCGGTGCTCGAACAGCCAAAGCCGGTGA
>CAJTSV010000039.1:0-22842 GCA_910579075.1 uncultured Eubacterium sp.
CGCACCTGGTCGCCATAGCGCCCGATATGCTCATATGTAATCATAAGATGGTCTTTGCCGCGGAATTTGCAGTAAAAAGAAATAAAGCACTCGTCTACAATCCATTCCTTATCATCCTCGGTTACCCGCTGTTTGATGGAATCCGAAAGACCGTCCGTAGACTGCAGCTCTATCTGCCAGCTGACATGTCCTTTTTTTGTTTCCTGAATCAGTTCATCTAAGGTGCTTGCAAGCAATGCAGGTTTCATAAAAATCTCCTTCGCGGTCAGATGCCCCGCGGCAAAATGGCGGGAATAAAACAAATGAACCCTGAACGGATTCATTGAAAAGCCAATAGGGGGACTCGAACCCCCGACCCACGCATTACGAATGCGTTGCTCTGCCAGCTGAGCCATATTGGCAAGATAATAAATTGTGCCAGCTATCTGCGACTTTGTTATAATATCACATCTGTGGAAAAAAAACAAGCCTTTTTTTCAAAAAAACTGCTTGCATTTTCCAGCCAGGCATGTTACACTGTGTCCACGCAATTATCATTCTGTCATTTCTGCGTAAATTTTCTGCATACAGCAGTCCGCACGTTCTGGCCTGCAGCACGCTTCTTCTCTGGATGCTGCGTTCATCCGCCAGTTTTCCTGAAATTTCCCATGCCGCCACTGGAGGGCTAACTGATATGACTTATGAAGAATTTAAATCCATCCTTGCCAGGCACTTAGAGCACCTGCTTGCGCCCGGCACATCCATGCAGATTCAGACTATCTGCAAAAACAACGGCTTAAAGCTGGACGGGCTTACCTTAAGCAGCGCGGACAGCAATGTATCGCCGACGGTTTTTTTGAATTATTATTACGAAAAGCAGGGGCAGTTTGCGGATTTTAACGCCATCTGCCAGGATATCCTGCTGACTTATGAAAACAGCCGCACGCACGGGCATATTAATGCAGATTTTTTTACGGACTATGAACAGGTAAAGCAGCATCTTTCTTACCGCCTGATTCATTACGAAAAAAATAAGGAACTGCTCGAAACAGTTCCTTATGTGCGGTATCTGGACCTTGCAATTGTATTTTTCTGCCTGGTTCATATTTCCCCGGAAAGCAGTGCAACCATCCTGATTCATACCAGCCATTTAAAGCTGTGGAATATCAATGCCGCAAAGCTGTACGGCGACGCGTGTGAATCTGCGCCGCAGCTGCTTCCTTATCATTTCCAGAATATGACTGCGGTGCTTTCGGATGTCTTTGGCACTTCTGCGGCCACATCCGGCCAGGATATCGAAGGAGCCGAAAACCCGCTCTTTCCCATGTATGTGCTGACCAATTCCCAGAAGCTGTACGGAGCCGCCTGCCTGCTTTATCCAAAGCTTTTAGACCGGATAGCAGACCGGCTGGGCTCTGACCTTTTTATCCTTCCAAGCAGCATCCATGAGACCGTCCTGATTCCGGCCTGCCACCGCAGCCACAGCAAAGCGCTTGCAGCCATGGTTGCGGATATCAACCGGTCTGAGCTGTCCCCTGATGAAGTCTTAAGCGACAGCATTTATTACTATTCCAGGACAGAGCATGCGCTTACCATCTGTACATAATCCAGTCACGGGCATGTGCATCTATCCTTCCTGCGTCATGATACGCCTATAGCAGTTCATATATTTTTTCGTACTCTTTTGCCGACCGGTTCCATGAAAAATCCTGCTCCATGCCCCGCTTTGCAGCGGCATTCCAGTCATCCCTGTGATTATAATAAATATCCATTGCATAATACAGGGCAGAAAGCATTTCCCTTGCATTAAAATTGCAGAAGCTGAACCCGGTTCCTGTCTGGTCGTAACGGTTATACGCTTCCACGGTGTCCTTTAACCCGCCCGTTTCGCGCACAATCGGAACGGTTCCATAACGCATGCTGATAAGCTGGCTGAGTCCGCACGGCTCAAACAGCGACGGCATTAAAAAGGCATCGCAGGAAGCATATATCCTGTGCGCCAGCTCCTCGGAATAACAGATATTTGCAGACAGCTTTTCGTCGTATTTCCACGCATAATGACGGAACATGTTCTCATATTCTGTCTGTCCGGTTCCTAACACAGCTATCTGTATGCGTGCATTTTTCAGCAGCTCATCCATAACTGCCGCTGCCAGCTCCATGCCCTTCTGGCTGGTCATGCGTGTTACCATGCCAAGCAGCATCGTGCCCTCATCTTCCGGAAAGCCCAGCTGCTGCTGCAGCCTGCGCTTGTTTTCGCGCTTTCCCTGCACCATATCGCCGGTTCCATACGGACAGAAAATATGCGGGTCTGCCTGCGGATTAAACACCTCATAATCCAGGCCGTTCACAATGCCGAAAAGGCTTTTCTGCCTTGCCCGCATCAGGCCGTCAAGGCCTTCCCCGCCGCCCGGCGTTGTGATTTCGTATGCATATGTCCGGCTTACGGTCGTCACAATATCCGAATATACCACGCCTCCTTTTAAGTAATTCGCCTCGCCGTAAGCTTCCAGCTTATCGGACACAAACAGGCTCTCCGGCAGCCCCGTAATATCCTTGACCGCCTGTATCATCCAGCGGCCCTGAAACTGCAGGTTGTGAATCGTAAATATGGTACGGATGTTCTGGTAAAATTCATTTTTCCGGTATTCGTTTTTCAAATATACCGGAATAAGCCCTGTCTGCCAGTCATGGCAGTGCAGGATATCCGGGCAGAATCCAATCACAGGCAGCGCTTCCAGCACGGCCTTTGAAAAATACGCAAATTTTTCCACATCCTCATAAATGTTATTATAAGGACTGGCACCCTGAAAATAATACTCATTGTCAATAAAGTAATAGGTAATTCCGTCCACCTTTGCTTCCAGCACTCCTGCGTACTGGCTCCTCCAGCTTAACTGGACATAAAAACGGGAGTGGAACCGCAGCTGTTCCTTTAACGAATCATCCATGCAGACATACTTCGGCAGGATAATACGCACATCATACTCTGACCTGTCAAAATACTGCGGCAGAGAACCTGCGACATCCGCAAGACCTCCGGTTTTGACAAAAGGCACTGCTTCCGATGTAACAAATAATACTTTTTTCATGAAAATTCCTCCGAAAGGTATAATGGCATGTTTGCCTTTACTGCCATTATACTCTATTTCGAACGGTATTCCAACCTAATTTTATCAGCAATCAGTGCAATAAATTCCGAATTTGTCGGCTTTCCCTTCCCATTGTTAATCGTATAGCCAAACAGCTCATCAATTGTGTCCATCTTTCCCCTTGACCACGCCACTTCAATGGCATGGCGGATAGCGCGTTCCACCCTGCTTGATGTCGTCTGGTACTGTTTGGCGATTGTCGGGTATAAGATTTTCGTAATAGAATTGAGCATTTCAATATCATTGACAGACATCATAATTGCTTCGCGCAGATACTGATATCCCTTGATATGGGCTGGCACGCCGATTTCATGAATAATATTCGTAACGTCTGCTTCTAAATCCCGTTCCACAGACTCCTGGTATTTTTCATATGCGTTGGCTTTTCTTGGTTCATTGGTTTTCTTCATATCCCGGTCACGAATCAGCTTTATCTGATTAATTACCATTTCGTTGTCAAACGGTTTCATAATGTAATAATCTGCTCCCAGGCTGAATGCATCTTCCGTAATTTTTTCCTGTCCAATCGCGCTGATGATAATGAATGCCGGATGCTTTCTCAAAGAACGGTCGTTGTTGATTTTCGTCAGTACGCCAAGTCCGTCCAGCTTGGGCATGACAATGTCCAAAAGTACAATATCGGGTTCCTTTGCGCGAATCATTTCACATGCTTCGACTCCGTCTTTCGCGATTCCTACAACGTTCAGCTCTTTATCACTCTTTACAATATCACCTAATATCTGTACCATTTTTTCATTATCATCTGCAATTGCTACATTTAATTGAGTCATGGTTTAACCTCCTGTTCAGCGTCAGTAAATTTTGCAAAAAACTACAGAAAATTGTGAAAAAGCCAAATTTCTCCTGTCCTCCTATAATAAAGAAACTCTTTTATTGAAAATTGTCGAATTTTGTCGTTAAGAAGTGGATTTTCACAGATTTTCCGTTATTATGATTTTACCATGCACCAAACTATTCATGTATACAAATGCCCCAATCCGGACATACACCTGAAATCTGAACCAAAAATGCATCTGTGCACAAAAAAAGACTGCCCGCCTTCTATATTTAAAAAGATTTAAATATAGAAGGCGGGCAGCCTTTCCGGATTTTTTTATTTCTGTTCAGAATCGCCCGCATCATGCAGCGCATGCTTTGCCAGCTGGTCTGCTTCTTCATTGTATCTGTTTCCGGTATGCGCAGCAATCTTGGTAAAACAGACGGCTATCTGCTTCATGCTGTTTTCCATAAACGCTGCATACTGCTGTGTCAGCCTGTTTTTTGCCTGCCAGCCATGCGTCGCCCACTGCTCGATTCCGGCATAATCATAGCAGATATCAAGCGCCGCATACCCGTGCTCCCTTGCCCAGGACACCGCATGCATGGCCCCCATCATCTCCCCGGCCACATTGCGCAGCGCAAGCATTTCCGGGTCGCTGCCGCTGCCGGATTCGCGGATAATCTGCCCGTCCGGCGTTAACAGCACGCAGCCGAACGAATAACGGCGCAGGCTGTGGTCATAGCTGCCGTCTACAAATGCCGTCAGCTGGCTGCCATCCTGCGGCATCACCGCCTGTGCGCCTGTGCTGCCGTTCAGGTAGTCAGACGCTTCCTGCTCCGTCTCAAAGCTCTTATACACAGCCCCCTGAAATCCGTGCACCATGCGCCTGCATTCTTCCCATGTCGAAAAAAGGCCCGTCTGCCTGCCCTTTTTTACCGCATATATCTTTTTTTTCGGCATCTGAACGTCTCCTTACTATTCCAAAATTACAGATTGCGCACCTTGAATTCCCGCTGTGCCTCGCGCCTCTGGTCTTTTTTTGCAATATCCTGGCGCTTGTCGTACAGCTTCTTTCCTTTTGCAAGCGCAATCTGCACTTTCACAAGGCTTCCCTTGAAATAAACCTGCACCGGGACAATGGTATAGCCCTTTTCCCTGATTTTTCCCTGCAGCTTTTCAATTTCACGCTTATGCATCAGAAGCTTTTTCGGGCGCAGCGGGTCTCTGTTAAAAATATTGCCCTTTTCATACGGACTGATGTGCATCCCGTACAGGATAACTTCTCCGTGCTCGATATGCACAAACGATTCCTTAATGCTGCACTTTCCCATGCGCAGCGATTTCACTTCCGTTCCGTGAAGGCTGACCCCGCATTCATAGGTTTCTTCCAGAAAATAATCATGCCTTGCCTTCTTATTATTTGCAATCAGTTTTATATTGTCTTTGCCCATGCTGCTTCCTCCTGCTATTCCTGCGGCTCGTCCGGCATTTCGTCATCGTCTGCCAGCTCAAAATCGACCGTGCGCAAAAATTTGTCCGCTCCCGTGCACCTGACGCGCACAAACTGTCCCAGCTTAAAACTCCTGCCAGTACGCTCTCCCGTCATTTCATACGTGGACTCTATATAATGGTAATAATCATCCCGCATCGCCGTCACATGCACCATGCCCTCAATGGTATTCGGCAGCTCGACATACATGCCCCAGGACGTAATGCTGGATATAACGCCTTCAAACACTTCCCCGATATGCGCTTTCATGTATTCGGTCTTTTTCAGCTTGTCTGTCTCCCGCTCTGCCTCGTCTGCCCGGCGTTCCATTTCACTGGACTGCTTTGCAGCCCCGGGCAGAAGCTTTTCGTAATGCTGGCGCTTCTTTTCATTCATCCGCCCGCGCAGGCAGTCCTTGATAATGCGGTGAATCTGCAAATCCGGATAACGGCGGATTGGCGATGTGAAATGGCAGTAATACTGTGCAGCCAGCCCGAAATGGCCCAGGCATTCCGCCGTATATTTCGCACGCTTCATGGAACGCAGCGTCAGGCGGCTTATCAGGTCTTCCTGCGGCGTTCCCGCAATCTGCGCTAACAGCTTTTGTAATTCCTTCGGATGAATATCCTCGCGCATTCCGCGTATCGAAAGCCCGAAATTCGCAATAAACGCCGCCAGCTTTTTCACCCGCTCTGCATCCGGTGCTTCATGGGAACGGTACATAAACGGGACTTCCTGCCAGAAATAATCCTGTGCCACGGTTTCATTGGCAATCAGCATAAAATCCTCAATCAGGTTTGTTGCCACATTCCGCTCATACGGCTTGATTTCCAGCGGCTTTCCTTCGCTGTCTAACAGTATTTTTGTTTCCGGGAAATCAAAATCAATCGAGCCGCGCTTCATGCGCTTGCCCCGCAGCAGCGCCGCCAGCTCCTTCATCTGCTCAAGCATCGGCACAAACGGCTCATATTCCTTTACAAGCGCTTCGTCGCGGTCATCCAGAATCTTTTTTACCTGCGTATAGCTCATGCGGCGGTTAACATTGATAACCGTCTCCATAATTTCATGGTCCATAACCCTGCCGGTCCGGTCAATAAGCATGACGCAGCTTAAAGCCAGCCGGTCTTCGCCTGCATTTAAGGAACAGATGCCGTTCGAAAGCTTATGCGGCAGCATCGGAATGACACGGTCCACAAGATAGACGCTTGTCCCGCGCGCAAACGCTTCGACATCCAGTGCCGAATGCTCCTGCACATAATTGCTGACATCTGCAATATGCACGCCCAGCCGGTAATGCTCCCCTTCCATGGCCAGGGAAACCGCGTCGTCCAGGTCTTTGGCATCCTCGCCGTCTATGGTGACCATCTGCCAGTCCCTGAGGTCCCTGCGTCCCTGCATATCCGCTTCGCTGACCTCCTTTGCCACATTGGCTGCCTGATTCAGGATTTTCTGTGAAAATTCGACCGGCAGGTTAAAATCGCGCACAATTGACATAATATCAATGCCCGGGTCATTCTCATGCCCGAGTATTTCTATAATCCTGCCTTCCGGCTTCTTTCCCTTTTCTCCCCAGCCAGTCAGCTTTACGACGACCTTATGCCCGGTCACTGCCCCGGATGCATGCTCCTTTGCAATAAAAATATCCTGCCCGAATTTCTGGTTATCCGGAACGACAAAGCCGAAATTCGGACTCGCTTCATACGTCCCGACCAGCTCCTTTAACCCGTGCGAAGTAATTTTTACTACCTTTGCTTCCTTCCGTTTTCCATTCTGCGCCGGAAGCGGCTGTATCTGCACTTCATCCATATGAACGGCACCGCCGCGGTTTTCGCCGGCAATAAAGTAGTCTTCCGGCTCGCCTTCCACCGTGACAAAGCCAAAGCCTCTGGCATTGCTTTCAAAGATACCGGCAAGAAAGCCGCCCTGCGCCTTCGCATATTTTCCCTTTTTGGACACCTCAATCCGGCATTCTTCGACAAGCGCGTCCAGCACTTCCTTCAAATCCCCACGCTGGCTCTTTGGCACCTGCAGCACAATGGCTATTTCCTTGGCCTTCATCGGAACGTAGAATTCATCACAGATAAACTCATATACGGTTTTTTTCCGTTCTTCCAGTAATTTCCTATCCATATTTTTTCCTCTGATATTTTTTTCTTTCATATTTTTTCTTTCATATTTTTTCTTTTCATTTCTTTCTTCCTTTAAGATAAAAAAACTGCCGCTTCCCGCGACAGTTTCATTCGTTGTTAATGAAAGCTTCCGATATTCAGGACTGCTGAAATTACAATAAACAGTACAACAAGCACCCTTGTCAGCTTTACCAGCATTCCCTCCATGGAACGGCCTTTGTTCTTGCCCCAGTAAGTATCTGCTGCGCCAGCAATTGCACCAAGGCCTGCCGACTTACCTTCCTGCATCAATATAATAACTGTTAACGCGATACATACTATAATAAACAATATTTCCAAAGCAATCTTTACTGCAGCCAAAATTGACACCTCCATTTAATAAATACCTGGCATGGCAATCCCTGTTTCATGCCATGCAAGTCCGTAACTTGTGTTAGTATAACATAAGGCATTTGTGAATTCAATAGTTTTTTCCAAAAATTTATACAAATATTACCAAATTATTACAGTCTGTTTGGAATTGGCTGAAATAATGATTGTATCTTTCCCGGAAAGTGGTATAATAAAATTAAGACTTCACTGTGCAGCAGCCTGTGTTCCTGCAGGCTGGACAGATTCTGCCGGCCAGTGAACCGAACGCACCTTGACATTCGAATATTGTATTGTATTTAGGCTATCTGGAAGCAGCAAATACTAAAAAATAGAGAAAAGGAAAAATATTATGTTAAACAGAATTAAGGACATGAAGGTTGAGAAGAAATTAAAAACCTGCTTTTCAACCGCTATTCTTCTGGCCAGTCTCTCAGGAATTATCGGACTGTTCATTTTAATTTACTGCAATACCAGTTATAACAAAGCTTTGGTCTACAGCGGTTTTTCACAGGGTGAAATCGGTATATTCAGTACATATTTAAGCAAAGAGCCTACCGTTTTGCGCGAACTGATTCTGTTCGAGGATGAAGAAGATATGCGCACGGCAGCCGCCGAGCTGGACCAGATTCAGTCCACGACAGATTCCGCCTATGAAAGCATGAAAGTACACTGCCAGACAAAAGCAGAACTCGAATACATAAAGCAAATTGACGAACTGCTCCCACAATACCGCATGCTGTTTGAAGAAGTACAGACGCTTGCAATGAACAATCATAATGAAGAAGCCCTTAATCTTCTTCTGACAGACGGAAAACCAAAATTCAAAGAACTTACGGATACCGTAGAAGAACTGATTGCCTTAAAAGCGTCAAGCGGAAACAAAACAGCAGACAGCCTTACCATCCAGTCCTATGTGATGGTTGCCGTGATGGCTGTCATCATTCTGCTTGCATTTATCGTTGCGATGCGGATTTCCAAAATGGTTGCAAAAATTATCGCTGAACCTACGGTCAGAATACAGGAAGCAACCAAAAAACTGACCGAAGGCGATTTGAACATTCAGGTAGAACAGCTGTATGCGGACGAAATCGGTGAAATGACCGAATCCTTTAACTTAGCTATCCGTATTTTAAAGTCCTATGTAGAAGAAATCACGCGGGTACTCGGCAGGCTCGCAGGCGGCGATTTTACCGTTTCCTGCGATGTGAATTTCAGGGGGGATTTTGCCGAACTCAATGGGGCATTTGACCAGATTATCGCCTCTTTAAATTATGCCCTTTCCAATATTCACGAATCATCCAATCAGGTTTCCATGGGAGCCGGACAGATGGCGGAAAGCGCACAGGCACTTGCAGAAGGTGCAACAGACCAGGCTGCATCGGTACAGCAGCTGACCGCGACCATTCAAAATATTACCGAAACGGTTGTACACAGTTCCGAAAAAGCAAACGAATCGTACCGGAATGCAAAAGATTTCCGCCAGAAGGCTGAAGAAAGCAATGAGGACATCCTTCTGCTGAATCAGGCTATGGAACGGATTAACAATACTTCCAATGAAATCGCAACAATTATTGCCACCATCGAGGATATCGCTTCCCAGACAAACCTCCTGTCGCTGAATGCATCCATTGAAGCTGCCAGGGCCGGAGAAGCCGGCAAAGGCTTTGCCGTCGTGGCAGACCAGATTGGCAAGCTCGCTTCTGACAGTGCAACCGCAGCTATCGATACAAAGAAGCTGATTGAACATTCACTCGAAGAAATCGAGCACGGCAATGCCATTGTGGAAAAAGCAACAACAGCCATTGATTCTGTAATTAAAGGCATCAGCATCCTGGCTGATTCTACCAATGAAATCAGCGAGCTGTCTGATACCCAGGCAGACGCCATGAAGCAGCTGGAATCCGGAGTCGAACAGATTTCCGAGGTTATTCAGAACAACTCTGCCGCTGCGGAAGAAACTTCTGCAACCAGCGAGGAATTGTCTGCACAGTCAGAAGCATTAGAACAGTTAGTCGGACAGTTTACGCTGAAATAAACTTTTTCGGTCTTACATACAATACCGGCATACGCCGCATTATATTCGCTCAATGTTTAGGGGAAAAATATCCTCCTGCAGATACTGCAGGAGGATATTTTAACATACACGATATACATTTCCGCAGCGGAATGCGCTGCAGGCACTTTATCTGCTATGAATAAGAACTGTACAAAAAGAAATTTTGCCATATAGTGGGTTGGTTCTATATGATAAAACGCTTTTAAACAGCTCTTTTGCACAGTTCCTAAAAAATTGCTTGGATATAATTGTACTATACCTCTATCCCGGCCGTCAATACTTTTTGGAAAAATTATGCATATTTTAACAGCTCTTTCAGGCAGAATCCCTGTGACAGCAGCCTTAACAGCCCTTCTTCCGCCAGCTCAAAGCAGCGGAACAGGCGCTGTTTTTCTTCCGGATGCCCATATACCTTCCAGCATCCGGCAAAAAGAAAATTTCTGCCATTCTGCCTGATAAACCCGCGCACGTCTTCCGGCGGATATCCTAAAAACAGTCCCATCTCATGCGGGAAGCTGCCCCTTCCTTCCAGACAGGCAGCATACCTGTCCCCAAATACGCAAAGCAGCTTTTCCAGTGCAGCATCCTCATAGCCGGCCTCAGAAAGCAGCTCCCTGACCGGCTGCCGGGCCAGATATCCTTCCAGCTCCCTGCGCCTGCATATCAAAAGAATGGTTTTCCTGTCCGTGCTGCATAACGCAAAATATGCCAGATGTGTTCCGCCAAACAGCTTCTGTGCGTCTGCTGCCTGTTCTTTTTTTATAATTAAAAGGCAGGCTGTTTTAATGCCCGCAATCAGCGGCGCACAGCGCAGCGCTGCCTGTGTTTCCATTGCCTGAATATCCATGTCCCGGAGCAGTCCGGCTGCCTTTGCTGTCATATGCCCTCCCTGATGCCATCCAAATCATACCGTTATTTTCTGTTTCAGGGAATGGTTTTATGCTGGGAAGTTTTTCTTTCCGCGTTTTATGCGCTTAAATCCCAAGCTCCTTTTTAATAGCAGCAATCAGCTGCTCGTATTCTTCTTCCTCTAAGTACACCCGGTCCGGATTCATGGCAAAGACTCCGCCCCACTCATAGCCGTCTTTATACTTCGGCACAAGATGAAAATGCATGTGGTGTCCGGTATCGCCATATGCGCCATAATTTATCTTATCCGGCTGAAATGCAGCCTGCAGCGCTCTTGCAACCCTCGCCACTTCTTCAAAATAGACGCTTCGTTCCTCTGCTGTCAGCTCATTCATGTCCCCTGCATGTTTCTTATGAGCTACAATTACCCTTCCTTTATGGCTCTGCTCCTTGAATAAATACACCTTGCTTGTCTCCAGCTCGCAGATTTTAATGCCAAATTTTGCAGATAACTCCCCTTCCATACAGTATGCACAGTTCTGATCCATCATACAGTTCCTCCTTCTCTTTTCCTTTAGTGTAGCATAACCGGAATTTCAGCGCAAGAATAACTTCCTGTCGGTTGTTACTGTTCACTCCGTGACCAGTAACTATCGGTTTTCAATCTGCCAGTCTACCGGCTCTATCCCGTGTTCTTCCAAAAATGCATTGGCCTGGCTGAAATGCCTGCATCCGAAAAAGCCGCGGAATGCAGACAGCGGGCTTGGATGCGGCGCCTTTAATATCAGATGCTTTGGATTATCCAGCATTGGTATCTTGCTCTGTGCAGGCCTGCCCCAGAGCATATATACAACCGGACGGTCCTGGGCGTTAACGGCTGAGAGAACCGCATCGGTAAATTTTTCCCAGCCCTTCCCCTGATGGGAATTCGCCTGGTGGGCACGCACGGTCAGCACGGTATTTAACAGCAGCACGCCCTGTTCCGCCCATTTTTGCAAAAATCCATTGTCTGGAATATAGCATCCCAGGTCGTCTGAAAGCTCTTTGTAAATATTCTGCAGGGACGGCGGAATATTTTTCTGGTCAGGCAGCACGGAAAAACTGAGTCCATGTGCCTGGTGCTCATTATGGTATGGGTCCTGTCCTAAAATCACCACTTTTACCCTGGATAACGGTGTCAAATGCAGCGCATTGAAAATATCGTCAGACGGCGGGTATATCACATGCGTGCTGTATTCCTCTTTGACAAACTGATACAGTTCCCGGTAATACGGCTTTCCAAATTCTGCCTGTACGGCTGGCTGCCAGTCATTTTCAATCATTCCCATATTTTATCCTCTGTCTGCTTTCCGGCCGGCACGCTGCCCGGCCTTCCATTTTTCCATTTTATTTTTATCCTGTTTCTTTTTTCAGCATTTGCTATTCCAGCCTGTACGCTGCCTATATCCGGACAGAAACACCCCTGGCTGCGAGGCTGCGTTTCAAATCCATGATTTCCAGTTCCTTGAAATGAAACAAAGATGCCGCCAGTGCCGCATCCGCTTTTCCTTCTGTCAGTGCCTGATAAAAATGTTCTTCCGTCCCGGCTCCGCCCGAAGCAATGACCGGAATGGAGACGTGTTCTGCCACGGTGCGTGTCAGTTCGAGGTCATAGCCATCCTTTGTGCCGTCGCAGTCCATGCTTGTCAAAAGGATTTCGCCAGCGCCCAGCTGTTCTGCCCGGACTGCCCACTCCACGGCGTCCATGCCCATATCGATGCGGCCGCCGTGTTTATAAATATTCCAGCCGCTGCCGTCTGCCCTGCGCCTGGCATCAATCGCCACAACCACACACTGGCTGCCGAATTTATCCGAAGCTTCCTGTATCAGCTGCGGATTATCAATTGCTGCGGAATTAACCGATATTTTGTCAGCCCCCTCCCGCAGCAGGGCCTTGAAATCCTCCGCCGTGCGGATTCCGCCGCCTACGGTAAACGGAATAAATACACGCTCGGCAACCCGGCGCACCATATCTGCAACCGTCGCCCGTGCATCCGAGGATGCCGTAATATCCAGAAAAACAACCTCGTCTGCCCCGGCCGCATCATATGCAGCAGCAATTTCCACCGGATCTCCGGCATCCTTGAGATTTACAAAATTCACGCCTTTTACAACACGGCCGTCCTTTACGTCCAGACACGGAATAATCCTTTTCGTAAACATATGTGAAATCCTCTTTTATTTCTTTTATCTGTTTATCTGCTGCTCCAGGCTTTTTTCCACATGCAGAAAATTTTCCAGTATTTTAAACCCCACGGTACTGCTTTTTTCCGGGTGGAACTGGCAGGCAAACACATTGCCCTGCTCCGCAGACGCGTGCACCTGCACGCCATAGTCCGTTACTGCTTTTACAATCCGGATATCGTCTGCTTGCAGATAATAAGAATGTACAAAATATACATAAGAATTATCCGGCACGCCTTCAAAAAGCCTTCCGTGATTCTGCAGGGAGAGCGAATTCCAGCCAATATGCGGGATTTTCAGCCCTTCTGCTTTTGGAAGCCTGACAATGCGTCCTTTCAAAAGGCCGAGCCCTTCCACGCCCCTGCTTTCCTCACTGCCCTCAAACAGCAGCTGCAGCCCCAGGCAGATGCCAAGAAACGGAATATCCCGTGCTGCGGCTTCGCGGATGACTTTATCCAGTTCCAGGCGTTTTATCTGTTCCATGGCCGTTCCAAAAGACCCGACTCCCGGAAGGATAATCCGGTCTGCATGGAGAATTGTCTGAAAACTGCTTGTAATAACCGCTTCTTCTCCCAGCCTCTGGATTGCTTTTTCAACACTTTTTAAATTTCCCGCATCGTAATCAATAATCGCAACCATTTTTTCCTTTATCCCGTTCAGCCTTTGTAATCCAGTCCGAGCTTATCCAGTATTTTATGCAGCTCCAATGTATATTCGCTGCGCTTTTTTATCTTATAAAGCTTTTTCGCCTGGCGCTTGCTGACGTCAAACTGTTCCCTCAGTAAAAGGTCGAATTTATTTTCCATTTCTGTGAGCTGGCTGGACACGCCCCATTCTTCTGCATCCGCAGAATGAATCGCACATCTGCCGTAGCCGCGTATCAGGGAATCCAGCGCCATTTCGTACTGCTTAAGCTCCATCAGCGCCGTATAGGCATCCAGCTCTGTCTGAACGCTCGCAAGCGCTGTCGCCGCATGCAGCAGCTCCTCATCCTCCGGCTTTACTTCTATGGATTTCAATTTTGCATAGGCTGTCACATAATCGCCTTTGTCAAACGCTTCTTTTGATTCACTGACCGGAATCGAATAGCCGAGCAGAACCGTTCCGAGAATAATCAATACGAGCATGGACAGCGCAATGCCCCACATCATCATAACCGGAACCTTTGGCAGCGGCGGCTCTTTCGGCATGGCGTCTTTTTTCTTCGGCTTTTTCTCTTTCTTTGGCTTGGCTGCCTTCTTCGCCGCTTTTTCAGCCTTTGCCGCTTCTTTTTCCTGTTTCTTTTTCTCTGCTTCTTCCTGCTTCTGCTGCTTTTTAAGTTCTTTTTCCTGTTTTTTCTTTTCCTTGCGCGCCTTCGGGTCAAGTTCTTCTTTATTCCCCATTGCAGCTTTTGCTGCTTCATATTCTGCCGCCGCTTCCGGATTTAATTCCTCCGGCGTGCCGAACAGCATGCGGGAAAGCTTTGCAAACGGGCTGTTTGGATTTTTTTCTTTTTTTCTCTTTTTATCCGAATCCCCGGTATCAATCACGGATTCTTCAAACGAAAAATCCGGGCCGGACGGAATGGTGTCCTGTGACTCTTTTTTTGCGGCTGCATCGTCTCCATCACTGGATGCAAGCATCTGGTCCAGCTCGGAAAGCGCTTCATCATCCGATGCATTTAAAATCTCCGTCAGGCTGTCAGCAGCCTCTGTTTTCGGTTCTGCTTCCCGCGGCTTTACCGCCTGCGTGATGTCCGCATCGTCCGCCATCTCGCCGCCTAATTCTTCCAGCAGGCTGGCTGTTTCTTCGTCAAAAATATCTCCAAAAATATCTTCCAGCCCTTCCATGCCTTCCGGTGCTGCTGCCGGTTTCTCCTGTTCATTCGCCATCTGTGAGATTCCATCCTCTCCCATATCTGTTCCTGCATCCAGGGTATTCTCCTGCATGCCATCCAGGCTGCCGTCCGTACCATCCCCTGCCGGTTCATCCAGGCCGCCTGCACCGGCACCCATCAGTTCATCCAGGGCACTGTCCGCACCGGCACCCATAATGTCATCCAAAGCCTGCTCCGCGCTGCTGTCCATAAATGCGTCCAGGCCGCTTCCTGCACTGTTTTCCAGATTCTGCGTGACGCTTTCTTCCCCGAACAGGCTCTCCAGGCTGTCATCTTCCTGCGGCATCGTATCGATTTTCATCGTCACGTCATCGAAACCTGTTTTTGTATCGTCCGCAATCTCCCCCATCTGGGTCATATAATCATCCATGCCGGAAGATGCGTATGCATCGTCTGCTTCTTCGTTTAATTCCCGCTCGAATTCGCGCAGGAAGCTGTCTTCGGCACCGCCTTTATGCAGCTCATCTTCAAATTCACGCAGAAAATTTTCTTCCCGGATTTCATCCAGGGCACTCTGGG
This sequence comes from uncultured Eubacterium sp., assembly GCA_910579075.1. GTDB lineage: Bacteria > Bacillota > Clostridia > Lachnospirales > Lachnospiraceae > Eubacterium_J. Next base: position 15,426 of record CAJTSV010000039.1, read on the forward strand.
TTTTTGATGGAAGGTCATTCTGGGTCTGGTAAGAATCCCTCAAAGATTCCCTGTTCTGCTCGAAATCTTCATCATACTCACTCAGTCTGTCCGTAACCGAAGTCAGCAGATTATCCAGATAATCTTCACTTCTGCTCATGCAACTATCTCCTTACTGTCTCTGCAGCCGGCCGCATCTATGCGAACGAAAAGTGAGAGTGCCGTAACTGCCTGCCCACGGCTGCTCCCACTCATTTGACTCAGGCTCCAGAGTATGTTTTCCCTTCATTCCGCATTTTCACAAGCCGGAATACAGTTCTCCTAAGCCCTGATTTTCTTATCAATCAGGCCGTCTATAGCTTCTACCAGCAAACCGATTTCCGGTTTGGTCAGCTGTGCATCCGCGCCCAATGCTTCCCCTTTTCTTCTCATTTCATCGTTGACAAGCGATGAGAAAATAATTAATGGAATCTGCTTTAACACATCATCCGTCTTTGTCAGCTTTGTCAGGCGGTGCCCGTCCATAATCGGCATTTCAATATCTGTAATAATACAGTGCACTTTGTCAAAAATATTGCCGCTGTTTTTATATCCAACCAGTTTGTCCCATGCTTCTTTGCCGTTCATGCACATAATAATATTCGTATAACCGGCTTTTTTCAGGCTGTCTGTAATCAGCTTGCCAAGCAGCGGGGAATCTTCTGCAACAAGAATCGGGGAATCATTCCGGTTGCGCTCGCCTAATGCTTCAATATCCGAAACCTTCAGTCCCGTTTCCGGACTGATATCCGTCACAATCTTTTCAAAATCCAGAATGACTACCAGTTTGTCTTCGAGCTTGATGACACCGGTGGAAACACCCCCGTTTGTTCCCTCGCCCCTTTCTGTATTTATGGTAGAATCCGGCTTGATAATATCTGCCCAGGAAACCCTGTGGATTCCGATAACCTGGTCTACATGGAACGCGATATTCAGCTTGTTGAAATTTGTAATGATAAACAGGCCTTCATTATCTGTTGCAGGCAGCCCGAGGCATTTTTTCAGGCTGATTACCGTAATCATCACATCACGCGGCATAAAAATACCTTCCACGCTCGGATGCGCATTTGGAATCGGCGTAATCGGCTGATATGTAAGAATTTCACGAATCTTTGCCACATTGATTCCATAATGATTTCCGTTTAATGTAAATTCCAATACCTCCAGCTCATTCGTTCCATTTTCTAACAGAATGTTTGTATCCATACCTAATTTCCTCCCGAAGCCATTCTAATTATATTCAGTATATCACACTATCAGCCAAATTGACATGTATTTTTTAAATTTTTTTCGAAATCACCCAAAATACATGTATTTTCAGCCTGTAAGCTGAACCAGCGAAGCTGTATCACCAATGGTAACTTCCAGTTCCATGCTGTCCGTTTTTCTGACTGCTCCCTGCGGAACCTGGAAAACCAGCACCGTTCCTGCCTTTTTCCCTGCCTTGATGCTGCCCTGGTATGTTCCAAGGTCATTCAAAAGGATGGTCGTGTCCGCAGAAACACTTAATTCGCCATTGACTGTCAGCCTGAATGTTGGCATCTTGGAAAGAATATTGCATCTGGCCGTACTGTCTGTGTCGTTTCTCAGGTTAACATGCAGGATAAGAAGCTCATTCCCGCTGTTTGCCCGAATCATATAGCTTTGAGATGCCTGGTAAGAGGCAGCTATTTCATGCCTGCGGTAAACAGCCTTGATTTTCCCAAGGCCGAGTGCTTTGCTCAAAGACACATAATTTTTCTGCGGCTTTTGTTCTTCCTTGGTCCCGTCCGAAGGATTCCCTGCCTGGCTGCTGTCATCCTGCTTTTGTTCTTCCTTCTTCTGTTCTTCTTTTTTCTGCTGTTCCTGCTCTTTTTCCTTTTCCCGTTCTTCTGCTTCCATTTCCATCATGGCCTTTAATGCAGTGACGTCTTCTACCCCTTCGGGCTGTTTTTTGTTAAACTTGGAAACAGCATGTGCTGCATAATGCACAATGACTGCTTCTTCATCCTCCGTCATTTCATAAACCTGTTCACCGCAGCCGCAGGCCGTGATAGAAACCGCAAGCGCCAGAACGCCTGCTGCTAACCTTTTCTTTTTCATCTGCTTACTCCCGTGCACTAAATATACGCATTCCGCTTACTAGTTTATGTTAACATTTTTGCGGCAATTAAGCAATGCTTTCTTTTGCAAATTCTTCATTACTTTGCAGCAGCTTAGTCCCGGCTTTCCTGCAATCGCTGTTTCTGTCCAGTTCTATCCAAAACTCCACGCCCCCGTCCCGGTTCAAAACACCGCACTGCCTGTTTAAGGAATCCATAATGGCCTTGACAATCGACAGCCCGATGCCGCTGCCGCCGTATTCGCGCGTCCTTGCCTTGTCCACCTTGTAAAATTTAATCCAGACCTTGTCCAGGTCTTCCTGCGGTATCGCATCGCCGGTATTAAACACGCTGACCCGCACGCAGTCTTCTTTGAACGTATAAAAGATGTCAATCCTCTTTTCATGCATGGCATAATGAATCGCGTTGCTTAAAAAATTGGTAATCACTTCCTCGATTTTAAACTCATCCGCCCATACATACACCGGGTGCGAGCTGTCAAAGCAGACCGTAATGCCGCTTTGCTGAATCAGGATAGACGACGCGCTGACAACGCCTGCTATCAGCTCCGTTATATCAAACCGCTCCATGCTCACTGCCTCGTCGCCAAATTCCAGGTGGTTAAGCGTCAGCAGCTTTTTGACCATCTGGTTCATTTTATCGGCTTCATCCATAATGACCTCGCAGTAAAAGTCCCGGCTTTCCGCATCGTCATTGATGCATTCCTGCAGTCCTTCCGCATAGCCCTGAATCAGCGCCAGCGGTGTTTTCAGTTCATGGGAGACATTCGATAAAAATTCCTTGCGCATTTCATCTATCTGCGTCTTGCGCTCATTATCCAAAAGCAGCTCGTTATTCGCGCTTTTTAACTCCGAAATTGTCTTTTCCAGCTTTTCAGACATTTCATTCATATGCTCGCCTAAAAAATCAATTTCGTTCCGGTGGCTTCCCGGCACATATTTTGCTTCAAAGTCCAGCTCCGCCATGCGCGTGGACAGTTCTGTCAGCTTTAAAATCGGATTTGTTATCCTGCGCGTCACAATGCCCGCAAACAGCGCGCCGATAATAACCGCAATCCCGCCTATCATAAACAGGAACCGGTTTGTCATCGTGCTGCTTTCATGAATGCTCTCCAGCGCAGAACGCGCGATAATCAGCTTTCCGTCCGAGAGCACGCCCCACATCGCAAGATAGTCGGACTTCATGCGCCCGTCATGGCGCTTTTGTATCATAAATTTTTCCGGCTGGGATTCGCTGAAGCTGATTAACAGCTCCATAAAATAGGTCAGCATGGTCTTCGTGTCGCTGGTCGAAGACTCGACAATCGTCTGGTCTGCATTGATAATCATGATTGTCAGGTTATTATTTGCGCACATGCGCTCAAATTCGATGTCAAATTCCTCGCTTCCAAGGCTTCCTGCCTGGGCCGCGGCATCGATTTTATAATAGCTGTTTGACAGGATTTTCGTCTTGTTCCACAAATAAAACGGGCCTAAAAACATGGTATTTAAAACCAGGCAGAGCAGGACGGTTCCGGTCACAAGCGCTGTCATTGCAAATGTAACCTGCCTGGTCAGGGAATACGTCCCAAAGGGGCCGCAGCACCGGTGTTTTGCTATAGGAATCATACGCTGCACCCGCCGGCTTCGAATTTATAGCCCATGCCCCAGATTGTCTTGATATACTCGCCCTTTTTTCCCATTTTGGAACGGAGTTTTTTGACATGTGTGTCAATCGTCCTTGCATCCCCGAAATAGTCATAGTTCCACACATGATTTAAGATTTTTTCACGTGAAAGCGCAATGCCCTGATTTTCAATAAAATAAGATAACAGTTCAAACTCTTTATAGCTTAATTCGATGCGCTCCCCGTCGACAGTGACCAGATGCGCAGCCTTGTCGATGACAATGCCGCCTGTTTCCACGGCCTGGCCTTCTGCCAGCTTGTTCGAGCGCCTTAATATGGCTTCTGCCCTGGCCACTAATATTTTCGGGCTGAACGGCTTGGAAATATATTCATCCACGCCCATCTCAAATCCAAGCAGCTCGTCGCTTTCATCCCCTTTTGCCGTCAGCATGATTATCGGCACCCTGGAATTTTCCCGGATTTCCCGGCATACCTCCCAGCCATTCATTTTGGGCATCATAACATCCAGGATAATCAGCGCGATATTTTTTTCCTGATAAAAAAGGTCCAGGGCAGCTTCCCCGTCCCCTGCTTCCAGCACTTCAAAATCCTGTTTGACAAGAAAGTCGCGCACGAGCTTTCTCATCCTGCTCTCGTCATCCACTACCAGAATTTTTAATTTTTCCACGAAAGACACCTCTCCTGCATTTTCCTGATTTTTTTGATACTGCTTATGATGTTAGCACAAGATTATGACCAAAGTGTGTGTTTTCCGGCTGATTTTTCCGGCTGGCATATCAGCCTTCTCCTGCTCCTTCCAGTTCTTCTTCCTCGTCTTCATCCAGCACCGTGTCAAATTCCAGCTCCAGCTCCTGTTCTTCCTCGCGCACTGCTTTTTCGCGTTCCGTCAGCTGCTGTTCCCACTGCGCATACTTGTCCTGCAGCTTCTTTTCATAATTTAAGATGGTTGTCTCGCCGCTTGTGGCGGTAATCAGAAATATCAGGAGAATCGATACGGCAAGCGCGAAATTGGCTACGACAGACATGCGCAGCTTATTCTGTTCCTTATCCAGGCGCCTGCGCCAGTGCTCCGCAATGCCGCGTGAATCGTTTACTACAAGATTGCGGGCAACTGGTATGGGACGGATATCTTCCGGGTGGATGCCCGGCATCGTTTTCAGGTAGTCCTGCAGTTCTTTCAGATACGCATACCCGATTGGCGTCTGGAACATTTTCTGGGCAAGCAGCCTGTGATATACCAAAAACACCTGGTCCGGCTTGGACATGTCTGTCCGGGCACGGACATACCGGACGCCTTCTGCCTCAGTACGTGCCTGTTTTGCCATGTTTTCATCCGTAAAGGAATATCCTTCTACTACAATTACATTTCCCATAAAGACTCCTTTTTCTTATTTCCGGGATGCCGGGCCGCCGCATGCAGCAGGATATGCGGTGCCGCCTTACTGCTGCCCCTCCTGCTCTTTTCCAGCCTCCTGCACTGTCCCTTCCTTCCCGGAATCCGAATCTTCCAAAGCTTCTTGCGGCGCATCCTCCGGCTGTTTTGCACATTCCCGCATTTCAATAATGAAGAAATACGCACCGTCCTTTTCCCGGATGCAGAATTCCTGCTTTAAGTGCAGGCATGGGTTCAGGCGCAGGTATTTTTTTGCAATTCCGTTTTCGTTACAGAATAAAAAGACCCTGCCGCGTTCCTGCAAAAGCTCCTGTACTTTTACAAAAAATGCCTGGTAAAATGCATCCTGTTCTTCTTTTGTCTTTTTTCCGCGCACAGGCATGTCCGCCCAGATTTCCTGAAATTTCTGTTCGTGTTCAAACTCAAAAAAGCTGCGGTTTACAAAATTAATATTCATATGCGCAATGCCTGCATTTTCCCGTGCACCCTGTATCGCGTCCGCAAAGGTGTCAATGGCATAAGCCGAACGTACCGGCAGCGCATAAATGCGTTCCATCAAAAGCGTGCCCGTGCCGCAGAACGCATCCAGCACCCTGGCACGCTCTGCAAGCCAGCTGGAAGCAAGCTCTGCAAGCAGCGCTGCCAGCGTCGGGTGCATGGAAGATGCGGTTGTATATTTGCGGTAGGAAAAACGCTTCATTGGAATGGTATACAGCTTCATGCATGGATAAAATCCGCCGTTGCGGTTTTGCACAAACCGAAGCTCCACTTCATAATTCTCAGTTGAATTCACAAGAAAATGCCTTGTCCGCTGCTCGATTTCCGCTGCCAGTTTTTTTGCGAAAACGCTCTTTTTATCCAGCGGCATCGTGCTTTTTATTTCCAGCCGGAAATAAAACGGTTCTTCTCCCTCGTGCAGCTCTTTCAAAATACGAATCATATTGGACTTGGCCAGCTCGCCGGCAATCACGGCAGGCCTTGGCGGAAGGTTCTTGTCACAGCGCAGGGTAAAGAGCATTTCCCGGAATGTGCGGATATTTAACGCTTCGCGGATATCGCCGCCTGCCACCTGCACGCCCATTGGAATGACCCTTGCCGCGCCGCTTTCTATCTGGACGCTTGTCGTGTCCTGGTAATTTTTCAGCGTGGTCAGGATAAAATCCTGCGGCTTGTGATAGCCGGTAAACACATGCCTGCTGATGCCGCCGTCAAACTGGATGCCAAGCCTGCGCAGCTCTTTCATTTCATCCTGCACATGCTTTTGTTCTTCTTCCCCCGCCTCATACGCCAGCAGCTTCTGGTAGCGGGCTTTAAGCTGCTTTTCATATGCCCTGCAGTTCAGCTTCTGCAGCGCTGAAAGATACGCACCCCTTACAAACAGCTGTGATTCTGACACGTATGCTTCCCATATTTTTTCAATGCTTTCCTGGCTCTGTAAAAGTCCGAGTACAAGTGCAGCGTTTTTCCTTATTTTTGCATCTTCGTTCTGTAAAAAGGATGCAATCAGCTCATCGTCTTCGGTCATGGACAAATATTCCTCAAGCGCTCCTTCTTCTTTCAGCATCTGCTTCAATGCGATTAAGTTATTGCGGATATCCCTGCCCTGTTTTAAGTCTTCATATACTTTCTGCATATGTCTCTCCTATATGTTCAATATTTAAAATACGCCGTATGATACTAAATATGCCTGCACATCTGCCAGAAACTGTTCCCATGCAGAAGGAAAATCCACGAAATATTTCGGACATGCCTTGCCTGTCACATCATAATGGCGGATGACATCTTCCGTTTCCAGCCCGAAATGCTCTACCAGCCATGCCGTCAGATGTACCGCGGAATCATAAGTCGCCTTCTCAAATTTCCCGGATTCTTCCCGGATGCAGCATTCAATGGACACGGTATCGCCATTGCGCTCATTCGACGCATACGAAATCTCGCTGCTTGGAATACACTGTATGATTTCCCCGCGCAGCCCAATAATAAAATGGCTGCTTGCCTTTGCCGTATGGGAATCCTTCAGCCCTTCGAAATAATTCCGGTTCGCAGCCGCACTGGTGCCGGGATTGGCCGTATAATGAATCACGACTCCCCTTACTTTTTCCAGTGCAGTGCCGGGCCTTGAATATTCGTTTACGGTTAGCAGCCGTACATCCAGCTTTGGCCTTGGAATCTTTCCTTCCGATATCCCTGCCAGCCCCGGCGGTGCCTTCGTCCTGCTGCGGCTGTGGACAATCCGCAAAAAGATGGCCGCAGTCAGAATCAGAAAAATACTGGCCAG
>CAJTSV010000039.1:22861-27118 GCA_910579075.1 uncultured Eubacterium sp.
GCACAATCTGCTGCTGGCGCTGCCGGCGTCCGGGTGTCTTCTTCCTTCTGGCTGTGCTTCCTTTTATTTCTTTTCCCGTGCTTTTTCCTGCATCAATGCCCGGACAAGACTGGCTGTGCAGGCTGCGCTTGTGATTTTGCGTGGACTGTTTTTTCATATTATGCGTGTTCATGGCAGATCCCGGCTTCCGTTTCTGGTGTTTTGCCCTGCATGCTTCTTTTTCTGTGTGCGGCGGCTCTTACTATTTACTATAAACAAAATTAACAAAATATGCAATCCCCTTTTTCGAATGCGCCGTCAGCTGGTCACGGAGTGAACCGTAACAAATATTCCCCTGCAGCCTCAAGTGTTTCATCCAGCAGCTCTTTTGTATGCGCTGTACTTAAAAACATGGCCTCAAACTGTGCAGGCGCCAGATATATCCCGCGGCTTAACATATGCTGGAAATAAGCCGCATAGGCATCTGTATCAGACGTCTTTGCACGTTCATAATCCGTCACTTTTTCACCCGTAAAAAACAGGCATCCCAAAGAACCAAAATGGGTAACCTGATATGGAAGCCCGGCTTTTTGCAGCAAATCCCCCAGTTCCCCGAAAAAGTAATTTCCGGCAGCATTTAATTTCTCATATATCTGCGGATTATCCCTGAGCATCGCGAGCATGGCATATCCTGCTGACATGGCGACAGGATTGCCGCTCAGTGTCCCTGCCTGGTACACAGGCCCGAGCGGGGACACGGTTTCCATGATACAGCGCTTTCCGCCATATGCTCCGACCGGCATTCCGGCACCGATGATTTTTCCAAATACCGACAGGTCCGGCAGGACGCCAAAGGCTTCCTGCGCACCGCCCGCACAAAGACGGAATCCGGTAATGACCTCGTCAAAAATAAGCAGCGCGCCGTATTCCGTACAAAGGCTGCGCAGCCCCTGCAAAAAGCCGGGTTCTGGCAAAACGACTCCCATATTTGCCGCCACCGGCTCAATAATCACGGCCGCAATCTGCTCCCCTTCACGCGCAAAATGCTCCTTCACGCTGTCCAGGCTGTTATAAGCTGCCAGAAGCGTGTCCTGCGTGCAGCCCTTCGCAACGCCGGCACTGTCCGGGACGCCATGTGTCAGGCTGCCGGAGCCTGCCTTTACTAACAGGGCGTCGCTGTGTCCATGATAGCATCCGGCAAACTTTATGATTTTATCCCTTCCGGTATAACCCCTTGCCACGCGCAGGGCACTCATAACCGCTTCTGTGCCGGAATTTACCATGCGCACCATTTCTGCCGAAGGCACCATTTCACAGATAAGCCTTGCCAGCTCTGTCTCGATTTTTGCAGGCGCGCCATAGCTTAAGCCCCGCCCGCAGGCTTCCAGCACGCTCTGGCGGATTTGCGGATGGTTATGCCCGAGCAGCATCGGCCCCCAGGAACCGACATAATCCAGATAGCGCCGCCCGTCCTCATCCCACAAAAATGCCCCGTCTGCTTTCGCGATAAACCGCGGTGCCCCGCCAACAGCGCCAAATGCCCGTACCGGCGAATTGACGCCGCCCGGCATATACTGCTTTGCTTCTTCAAACAACTGTTCACAGCATGTCATTATCCCAGTTTTCCCTCCTTCATATAACCAGCCAGCTCTTTCGCATAATAGCTGATATAAATATCCGCCCCGGCACGGTACGCACAGGCCGCTGTTTCCATAACCGCCTGCTCCTCATCCAGAAATCCCGCTGCGGCTGCGGCCTTTATCATCGCATATTCCCCGCTTACGCTGTAGGCTGCTACCGGAACCTTTACCAGCTCGCGCACTTCGCGAATCAGGTCTGCATAAGCCATTGCCGGTTTTACCATCACAATGTCCGCGCCTTCTTCCTCATCCAGGAGAGCTTCTTTCAGCGCTTCCCTGCGGTTGTGGTAATCCATCTGGTAGGATTTGCGGTCACCGAAAGCCGGTGCCGAATCCGCAGCATCCCGGAACGGGCCGTAAAAAGAAGATGCAAACTTGGCAGAATAAGCCATAATGGGCATGCCCGCAAACCCGTTTTTATCCAGCGCTTCCCGGATGGCCGATACCCGCCCGTCCATCATATCCGAAGGCGCTATCATGTCTGCCCCGGCCCTGGCCTGTGAAACAGCCGTCTTTGCAAGATATTCCAGCGTCCTGTCATTGTCCACGGTTTCCCCGCATAAAATGCCGCAGTGTCCGTGTGACGTATACTCACACATGCACAGGTCTGCAATCAGGTACATGTCTGGAAATTCTTTTTTTGCTTCTGCCAGCGCCCGCTGGATAATGCCGTCCGGCGCATACGCCCCGCTTCCGGTTTCGTCTTTATTATCCGGAATTCCAAAAAACAGCACCGAGGAAACACCGGATGATATAAGCTGCGACAGCTTTTCTCCCATCCGGTCAATGCTGTAGCGGTACTGTCCCGGCATTGTGCGGATTTCCTCTTTTTTATTTTCCCCTTCCACAATAAATATCGGATAAACAAGCGAAGCTGCGTCCATGCGCGTCTCACGCACCATTTTCCGAAGCAGCGCACTGCTGCGCAGCCGTCTTGGCCTTTTTGTCAGTTCCATATGTGATTCCTGTCCTTCTTTTTTTATTTACAAATAATCTATTTTATGTTCCAGTACTCTCACTGCATGAAATTCAGATAAATCAAACACAGCTATACCTCCAGCAGCTTTTAAATATAATAAAAATAATATCAGAACCCATCAGGTTTCCTGCATATTTTCCCGATCCTTTGCAGCTGTACCGCTGCATCCGCCATGCTTTCTATGGTTTCCTGCTCGCAGACATGCACCTGCATGCCATAAAAAGCTGCCCTCTGTGCTGTCATCCTTCCAATACAGACTGCATGGATGCCGGAATAATCAAGTCCCCGGGTCATCTGCACAAAGCCGTCTGCGGACGAAGCGCTTGTGAGCATCACCATGTCTAAACAGCCGTTTTGCGCCAGTGCCCTGATATCCGGGACAGGCTCCATCCGCCCTTCCTGGCGGCTGCTGTTTTTTTCCTCTCCTGCCACAGCCTGCGCATCCGGCAGAACCGAAGGCACTGTATCATAAATCGCGATATCTTTTACCTGCACCTTCCGGCCTTTCAGGATTTCCGTTACCAGCTGCGGGCTGCCTTTTGCGGAACGAAGGATAAGCACCTTCTCCCCGTCCTTTAAGGAGCTGTTTAAAAGCTTTCCAAGCGCTTCTCCATTATAATGCTCCGGCATCAGTTCCGGCATCAGGCCGCGTTTTTTCAGCGCATCCCCGGTCGCACTCCCGATGACCGCCAGCCGGATGCTCCCGATGCAGCGGATGTCCTTGTTCCATTTTAAAAGCAGTTCAAAAAAATAATCCACGCCGGCCGGTGAGGTAAAGACCAGATACTGATATTCCCCAATGGCTGCCAGCGCTTCCAAAAGCTCCTTTCTGCATTCCTGTTCCAGCAGCTGCGTGCGGATAGCCGGAACCTCCAGCACCTGTGCCCCAAGCATGCGCAGCCGTTTGGCCAGCGCGCCGCTGCGGGCAGCCGGCCGTGTTACCAGAATGCAGCTGCCGCAAAGCGGAAGCTGTTCCCGCCATGCAGGCTGCATCCCAAGCGCTGCTGTTTTTCCAATCAGAATGATGGCCGGAGTGCCTGCCTTCTGGCGCGCTGCCTGCGCTTCCAGCTGTTCCAGCGTGGAAATAATGACCCGCTGCCTGGCCGATGTGCCCTGCTCAATGACCGCAGCCGGCATATCCGGTGCCATCCCGGCATTTAAACACCCCTGCACAATCTCCGGAAGGACAGACATGCCCATAAAAAACGCACAGGTGCCGCCAGAACGGGCCAGTGCCAAAAAATCAATGTCCAGCGGTTCGTTCTGTTTCCGGTGCCCGGCCAGAAGATGCACCGATGCGGACATGCCGCGGTGCGTCAGCGGGATTCCGGCATATGCAGCCGCAGCCGTCACCGAAGGAACACCCGGCACAACCTCGTATGGAATCTGACAGCGGCGCAGTGCCTCAATTTCTTCATAGCCACGCCCGAACAGAAACGGGTCGCCGCCTTTTAACCGTACCGTCTGCTTTCCTTCCAGCGCTTTTTCCACAAGCAGGCGGTTTATTTCGTCCTGCTTCATCGAATGCCTGCCCGCCCGCTTGCCGGCGGCAATTTTCTGCGCTTTTGGCGGAATCATGCACAGCACGTCCGGGCCAATCAGTGCGTCGTAAATAACCGCCTGCGCTTCCTTCAAAACCGCAAGTGCCTTTAAGGTCAA
>CAJTSV010000039.1:27164-30110 GCA_910579075.1 uncultured Eubacterium sp.
GCGGCGGCAGGCGGGGCTGCATCCGCCAGCAAATCTTTATTCATAGGCAACCATGTCCTTTCCTGATAAATGTTCTTCCCTCATATAAGTAAGAAACGCTGTCTTAAATATTTCATCCGAATAATTTATTTTGACACAAAACCGCCCGCTTTTCAATCCCTGAATCAAAAATGGAAACAGACAAGCTGCAGCTGTCAGCTCCCGCCAGGAGACGGCGTCAGGAGCTGATTATCAGCCGCGCTTCATCAGCCGCAACAGAACCTGCTCCGTTTATAAAATTTTAAGAATTTCCGAAACCCTTGAAAAATCAGCTTTTCCGCAAAACTGTTAGCACTCGTCTCAAAAGAGTGCTGATTTTCTATTGACTTTTCCCCTGCATAGTATTACTATTTCATTTAGACAAAAACGTGCAGGCATTTTTGCATGCCCCAGCTATATATTCAAACAATCATTTTAAAAAGGAGTGCATTTTTCATGGACAACAAACACGGAAATCTTTCCATCAACAGTGAAAACATTTTTCCTATTATCAAAAAATGGCTGTATTCTGACCACGATATTTTTTACCGGGAATTAATCTCAAACGGCTGCGATGCCATTACCAAATTAAAAAAGCTGGACATGATGGGCGAATACCAGCTTCCGGCAGATTACAAGCCGCAGATTCAGGTAACCGTAAACCCGGATGATAAAACACTGACCGTTACAGACAACGGCCTTGGCATGACAGCTGAGGAAGTCGAAGAATATATCAATCAGATTGCTTTTTCCGGGGCTTCGGATTTTCTGGAAAAATATAAGGACAAGGCGAACGAAGACCAGATTATCGGACATTTCGGTCTTGGCTTTTATTCTGCGTTTATGGTTGCTGACCAGGTTACCATTGATACGCTTTCTTATAAAGAAGGCGCACAGGCTGTCCACTGGTCCTGTGACGGCGGCACGGAATTTGACATGACAGGCGGCACAAAGGATTCTGTCGGTACATCCATCGTACTGCATTTAAACGAAGACTGCCTGGAATTTGCCAATGAATACCGTGCACGGGAAGTCATTGAAAAATACTGCTCGTTTATGCCGATTCCGATTTACTTAAACAAAGCAAACGCAGAACCGGAATACGAAACCATCGATGCAGAGGATAAGCGGGACGACGATACGGTTATCGAAACGATTATCGAAGAAGCAAAAACCGAAGAAAAAGAAAATGAAAACGGGGAAAAAGAAATTGTCGAGGTTTCCCCGCGCAAAGAAAAACTGAAAATTGCAAAACGCCCGGTTTCCTTAAATGATACCAATCCTCTCTGGGCCAAGACACCGAAAGACTGCACGGATGACGAATACAGGGAATTTTACCGCAAGGTATTCCACGATTACAAGGAGCCGTTATTCTGGATTCATTTAAATATGGATTATCCGTTTAACTTAAAGGGCATTTTGTATTTCCCGAAAATCAATACCGAATACGATTCGATTGAAGGCACGATTAAGCTGTACAATAACCAGGTATTTATTGCCGACAATATTAAGGAAGTCATTCCGGAATTCCTGATGCTGTTAAAAGGCGTCATTGACTGCCCGGATCTTCCGCTCAATGTGTCCAGAAGCGCCCTGCAAAACGACGGCTTTGTAAAGAAAATTTCCGAATACATTACGAAAAAAGTCGCTGACAAGCTGACCGGCATGTGCAAGACCGATAAGGAAAGCTACGAAAAATACTGGGATGATATCAGCCCGTTTATCAAATACGGCTGCTTAAGGGACGATAAATTCTGCGATAAAATGAATGACTACATTTTGTTCAAGAACTTAGACCACAAGTACCTGACGCTGCCGGAATGCCTGAAAAAAGACGAGCCGGATGAAGATGCCAAAAAGAACGAAGCCGGTGAAAATGCAGAAGCTGCGGAAGCGAACGATTCCGATGAAAGCACCATCGAAGTGGAAAATCCGGACGGCACTTCTGCGACTGCTGATGAAGCGGACGAAGAACCGGAAGATACACGCAAGACGATATATTATGTAACCGACGAACAGCAGCAGAGCCAGTATATCAATATGTTCAAGGAACAGGGCATGGATGCGGTTATCTTAAACCACAACATCGATTCTTCGTTTATTACGCAGTTAGAGCGCCGCAATGAAAAGTACAAATTTATGCGCATTGATGCGGATGTCACCGACACGTTAAAGGAAGATGTGTCCGAGGATGATTTAAAAGACGAAACAGATGCGTTAACCGAACTGTTCCGCAAGGCACTGAACAATGACAAGCTTGCTGTCAGGGCCGTAAAACTGAAAAACGAAAGCGTTGCTTCGATTATCACACTGTCCGAAGAAGGACGCCGCATGCAGGAAATGATGAAAATGTACGCCATGGGCGGCATGGGCGGCATGGATGCTTCCATGTTCGGCGGGGATATTTCCCTGACGCTGAATGCAAACCACCCGCTTGTAGCATATATCTTTGAACACAAGGACTCCGAGCATGTGCCGATGTTCTGTGAACAGCTGTATGACCTTGCCATGATAAGCAACCAGCCGCTTGCACCGGAAGCCATGACAAAATTTATCACAAGAAGCAACGAAATTATGATGCTGCTTGCAAAATAAACAATGACCGTTCACCACTCCATAAACCATACATTCTCACAAAAACAGGAAGCAGGGACATTTTTATCCCTGCTTCCTGTTTTTTATGGCTTCCCCTTCTGCAGGGCATGCTCAAACGGCGTATTGCGCTCCTGCGGCTGTTTTCCGAGATATTCGGCATATATTTTTTTGTGCTCTGCCTGTACTTCTTCTTCCAGCTCGCGGGCCGACACAAGGCGGCAGCCCTGTCCCCGGATAATAATCTGTTCCAGCCCGTCCGAGGTCGCAACTGTCACGTCATATTTTTTCCCGTTTTCGTGTGCAAACCGTTCGATATACTGGTCTGCGGTTTCG
>CAJTSV010000040.1 GCA_910579075.1 uncultured Eubacterium sp.
GGGTATTCAGTTTTAGCTGGCTGCAATTCTGCAAACCGGAACCTGTCGATATCTTTTACTTAAATATAATATCAAGTTCTTTTCTGCTTTACACAAACGATGACAGCCATCATAATCATTGGAATCATACTGATAATACCAATATATGCCGGGCCAAGGATTGCCATATCCGCATACTCAGGTTTCGTAAGATAAGCAAATATGGTAAATGCATTGGCTGCACCATGCATCAGTGATGGAAGCCAAATAGTTTCTGTCTTTTCATACACATAATCACACAAAATACCCATCATAACAGTAAAGAGGCAGAATACAATCGGACCGAGTACCGGGGCTCCAATATATTCTTTGCCATACTCATAACCAGCAAAAATCATAACGGGCCAGTGCCAGGAACCCCAAATTACACCACCCACGATACGTCCCTTAGTGACACCAAGTTTCTCCTTCAAATATGGATACAAAGCACCTCTCCAGCCGACTTCTTCACCTAATGCAGCAAACATATTAAAAAATGGTGCAAATGTAATTGCCTGAATACTAGAAATCAGTATATAGATTGGGATTGTTAATCCTTGCGCTTCCATCTTTTCTAACGCAGCATCTCCCATAAGTCCGCGCAAGGTCAAAAATTCAGAATCAAACGCCTTGGGAAAGATTATAAAAAACAAAACTCCGCCAATGATGCTTAGTAAAGCAGGCATCCAAAGTGCAAAGAATACATATCGAATGTTACCCTTTAGATGCGGAACCCATCCCATGCCTTTTAATGGAATCCTTGCTATAAGTGCAGCCATGAAAGGCATAAACATTGTTATCACCATAACAATACTAAATACCATTTGATTTCCGTTGCTGCTATAAATGATTGCAATAATTTCCAAAATCCATGCCAATCCAAATGCTGCTATCATATATATCGTAAATTGTTTTCTGCTGATTGCTGTTTTTTCCATTATGAATGATCTCCTTTTTTGTATACTTCAAGACTCTGGATTTGTCGCTGCTCTATTATATATCCCTTTCCTCAAAAATGAAATAGATTTTTTTATACTTCCTATTCATCAAAACGAAACTTAAACAGGGCGGCGGCAAGCTCCCCATTGGTGAGGATAACTTTTTGACCGCATATCGTTATAGGGTATTCTTCATAGGGTGCTTCAAAATATTCGTCTGTTGTGCCTAAAGGGTAAAACTTTATTTCTGTGAGGTATTGATCTTTCGTATTTCCTCCCGTGTCATGTCTTACCTCCTGCTGATATTATAAAAAATCGTGATTCAAAAAACAATGGAGCAGCATTTGATTTAGACTGAAAAGTTAAACCAACAGGAAACTTTTCTGCTCAAAACTTTTTTGCGGATATATTTTTAAGAATATAGGAATGAGGGGGATTCCATAGCCAGTTATGTACATTTCCATCATGCTTGTCTTTTGGTCATCCGCTGTTTCTGCCGCCTGCCGGAAGCACCTTGCCGATGAAATCCGGCTTGCCATGGACGCAGGGCAGTGGGTGGAATCCATACAGGAATATAAGGACACCACCGAACTGGACGCTTCCACCTATGGAAGCTGACGTATAAGCTGACGTATAAAGAAAAATGCATTGACATTCCCGCTGAATGTGCTAGAATAAAGCATGTGTGAGTATAACAGTTCAGGAAAAAGGATGGTTATCACAATGAGAAAACAAGCATTATCACTAATCGTAGAAAATACTTCCAGCGTGTTAAGCCACGTTTCCGGCCTGTTCAGCAGGCGCGGCTACAATATAGACAGCATTTCCGCAGGCGTGACGGCAGACCCGAGGTATACAAGGATTACGATTGTATCAAGCGGGGACAGGCTGATTTTAGAGCAGATTGAAAACCAGCTTGCAAAGCTGGAAGATGTTTTGGACATTAAAAAACTGGAAGCAGGAAGCTCTGTTACAAGGGAGCTGATTTTAGTCAAGCTGCGCGTGCAGGAATCCAGCCGCCAGGAAATTTTAAGCGTGATAGAGATTTTCCGCGGAAAAGTCGTGGATGTCACGCGTGATTCGATGGTTATTGAGCTGACAGGACACCAGGACAAGCTGAGTGCATTTTTAGACCTGGTGTCCGGCTTTGAAATACTTGAACTTGCTAGAACCGGAATAACTGGCTTGACCAGAGGTTCTTCCGATGTTACATATTTAGAATAATTTCAGGAGGCTAAACAATGGCAAACAAAATTTATTATCAGGAAGACTGTAACCTTTCGCTGTTAGAAGGAAAGACAATTGCAATCATTGGCTATGGCAGCCAGGGACATGCACATGCGCTGAATTTAAAAGATTCCGGGTGCAATGTCATTATCGGCTTATATGAAGGCAGCAAGTCGAAGGCGAAAGCAGAATCACAGGGACTGAAGGTTTATAATACGGCAGAAGCCGCAAAGCTGGCTGATATCATTATGATTCTGATTAATGATGAAAAGCAGGCAGATATGTATAAAAATGAGATTGAGCCGAATCTGGAGCCAGGCAATATGTTAATGTTCGCACATGGCTTTAACATCAATTACGGAACTATCGTGCCGCCAAAGGATGTAGACGTAACAATGATTGCACCAAAGGGACCGGGTCATACCGTGCGTTCCGAATACCAGGAAGGAAAAGGCGTTCCATGCCTGGTAGCCGTAGAGCAGGATGCAACCGGAAAAGCGCTTGACTTAGCGCTTGCTTATGCACTGGGAATCGGCGGCGCAAGAGCCGGTGTTTTGGAAACCACCTTCCGTGTAGAGACAGAAACAGACCTGTTCGGCGAGCAGGCCGTATTATGCGGCGGCGTATGTGCGCTGATGCAGGCAGGCTTTGAGACATTAATTGAAGCAGGCTATGACCCGAGAAATGCATATTTCGAGTGCATCCATGAAATGAAGCTGATTGTAGACCTGATTTACCAGTCCGGCTTTGAAGGCATGCGCTATTCGATTTCCAATACGGCAGAATATGGCGATTATGTAACCGGCCCGAAGATTATTACCGATGATACCAAGGCAGCCATGAAGAAAATCCTGGCTGACATTCAGGACGGTTCTTTTGCAAAAGAATTCCTTCTGGATATGTCCGGGGCTGGACGCCAGGTTCATTTCAAGATGATGAGAAAGAAAGCCGCAGAGCATCCGGCAGAGCAGGTCGGCAAGGAAGTACGCAAGCTTTACAGCTGGAATGACGAAAACAGCAAGCTGATTAATAACTAATGGCTGTGTAATCTGCAACTGGGGACAGTTTCTGTTTTTGCAGGATTTGAAGGCTGCATACAGGATATTGGCGGGGGAGTGAACGCTGTTTCAAGGAAATGGCTTCCCTTCCTTATTTTTGTTTGAAAGA
Source organism: uncultured Eubacterium sp. (assembly GCA_910579075.1). Lineage (GTDB taxonomy): Bacteria > Bacillota > Clostridia > Lachnospirales > Lachnospiraceae > Eubacterium_J. The sequence goes on from CAJTSV010000040.1 coordinate 3,351, forward strand.
TGGAGCAGAATCGGTTATACTATTAAAAAGAAATGCACAGAGGGTGAAATGCAGCGATGAATTATGCAATATTAAGTAATGAAAACGGGTATACGGTATTTCGGCATGGAACCTGTACAATCCGTTTTAAAGCTCCCTATTCATTAGAATATTACAGTTCTATTAAAGAGTGGAATCATGGTTATCTGGTAGTAATGGCAAAATACAGGCAAAATCAGCAGGAGGAAGAAGAATATATTGATTTGGTTCCGATTCTTGAAAATCTGTATTTTGATGCGGATGCTTTTCTTTCACCAATTAAGGAGGTGAGGTTAGAAAGTGACAGATATAAAAAAAGCAGCTGATGAAGCAGACATGATTATTAATGGGTATGCTTTCCGATGCTGCAGCGAAGGATTTCGGGTTCTTAATCTAAACCGTCCAGACAGGGCAGCGGTATTTTCTGTTAATGGTGATATGCTCGAGACAAGCATGGATGATATAGAACTTGGCATTGTTGATGATTATTTAAAAGAAAACCGAAAGTATATGGAGGATTGACATGCCAAAGTTTTATGAATTCAAGGTGGCTGGATATTATTTGTATTTTACATCATTTTGTATCGTTGAATGCATGCATGTTCATGCAAGTGACAGCAGGCTGACGGAAGCTGGTTCAGCAAAATTTTTTGTAAAAAAGAATGGAACATCTGTGTTAAAAAATCCGGGAGTTCTGAATGAGCGTGAAATTCGTAAAATTCAGGATTTTATCAGACAGCATTATAAAGAAATGTACCGGAAATGGGCAGAATACAGTCAGGAAGGATTTTATAGAGACTGATTAACATTTTGCAGATAAATTTAGCAGGTGTTTTGTTAGAAAGAAGGGAGATGGAACTATGAAAAAGAAAATGTTAAGCACATTTTTATGTATTGCGGTATCGCTGGCGGTGTTTGCCGGGTGCGGGCCGGGCAGTGAAACGGAAAAGGGCGGGGAAAAGGATTCCGGGCCAGATACATCCAGTGAGAAAGACCCTGCAAAAGATACAGGCAGCGGGGAAGCTGCTGATACAAAAACCGATGACGGCGAAGCGGGCGGGACTTCTGACGGCGGGAAAAAGATTGCGCTGTCCATGCCGTCACAGTCCCAGCAGCGCTGGAGCTTTGATGCGGCAAATATGAAAAAGGAACTGGAAGCAAAGGGCTATTCGGTCGATGTGCAGTTTGCCGAAGATGACCCGGCGAAACAGGCGGAGCAAATCGAACAGATGATTGCAGCACAGGCAGACTGCCTGGTTATTGCGGCCACAGAACCAGGAGAGCTGGCGGCAGCGGCAGATGCAGCCAAAAGTGCCGGCATTCCGGTTATCGCATACGACAGGCTGATTATGGACACGGATGCTGTTTATTATTACGTTTCGTTTGACAATAAAGGCACCGGCACGATGATTGGCAAGACCATTGCAGAAAAAGCCGGGCTGGATAATCTGGCGGATGGGGAATATAAAACGATTGAGTTTTTTATGGGCTCTGCGGATGATAAAAATGCAAGGCTTGTGTATAACGGGCTGATGGAAGTCCTGCAGCCGTATCTGGACAGTGGCAGGCTGATATGCAGGACAGAACGGACTTCGTTTGACGATACAAGCATTAAGGAATGGTCGCCGGAAAAGGCACAGCAGCGGTGTGAGGATTACCTTGCAGGGTATTATACAGAGGAAGAACTGGACATCTGTGCAGCAGCCTCGGACGGGCTTGCATCCGGCTGCATCCGTGCCATGCAGTCGGCGGGCTATACGGCGTCAAACTGGCCGGTTATTTCCGGGCAGGACTGTGAGCTGGATGCCTGCAAAAATATTCTGGATGGCACACAGTCGTTTTCCATATACAAGGATTCCCGCGTGCTGGCACAGAAATGCGCTGCCATGGTGGAAGCTGTTTTAAACGGGACTGAGGCAGAAATCAACGATACTGAACAGTATGACAACAACAAGCTTATTGTTCCGGCTTACCTGTGCACGCCGCAGGCAGTTGATAAAGACAACCTGAAAGAAGTGCTGGTGGACGGCGGCTATTATACGCAGGAGCAGATAGACGCAGCAGAGTCATAAACACAGATAGCAGGATTTTATAGTTTGATGTGATAATGACAATGCCTGTAATGGCAATACGGAAAGGCAGGAAAAACGGACATGATTACAGCCGTTTTTCCTGCTTTTTATGATAAAAAGAAAGAAACTGCTCCAGCGGTTTATCACTGCTGCGCTGCGTCTGGCAGACAAATCCAATCCGGCGCTGTGCAACCGGGGCGGGCAGCGGTATCTCGACAAAAGAGCCGTCTGCCAGCTCCGGCTCAACAAACTGGCGTATGACGCATGCGACGCCAAGCCCGATTTTGGCAAATTCAATGAGCAAATCCATGGAAGAAGCTTCAATGCACTCCTGCACGGAAATCTGGTTTTTCAGCAGGTATTCATCAATATACTGCCTGGATATGTTGTGCTTGTCTAACAGCATCAGGGAGCAGTTTTGCAGAATGCCATATTCCGGCACGCCGCGTTCCCTGAGCTGGTTTAAATACGGCCTGGCAGCGACAAATACATCCTCGATATCCGAAATATAATCAAAAAACAGCGTGTGCGGCAGTTCATAGCAGCCCATTCCGGCCAGCCCGATGTCCAGCCGGTCGTCTGCAAGCAGGCGCAGCGTTTCACTGGTTGACTGGCAGGCAATGGAAATCGTAATGTGCGGATATTCCCGGACAAAATCCTTTAAATAGGGGAGCAGCACATACCGGCAGAGCGTCGCGCTGACACCGATGCGCAGATGCCCGATGCCAAGCCCGGCTGCACGCCGGACTTTTTCTTCCCCCACAGAGAGCGTATCAATGGCGGATTTGACATGCTGGTATAGCAGCTGTCCTTCCCCGGTCAGGGAAACTCCGCGCGGGCCACGCAAAAACAGCCTGCAGCCCAGGTTTTCTTCCAGCTTTTGGATGGATTTGCTGACTGCGGGCTGGCTGATAAACAGCCGGGCTGCGGCCCTGGAAATATTGCCGCATTCGGCAACCGTATAAAAAATATGGTAGGATGATAATGCCTGTTCCATAATTCTCCTTTGTCATGCCCGGGTATCTGTCCGGGCACCTGTTTAGAGCTTCAGCTTTGCAAATGCACTTGCAAAGGCGTTATTCAAAGGCTCGTCTGCTTCTTTTTTCATTTGATTCAGGTATCTGGAAACATCTTTTTTCGAGACTCCGCCGCCGCTTTCTTTTTTGCGTTTTTCAAAAGCAGACAGTTTTTCCCGGTAGCCGCAGACACAGGTAAAGCGCTGGTTTTCCCCTTCCCCGGACAGCTCCATTTTTTTGTGGCACTGCGGACAGCGTGCATTCGTAATGCGGGAAAGTGTTTTGCGGTAGCCGCATTCCCTATCCTGGCAGACAAGCATGCGTCCGTTTTTATGGTTAACTTCCAGCAGAAGCTTTCCGCAGTCCGGGCATTTTTTGCGGGTCAGGTTGTCATGGCGGTATGTCTTGGAAGAAATCGCAATCTCTTTTACGATATCTGCGGTATAAGACCTGATTTCGGCTTCAAAGTCTTTTTTGCGCGCCTTTCCTTTTGCAATGTCGGCTAACTGCTGCTCCCACTGGGCTGTCAGCTGCGGCGAAACCAGCTCTTTTGGGGCAAGCTCGAGTACCTGGCGGCCTTTGGAGGTCAGGTGGATGTATCTGTCCTTTTTTTCTATCATAAAACTGTGAAACAGCTTTTCGATAATGTCCGCACGCGTAGCCACGGTTCCAAGACCGCCTGTTTCGCCCAGTGTTTTTTTGAGCGACTGGCTGGCGTTTTCCATATACCGGACCGGATTTTCCATGGCGGCCAGAAGGGTGGCTTCGGTAAACGGCAGCGGCGGCTTTGTCCGGCCTTCTGTGATTTTTCCGTCCCCAAAAAGAATGCGCTGGCCCTTGGAAAAGACAGGCAGGCTGTCCTGCATTTCGATTTCTGGTGCTGTTTTCCCGCTGTCTTCCCCGCCTTCTTCTTCGGGCAGGATGCCGGATTCTTTCTGGATATTTCGGATTTCCTGCCAGCCGGGATGGAGAATGGTTTTCCCTTTTACGGTAAACAGCTCTCCTTCACAGGAGAGGACAGCCTGTGTCTGTTCGTATTCGCATGGCGGCAGCAGCACCGCGAGGAAACGGGAAATGACCAGCTCGTAAATTTTGCGTTCGCCATATTCGAGGCTGTTTAGACTGACGCCCTGTTCGGTCGGGATAATGGCATGGTGGTCAGATACTTTTTTATCGTCCACAAAGGACTTGTTTCCTTTTATCGGGGATTTGAGCAGCTGCGCGCAGATACGCCCATAGCTGCCGCAGCGGCATGCCCGGACGCGTTCCGGCAGCGTTTCCACGATATCCTGCGTCAGGTATCGGGAATCGGTTCTCGGATAGGTCAGTGCTTTATGGCGCTCGTAAAGATGCTGCATATAATCCAGCGTCTGCTTTGCCGAAAATCCAAACATCCGGTTTGCATCCTGCTGCAGGGAAGTCAGGTCATAAAGCTGCGGTGCATAGGATTTTTGCAGCTTCTTTTTTACTTCTTCGACAGTCCCGGTGCTGTTTGTTACTTTTTCCAGTACCTGGCGGATGGTTTTTTCCGAAAATACGCTATAGCTGTTCTCTTTTGATTTCCACTGCCAGGACACGCCACCTGCATTTACGCTCAGGCTGTAATAGGATTGCGGCTGGAATTCTTTGATTTGGGCTTCCCGCCTGGCAATTATGGCAAGCGTCGGCGTCTGTACCCTGCCGCAGGAAAGCTGTGCATTGTGCTTTACCGTTAAGGCCCTGGTAGCATTCAGGCCGACCAGCCAGTCTGCTTCCGCACGCGCTACGGCTGCCTGGTACAGGTTTTCGTATTCTTTTGCGTCTCTTAAGTGTTCAAATCCCTGACGGATGGCACGGTCTGTGACCGAAGATATCCACAGCCGCTTCATCGGCTTTCGCACGCCTGATTTTAAGATAATCCAGCGGGCGACCAGTTCTCCCTCGCGCCCGGCGTCGGTTGCAATGACAATGCTGCCGATGTCCTTGCGGTGCAGCTGTGCTTTTACGGTCTGGTACTGTTTTCCGGTTTTTGGGATAACCTGGATTTCCAGCTTTTCCGGCAGCATGGGAAGGGTTTCCATATTCCAGGTTTTCCACTGTTCTCCGTAGCTTTCCGGGTCGGACAGCTCTACCAGGTGCCCGAGTGCCCAGGTTACGACATATTCTTTTCCTTCCAGAAAACCATTGCCGCCTTTGGAACAGCCGAGTACCCTGGCGATGTCCTTTCCGACGCTTGGTTTTTCTGCGATGACTAATGATTTCATATTTTTTACCACTCTTTCCTGCAGTTCCTGTTTTTTCGATGGAAAATAAATCACTGGCATTTCATTTTATCGGAGCGTGCCTTAAAAATGCTTTTTGTGAGATTGGTTTTACAGCCTGCACAAATGATTTTTCAAACACATTTTAGTATAGCATGAGGAAAGGGGAAAGGGAATAGCGGATTTTGGGCAGATGGGATATTCTGCCTTCGGATTGGAATGAGGAATAAGGGGGATTGCTTAACTTAAAGATAGTATATATATACAGCTTGCTGATACATGAAATGTTTGTTGTGTATTTGTTGGGATTTGAGTAGTATAATTAATTTTAAATTTTGACTGGCAAAGGGACAGTCTGTTGTCGGCAGTTTATACATATAATAGGAAAACAAACCAGAAACACAGCCATATCAAGGAAAAGGAGCAGAAATGGTTTATAAAATATTGATTATTGACGATGATACTGAACTTCTCAAAATGCTGAAAAAATATCTTGAAATGAAAAAGTATGAAATCATTACAGCAGAAAATGGATTGGAGGGGTTAAATAAAATAAAGCTGCAGCCAGATATTATATTACTGGATGTAAATATGCCGGACATTGACGGGATAGAGGTATGCAGGAGGGTACGGGATAAAGTAGCCTGCCCGATTTTATTTCTGACCGCACGGGTAGATGAACAGGACGTTGTAAATGGGCTTTCTTCAGGAGGTGATGACTATATTTTAAAGCCGTTTAGCCTGAAAGAGCTTGATGCAAGGATTACAGCGCACCTGAAACGGGAAACACGGCGCAAAGAAAAGACAGAATGCTGCTTTCAGGGAGAACTGTCTATTGATTATAATGCAAAGACCGTGCAGATTCACACACATTATCTGGAGCTGACAAGATTAGAATATGGAATTATTGAATTTTTGTCCATGAATCCAGGGATGGTCTTTGACAAAGACAGGATTTACGAGAAGGTCTGCGGATATGATGCAGAAGGTGACAGCAGGGTAATTACAGAGCTGATTCGCCGAATCAGAAAGAAGTTCCAGCAATATACACAGACAGAATATATTGAAACCATATGGGGGATGGGATACCGATGGATAAAATAAAAAACCTTTCCGTGAGAAAAACAATTCTTTTATATATGGCTGCTTCCTTATTTTGCAGCTTCCTTCTTTCGGCAGTCATTGCCAGAATTGCCGAACGGACACAGATGCATATCTGGTGGAATTATGTGGATGAAGAAGCATATTTTGAAGCAGTAGATAATGAAGGACATGGTTATGTGGCGGATATTCCAAGACCGGGTTCTTATGAGATGACACAGTCAGACTATTTTGTGTCAGAGCTTTGCGATTTTTTACAGACTTATGCCGTGCTGATATTATCTATAGCAGGAAGCTGTGTGGCAGTTTTCCTCTTTTACCAGAACAAATTAAGAAAGCCGATGGAAGAACTGGTACAGGCATCAAAAAAGATTGCTGGGAATCATTTGGATTTTTGCATTTCCTATGAGAATAAGGACGAGATGGGCGAACTTTGCAGGGAGTTTGAGAAGATGCGGGAACAGCTTGCCAGAAATAACCAGATATTATGGCGGATGATTGAGGAGGAAAAGATGCTGCGGGCGGCTATTTCGCACGATATACGCGCCCCATTGTCCGTTTTGAAAGGGTATCAGGAAATGCTGATGGAATATCTGCCAGGCGAAGATATAGATATGGAACAGGCAATGGAAATGCTGTCAGAGAGCGGACGCCAGATTGAACGTATGGATGCCTTTGTAGAAACAATGCGGAAACTGAGCAGTTTAGAAAACCGGCAACTGACCCCGGAGAATATTTCTGCCAGACAATTAGAGAAGGATATTCAGGGAGAACTTGCCATTTTGGAAAAAGAGCATGGGAAACAATGTATGCTGCAGGCGTCTGAATTAAAGGAAGAATTTTATGGGGATAAGGAAATTATTTTAGAAGTAACGGAAAATCTTCTGTCGAATGCCCTGCGCCATGGGAAACGGCAGATTATAATTATGGTAAAGGCCGGATATGAAAAATTAAGTATCTGTGTCATGGATGACGGCGATGGTTTTCGGGAAGATGCAGAAAAAATTACGGAAGCGTTCTATGGACAGAATGTGAAAGACAGCCTGAAACATGCGGGGCTGGGAATGTATATCAGCAGGCTGTATTGTGAAAAACATGGAGGGAAATTAGTTTTGGGAAATGATGAACATGGAGGGGCTGTGGTGACAGCAATATTCCGTCGGATTGCGTAAGCAATCCGGCGTTTTTCTTTTTATTGTCTTTCTGTTGTGATTTTTCTTTTACAATAGAATCACTAAAAAATGAAGGAGGCAAAGTTATGTGGTCAATTTTGAAAAGAGAGGTAAAAAATTATATGAAGAACCCTCTGCTCTGGCTTGGCATCGTTATTGGTGTTTTTATGGTATTTCAGAATGTAAGCCCCTATCTGAACATCCATTATCTCAGGGAAGGGGAAACCATTGTGAATGACTATCCGCAAAGCTATCGGGATGGAGATGTTTTTGACGGATATGTGCCGGCGGAGAAAGAGCTGCGGCGGGAAATGTGGGAAGAACGAATACGGGAAATCCTTGTTTCCGAATTCGAAATGGAAAATGCGGAGGCACAGTCTGTGATTGATGAAATGAAAGAAATGGATTTTAAGACGGCTTGTGCCCATCTGGAAGAGTATGGCTTTTACGATGCATATTATGAGTATGAAAATACGGCCTATCATAAAGGAACCCGTGAAGAAATCAATTCTTATATTTCAGAGAAGCTGGAAAACAGGGCATTTTCGTATTATTTTTCCAGAAAATTTGCCGATTTTGCAGGGCTGTTTATGGGATTTTTCGCAGCCGTTTTATTATCTGCTTTATTTATGCAGGATACGAGGAGAAATACCTATGAGCTTCTTCATACAAAGCCTGTCAGTGCAGGAAAGTATCTATCTGGCAAGGTGGGAGGCGGTTTTGCGGTCTGCCTGATTATACTCGCAGCCTTAAACCTGATATTTTTTGGTATTTGCCTTGTATCAACGAGAAACAGCAGTTTTGAGGTTCATTTGATGGACTTTTTATTGGCAAGCTGTTTCTATATCCTGCCGAATATGCTGATGATTGTAAGCGTTTACAGCTTGATTTCATTGCTGTTTAAAAGCCCGCTGCCAGCAGTGCCACTTTTGTTTCTTTATATCGTGTATTCCAATATGGGAAGCAGGAATGCGGAAGGCATTTATGGATATTATGGCAGACCGTTAGCGATTATGGTGCGGTTCCCAGGAGGTTTTTTTGATACTGCCCCTGCGCCAATGGCATTGCTGAATCAGAGTTTCCTCATCTTAGCCGCAATCTGTATCATCTTTCTCTCAATGCAGATATGGAAAAGGAGGCGGGTATATTGAAGCGTGAAATGAAAATCTCCCTGACATTCCAAAAGCAGGCTTATGCAGTATTTTTTGTCGTCATTTTAAGCCTTGTCAGAGGGGTAACTTATGCGAATGAAATAGGGATTGCGCTAGAAGCTCCACTGGCAATCCTTGCTTTTACATTCTGTGCAGATACCTATACGCAGGAAATTGCCAGCAAGCGGTCGGAAATCTGGCGGCTATGCCCCATGAAAAAGAGAATAAATTCTATTTACAGACGGGTTGTGATACAGGAAATGTTCTTACTGGCTGTCGCAGTCATTGGATATGGATTGTTTTTTCTATTCCAAAATCCAAACATAAATGGAATGGGGCAAGGTGGTATAGAAAATGAAATATGCCAGTTCTTTGTATATTTTGCCGCTATTGCTGTCACGCTTGGCTTCTGGGGGCTTTTATCAAATCTGATTTCCTGCCTGTTTCGGAATATGTGGGTGGGAACCGGAAGCTGCATGGTGCTGTGGCTGATTACAAATTCCAGCATCGGTAACAGAATCTTTGGTGCATGGAACTTGTTTTCCTATTCTTTCAGAAAATTAGAGAACATCAGTGATTTTAGCTGGATATATGGGAAAGCTGTTTGTATTAGTATTGGAATTATGGCAGTGGCAGTATTGCCTATAATCATTAAGAAAAGAGGTTAAGACTATGGGAATTAAGATAGAGGATTTAACAGTAACATTCAGGAATCATGTGATAGCAATCAATCATGCGGATTTGGAAATCCCAAAGGGAATTTTTGGGCTGCTGGGGGAAAACGGGGCAGGAAAAACAACGCTTATGCGGGTGCTTACAACTGTGTTATCACCAGCCAGTGGTACAGTAACCTTAGATGGAATACTTTACAGTGAAGGGAATTTTGAAAAAATACAGAGAAAGATAGGATATCTGCCGCAGGAGATTGACTTATATCCAAACCTGTCAGTACAAGAATGTCTGGAATATATGGGGGACTTATCTGGTATACCCAGACAAACATATAAGGAACGCATCAAATATTATCTTGAAAAGACAAGCCTGTCAGGGCATCGCAGAAAGAAGATGAAACAATTGTCGGGCGGTATGAAACGGAGAGTCGGTCTTATTCAGGCGCTTTTAAATGAGCCAGAATTTTTGATTGTCGATGAACCAACAACCGGATTAGACCCTGAAGAACGTATCCGCATCAGAAATCTGTTGGTTGATTTTTCAGAAGGGCGTACCGTTTTGTTTTCCACACATGTAGTGGAAGATTTGGCAGCTGCCTGCAATCAGCTTGCAGTTATGAAAAATGGGAAATTCCTTTATTCAGGAAACATGAAAGAATTACTGGAACAGGCAAGAGGCCATATTTGGATTTATAAAACAAAAGATGAAGGGACTGCAAGGGAACTGGAAAAAAAATATTGTGTTTCATCGAAACAGTATGTAGGGGACGAATTACAAATGAAATTAATTAGTGAAACGCCACCAAAAATAGAATGCAGTTCTTGTGAAGCAACGCTTGAGGATGCTTACATTTATCTTGTGAATAAAGAACCAGAATTGCAATAAGACAAAACAGCGTCACTGAATTTGTCCGTAAAGTTACCACTTACTCATTTACACTGTTTTTAAAGTTAGAAAAATAAGGGGTGTTTTTGTTGTCCTTTGCTGCCGTTCGCCGTCTTTCCAATCTGGATTATTACATTTCAAAAATTCAGATTGGAAGAAAAAGGAATGGCATACAACCATGGACGAGAGGACAGAAAATGGCGTATTTGGAAAGAAGCCGGGGAAAAGAGAAAGTATGGGATATTGAGATTGATGTATTTTTCCATTCATAAAATGCTGCACCAGTTTAGTCTAAAATATAATGCCTTAATGTTACGAAATATTCCATAAAACCGAAGATAAAGATATAAAAATATGCTGTCTATGGAAAGGTATAGAGAATGCTTGAAACTAAAAGGTTTTTATATATCCAAATCGTGACATCTGTATTCTGGCCTTAATTATTTTTACCTGTTAATCATCACATTTCAGAAAAATAAAAACCGCTCTTTGGAAGATTGGCAGATGCTGCAGGCTGGCAGTCCATATTTACGGTATGCCTTTGAACAGGAAAGCAAATGCTTTGAGCGTGACTGCGGGAGATGCTGTTTTACTGCTGGATTATGGGCAGCAGATGAAAGCAGGCGGGATAATTCAAAAGAATAAATTCTGATACATAACATTTTATAGTAAATTGTTATCTGCAAGTATTCTATATCAAATCTTTTATTTTTGCAAGTGCTAAGAAAAAATTGTCTGTATTTCCAGTTTTCTGTTTAATTTTCTCATGTTAAGGATTTATTTTTGTTGATATTTCACAAAAAATCACAGATTAATAGAAATGCGCTGTAGTTTGAAAGTGGCTGAGGTGTATGAAGATTTTTTCAAAAAACAGTACACAAAAGACGGCATCTGGTGCCTGAAATCCCGCATAAATAAAGGATTTTTTGGATTTTCAGGCAAATATAAAACATAACAATTTACTATAAAATGTTATGTTTTACAGGCAAGTCTGGTGCATGCAGGATGGGATGCAGGACAGGAAGCCTGTCCTTGCGGGAAACGGAGCCAGAATCCGGGCTGCCGGAAGTGGAAACGGGAGGAGATTATGCGGGAACTGGATTATAGAAAAATGGGGATGCGCATCCGCCAGGTAAGGAAGGCAAAAGGCTGGTCGCAGAACGAGCTGGCAGAAAAATGCGGCATCAGCATGTCGTTTCTCGGGCACATTGAGCGCGGAACGAGAATTATGAGCATGGAAACGTTCGCAAATATCTGCAATGCGCTGGATGCGGGGGCTGATGAGCTGCTCTGGGGCGTGGCGGCTGCGTCGGATGCCGTGTTAAATATGTGGAACCTGCCTGGGAAATCCAGAAAAGGCAGGGGCGGGCAGGATAAAAACCAGGATAAAAGGAATCAGAAGGAAAACAGCCGGGATAAAAAGAACTTGCAGAAAGCCGGCCATATAGAATCAGACGGGCAGAATCCAGAGGAAGAAACAGGCTATGGAACAGACAGCGGAAAGCCGGACAGCTATGCGATGTATGTCAGGATTATGAAGTCGGTGGCTGAGATTATGAATGATGCCTGAGAGCAGATGCCATGAAGTCGGTGGCTGAGATTATGAATGATGCCTGAAAGCAGATGTCATGAAAAAACATGACAGCAGATTTATTTATAAAAGCTGCATGTCATGGTATATAGAAACGGATGTCTCTGGAATGGGAAAACATAAAGCAAATGCAGCTGAAATGGGGAGACAGGATTGGATGAAAGGAAAATACAAAAATGGATAAGCAGGAGTCCTGGAAACGGACAGATGAGATAGAAATTGACCTGATGGATCTGCTGCGCAGGGTTTGCGGGCAGTGGAAGCGGATTGTGCTGTGTGCGGCAGCGTGTGCCGTGCTTTTGGGCGGATATGGGTGGATGAAGGGGACGGAAAGCACGGATGCGGAAGCCCCGGCCGCGCTGGAGGACGTGGAACTGACAGAGGATGAGCAGAAGGCTGTGGAAGATGCTGTCCAGCTGGCAAAAGACAATCAGGAGCTGGAAACCTACCTGGATAATTCCCTGCTGATGCAGGCTGACCCGTACCATAAGGCCAGGCAGGCCCTGCTTTACTGCATTGACCGTGCAGACAGGCAGAACCTGGCGGCAGTGACCGAGAGCTACCTGAATTATACAGCCAACGGCGGTGCTGCAGAAGAACTGGGAAAATCTTATGACAGATGGAAGATGGACAGGAGCTATCTGGACGAGCTGATTACGGCATACCAGAAAACGTACAGCTATCCTTATCAGGCTGTCCTAAGCGGCGGGGCAGCCAGCAGCCAGCTGGCGGAATCCCTTTTTTATGTGGAAATAACAGGCAAAGATGCAGGGGAAGCGCGGGAAATGGCCCGCGACATGCAGCAGGTGCTGGAAAAGTATTCCGCGCAGGTAAAAAAAACTGCGGGAAGCCACAGGCTGAGGCTTGTCAGCAGCGCAGAGAGCATAACGGCCGACAGTGATTTGAAAGCCCGCCAGCGGGACAGAAAAAGCCAGCTGTCATCTGGAAGGGAAAGCCTGAAAACAATGACGGCTGCGTTCAGCAGGGAGCAGATGGCCGCTTATCAGAAAGCCAGCGGGGATTCAGGCGAAGAAAAGGCTGCGGATAAGAAAAATTCTTCCGGAAAAGAGACAGCTGCATCTGGCAGAAGGAAAGCGTTTCAATACGGCCTGCTTGGATTCCTGGCAGGAATCTGTGCATATGGCTGCATTTATGCATGCTGGTACGTGTTCAGCGGAACGGTGAAGCATGCTGAGGAAATAAAAAGACGGTATGTATTTCCGGTTTACGGGCAGCTGCAGCCAGGGAAAAGCGGGAGAAAACATGGAAGCATAAAGCAGCATGCACTGGAAAATACTGAGGCCCAGGTTTTAAACCGCATCCGGCTTGCATGCAAAAAGCAGGGTGTGGAAAAGCTGTGTGCGGCATCGGATTACCCGCTTGCCGGGCCGGAGCGGGAATGCCTGGAAAAAATGGCCGGACAGCTTGCAGAATACGGCATCCGCATGTCCGTAGCAGAAAGCATCCGTACCGATACGGCAGCATGGGACTTTCTGGCGGAAACTGGAAATGTGCTGCTTGTTTGCAGGGCGGGCATGACAACCTATCAGGCGATAGATGATGTGATGGGATTTTTTATGGAAAACGGCATTTCGGTGGCTGGTGCCATGCTGTTTTCAAAGAGTACATAAAACCGGAAGCGGATGTGGGGGTCTGAAGGCTGCACAACCGGGGAAGGGGTCATAAATACCTGTACAAGCAGTATGGGATATACCTGGACCAGTAATGTGGCTGCAGGGATGGCGGAGCCTGTCTTGCAGTACGGGCGGATAGCTCCTGAAAATTTAGTCTGAAAGGAACTGGAACAGAAATGATATTTTCAAGTGTGATTTTCATTTTTTATTTTCTTCCAGCTGTGACAGCAGCCTGTGTGATTGTCAGGAAAGAATTCAGAAATACTGTACTGCTTACAGCAAGCATTGTCTTTTATGCATGGAGCGGGCCGGAATTTGTCCGTATTCTTCTGATATCAATACTGATAAACTATTTTTGCGGACTGCTTTTGGGAATACAGAATCAGACAGTCCAAAAGACAGTTTTGTTTTTGGCTGTTATATGTAACATAGGGCTGCTTTTTCTTTATAAATATCTTGATTTTACAATTACGGTTATCAATAGTGTATCTGCCTCAATGGGAATTACCAGCCAGATTCCGTTAAAAGGGCTTGTACTGCCGATAGGAGTAAGTTTTTTTACGTTTCAGGGACTGTCATATGTCATAGATGTATATTGTAAAAAAGCTGCTGTTCAAAAAAATCCGTTTTATCTTGCGTTATATATCTCCATGTTTCCCCAGCTGGTAGCAGGACCGATTGTAAGATATGAAAGTATAGAAGCTGAGATTGTACAAAGACATGTCAGTCTGGATGATTTTTATTATGGATTGCAGAGATTTATCGCTGGACTTGGAAAAAAGCTGCTGATTGCGGATGTTCTTGCACAGCCTGCTGACTTGATTTTGCAGGGGGGGTGCCGGACAGCTGACCCTGGCAAAAGCATGGCTTGCAGCGGCATGCTACACATTGCAGATATTCTTTGATTTTTCTGGATATTCAGATATGGCAATCGGGCTGGGAAGAATATTTGGATTTCACTTTCCTGAAAATTTTCTTTATCCATACAAATCGGTTTCGGTAACTGAGTTTTGGCGGAGATGGCATATTTCACTGAGCAGCTGGTTCAGGGACTATCTCTATATTCCAATGGGTGGCAGCCGGAAAGGAAATGTGTATCTGCATCTGCTAATTGTTTTTGTATGTACCGGGCTGTGGCACGGGGCAGATTATACGTTCATTGTCTGGGGGCTGTGGCATGGGGTGTTTATTCTGATTGAACGGGTGATAAAGCAAAAAAGCATCAGGATAAATGTTCCATGTGCTTTAAGGTGGCTTTATACAATGTCTGTCGTGATGATTGGATGGGTTTTCTTTAAAGCAGATACTTTGCAGGATGCAATTGGCTGCCTGGCAGCAATGTGTGGACGGAAATCAGGGGAATTTATTCAATATAATACTGCTTATTACTTTGATTTGAAAATTTTTTGTGTAATCGCTGCTGGGCTTTGCATTTCTTTTGGAATTCCTAAGAAGGCATATGAAAAAACCAGGCATATAAAGGCTGTCAGGCTTGCCCGGGATGTATTTCTGCTGGCGGTATTGTTTGTGAGCATGATAACAGCGGTAAATGGGAATTATAGTCCGTTTATTTATTTCAGGTTCTGAAAAGGATGGAAAATTTATGAATATAACAGACGGGATAATATCCTGTATGAAAAAAGAACAGGCATGGATTCAAAAAACAGCATTTTTGACGGCAGCATTTTTGATGGCGGTCATACCAGCACTGCATACCAATTTAAAGGCAGGACAGACATCTGTCATGGATAACCGGGTTTTAGAAGAATTTCCTTTTGGAACATGGAGAAAAGAGCCGGAACAGATAGGCAGTTATCTGAATGACAGGATAGGATTTCGGGAACAAATGATTACTGCCTGCCAGAAACTGGATTTGGTGCTCTTTGGAAAATTAAATCATCCGATTTATCAGATGGGAAAAAATGGATGGATTTATACACGGGAATGGGATTCGGCAGATTATCAGCATTTGGATGTGGATGAGAGATATGTAGATGCATTTGCAGATTTTCTTTTTTATATTCAAACATATTGCCAGGAAAGGAATGCGGATTTTTGCTTTTTTTTTAGCACCAAATAAAGAAAGCATATATCCAGAAAATTATCCTGATGGATATGGTATTAAAAATCAGCCCAACAGGTCAGACAAAATAATGGATGCACTAAATGCCAGAGGAGTGAATCATATTGATTCCAGAACTAAATTATTACAGGAAAAAGAAAATATGCTTGTCTGCAATGTAAAGTCTGATGCTGGACATTGGAATATGCATGGGGCTTTTGCAGGAACCCAGCTTTTATATGAGGACTTTTTGCTTACAGAATATCCAGAAATTGGGATGCTTCAAAAAACAGAGTTTGATATAGGGGAACGGGAAGAACAGTATTTGACGAATTCATTTATTGAGATTAATGAAAAAGTTCCAGTTTATGTGAATGATGCATCAGATATAGAAAATACATCGGAGAAAGCTTTTTCAGATTTTCAGCCAGGCGGTGATTATTACAGGCAGTGGACAAATAAAAGCCTGAAAGATTATCCCAGGATTCTGATATTTGGAGATTCCTATTACGGAAGCATTGATACATTTTTTACTGGCCATTTTTCAGAAGTTACACTTGTACATATAACAAATATGCGGGATTTTTATAAATATATGGAAATTATAAATCCAGATGTCGTTTTGATTGAAGCGGTAGAAAGAGTCATTGGGGCAGATGTCTGGCCGGCAGGCAGGTTTAACTGGACAGGAGAATATTTTCAAAAATATACATTGCCTGAATCATGCGGTTAGGAGAAAAAGGATATGGAATTAGAACAGAATTCTTTAGGTACTACAGGAATCCGTGTTACAAAGCTTGGATTTGGATGTGCAAGTGTCTGGGGAAAACCGATTATCAGCGATGAACATGCAAGGCGTTTATTTGAAAAAGCATATGAACTGGGAATCCGGTATTTTGATACAGGACATAGTTATGGAATTGCAGAGAAAAGAATCGGAAGGATATTAAAAACCTCGCATGTGGTGAAGCGGGAAAATATCATTATTTCGACAAAATTCGGAACAAGAACCGTCGCAGGAAGGCTTGTGCATGATGCTTCGCCTGAGTGGATGTATCAGAGCACGGAACTCAGCTTAAAGCGCATGCGTACAGATTATATTGACTGCCTGCAGATTCATGGGCCGCAGATTTCAGATTTTACTCCAGAATTGTATGAGGCATTAAAGGAATTGAAGCAAAAGGGTATTATCAGGGCTGCTGGTGCAAATTCATTTGATACAGATGTTTTGAAATTTATCTGTAAGGAGCGAAAACTGGATTTTGTAATGCTGGATTATAATATTTTGAAACAGGAAAGGGAGAATCTGATTTCGGAACTTTACCGGAATGGAATCGGGATAATTGCTGGAGCGCCTCTGGCAGAATCATTGTATTCAAATCGTGTATTTCGAATAAGAGATAAAAAAGACGTATGGTATCTGGCCAGGGCATTAAAAAATTTCCGGAAACAGATGATGAAGGGCCGAAAATACCGTTTTATCAATTATGTGCCAGGAATGACAGGCTCTCAGATTGCATTGAAATATGTCTTGGATAACCCGATGATTTCCTCTGCAGTTTTTGGAACGGCATCCTTACAGCATTTGGAAGAAAATATACAGGCAGCTGATATTGTGATACCTGGAAAAGTACTGAAAAAAATAAAGAAACAGGGAGTATTATGAAAATTTTAGTGACTGGGGCAAATGGATATCTTGGAAAAGGGGTTGTAAAGCGGCTTTTAGATGATGGGATAGAAGTCATAGCTTCAGATTTTCAGGATAACGGCATAGACAGGCGTGCACAGATAAAAACAGTCGATTTATTTGGCTTGGATGAACCGTTTTCTTTTTTTGGGTGTCCTGATGTACTTTTTCACCTGGCATGGCGGGATGGTTTTATTCATGGTTCGCAGAGCCATATTGATGACTTGCCAAAACATAACAGATTTATAAGCAGAATGATAGACAGCGGCATAAAGCGGGCCGTGGTAATGGGCTCCATGCATGAGGTCGGATTTTTCGAGGGCAGTATAAACGAAAATACCCCATGTCATCCACAGAGCCTGTATGGAATTAGCAAGAATGCACTCCGGTGCCTGACAGAATTAAAATGCAGGGAAAACGAATGTATCTTCCAATGGCTGCGGGGATTTTACATAGTTGGAAATACCAGGGACGGGTCATCTGTATTTTCAAAGATTGTACAGGCAAATGAGATGGGACAGAAGGAGTTTCCTTTTACACAGGGATTAAATCAATTTGATTTTCTTGACTATGATATATTCTGCAAATATGCTGCAGATGTGGCGGAACAGGATAAAGTGGATGGAATCATAAATATCTGTGCGGGACGGCCGGAAAAAATAGCTGACAGGGCAGAGCGGTTTATCGCTGAGAATGGGTTTCAGATTAAACTGAAATATGGTGCTTTTCCTGACCGTTTTTATGATTCGAAAGCAATCTGGGGAGATGATTCAAAAGTGCAGATGGTTGAGAGACAGAAAGGAAACGCAGATGCCTGATACACGATTAAGCTTAATTAAAGGAAAGAAGATTTTATTCTTTTCGCCAGTTTTTTTTGGATATGAAGATAAGATTGCAGCTAAAATGAGGGAACTTGGAGCCAAAACGGATTTCTTTGATGTACGGTCTGTAACGAAGGCACCAGAAAGGGCTTTGCTGAAAATAAATCCTGAACTGTTTCATAAGAAGACAGAGGCTTATTATGCCCGTATTTTTTCAAAAATCAGATATACCAGATATGATTATATATTAATTGTAAAATGTGATATGCCGACAGAGCGGGTTTTGAGATTATTTAAGAAACATTTTAAACAAGCAAAATTCTGTCTTCATATGTGGGATTCTGTGAAAAATATTCCAAATGTGAAAAAGAAATTCAAGTATTTTGACTATATCACCAGTTTTGACAGAAATGACTGCTGCAATTATCCACAGCTGCATTTCAGGCCGCTTTACTATTGTGATGAATACAGAAAAGAAAATAGAAAAGACGGATTTGAATATGACTTTTGTTTCATTGGAACAGTTCACTCTGACCGCTGGAGAATTTTAAAAGAGCTGCGTCAGCAGGCACGTAATAAAGGGCTTCGTGTGTATTATTACCCATATCTGCAAAGCAGGTTTATTTATCTGTTTTATAAACTGATAAAACCAGAATTCAGGAATACGAATATCGGTGAATTTAAATTCGAAAAAATTTCCAGCCAGCAGATAGCTGATATGGCAGAAAAGTCAAAAGTAATAATTGATATACAGCATCCAGAACAGACAGGGCTGACAATCAGAACGATTGAGATGGTTGGAATGAACAAAAAAATACTGACTACGAATGCAGATATCAGGAATTATGATTTTTACAATGCAAAAAATATTCATGTTATTGACAGAAATCATCCATTGCTTGGCGATAATTTCTGTTCGGAATACGACATGCTGGATGAAAGGCTGTATGAAAAGTATTCATTGGAATCATGGATATATGATGTACTTGGCATATGATGCTTATGTGATATAGAAGAATAAAAATAATTGCTGCAGCGCAGAAAGGGTGAGTATGGACAGATGAAAATATATCAGCAGTATTCTGTTTCAGAATTATTTAAAACAGCATATTCATGGCTTATGACAAAGCTGTTTTTTCGTGATGCGCGTTTGATTCGAAGGCCGATATATTTGCGAGGGGGGGGGTACAGCGGAGGAAGAGGGCTGACCACCGGGAGATTTTGCAGGTTTGACCTGGTAGGGAATGAGGCATTAAAAATTGGGACAGACTGTGAATTTGGTGACTTTACACATATCGTGGCACATAAGGACGTGAGAATTGGCAGCGGAGTGCTGGCAGCTTCGAAGGTATTTATAAGCGATACCGACCATGGGAGCTATAAAGGCACAGCTGCAAGCATTCCAGATATTCCGCCGAAAAAAAGAAAACTGGTGTCAGGACATGTCGTTATTGGAAATCATGTATGGATAGGGGAGAATGCGGTGATTCTGTCCGGTGCAGAAATAGGCGACGGCTGTGTAATTGGGGCAAACAGTGTTATTTCAAAACGAATTCCGGCAAATAGTATTGCTGTCGGACATAATAAAGTGATAAGGCAGTACTGCAAACAGCTGAAAAGCCAGCCATGATAGTAAAAGGCACTGTTTCACAGGAAGAAAATCTGGAGATAAAAGAAAGATGATTAAAAAATTCAATCACAGGAAAACGTGGATGCTTCCTGCAATAAATGCAGTGCTGAGAGTTTTGTTTCATGAAAAGAAATGCATGACGCCGCTTGATTTTCAAAAGGTGAAGCGGGTGCTTGTGATAGATTATGCTCTGCTTGGAGATTCTGTCATGAGTACATCGTTTCTTCGCATTATAAAGAAAAATATTCCAAATGTGCATCTGACCCTGGCATGCAGCAGGCTGGAAAAGGAAGTTTTGGAAGAACAGGGAATTGCAGATGAATTTATAACGATACAGATGGAACGGCTGGCAAAAGCTGTAAAAAATTACAGATACATAAAAAAGGCAGCTCGAAAAATAAACAGACAGCAGTATGACATTGCTATTGAACCCAGAGGGGACATCCGGTTTATTTACCTGATGCATCTATGCAATGCAGAAAGAAAGATTAGTTATACCTATACCGGGGGAGAGTGTTTCCTTACAGATGCTATAACACCCTCAGATACTGTCACACATCTTGTAGAAGATAAGCTGTATCTTTTGAAAAAGATTGGCATGCGTTTTGAAAAAAAAGACATGTTCCCGAAGCTGTGCCAGACAGAAGAAGGAAAAGCATATGCTCGGAATTTTATTTCGGAGCATGGAATAAATGAAACATTTATAATTGGAATACACCCGGGAGCAAGCCTGGCATTAAGAAACTGGAAGCATTATCCGGAACTGCTGAGATTGCTGGGCCGGAAACTGACAGATGTTTCCTTTCTTGTGTTTGAAGGTCCGGGTGAACAGGAAATTGTTTCACAGGTAATGGAAGCGGCTGAAAAAACAGGGGCAAAGGCTATCAGGGTTAAGAAAGGAATCAAAGAATATATACACCTGGCCGGATTCTGTGACATTATGGTATGCAATGACAGCGGGGCAGGTCATCTTGCAGCAGCTCTGGGCGTGAAGGTTTATGTTATTTTTGGACCCGGGCTTCCAAAAGAGGTACGTCCTTATAGTGATTCCGGGGTTTACTGTTTTTCAAATCATGAACTTTCATGTAAACCTTGCAGGGCGAGGACATGCAGGCATAATGGAGCATGCCTGGAAAGCGTGAAAACAGAGGATGTCTTCCGGAAAATAATAGCAACGATGAAAAACGACAGAATGGAAGGAAACATAAATGGAGAGGATTCTGCATAAAATCAGGCCGAAAAAAATTCTGGTGGCAGGGGAGATAATGCTGGATGTATATTATAAAGGTTCTGTAAAAAGGATTTCACCGGAAGCTCCTGTTCCGGTATTTTTGAAAGAAAAGATTACATACAGGCTTGGCGGTGCTGCAAATACAGCCGTAAACCTTGCTGTAAATCAGATGGATGTCTGCCTTTTGTCTGTTACAGGAATGGATGAAAACAGTATCAGGCTGAAAAAATTACTGGAAGAAGCAGGAATACAGGCAGATTGCCTTGTAGAAACAGAAAGGCCTGTCTGTACTAAAATCCGCATGCTTGCATCAGGAAATCAGCATGTACTGCGTATTGATGAAGAAGATGCAGGCTGTATAGATGCAGATACAGAAGAACAAATTATCCGTATCTTTAAGTCTAGAATCCACGATATGGATGCTGTAATTCTTTCAGATTATATGAAGGGCATGCTGACGTACAGACTGACAAGAGAGATTATTGCTGCTGCACAACAAGCAGGTGTAAAGGTATTGGCAGATGCAAAAGACGCAGGAGCAGATAAATACCAGGGGTGTTATCTGGTGAAGCCGAACAGACAGGAACTGGCAGATTTGTCCGGGATGAAGACGGACAGAATGGATGAGATTCAAAGAGCGATGAAACGTGTAATGGAAATCTGCAAAGCGGATTATGTTCTGGCAACATTAGGACCGGATGGAATGATGCTGATGGATAAAGGAGAAAGCTGCAGCCATCTGGAAGCTGTTACACAGGAAGTTTTTGATGTCACAGGTGCTGGAGATACTGTGATTGCTTATCTTGGAATGGGAATTGCAAATAATCTGCCTGTTAAAGAAGCCATGTATCTGGCAAATATTGCTGCCGGTATACAGGTTTCAAAAGCAGGGACAGCAGCGGTTGCCCTGGAAGAAGCTGCAGACAGTATAGACACCAGTTCCAAATATATAGATAAGGCGGGATTAAAGCGGCTAAGGCAGCGAAATAAGAACAGGAAGATTGTTTTTACGAATGGGTGTTTTGACATCCTGCATATTGGACATGTCCGGTATTTAAAGCAGGCGGCATTATTTGGTGATGTGCTGGTTGTGGGAGTAAACAGTGATGATTCTGTAAAGAGGCTCAAAGGAGCAGCCAGGCCTGTCAATGGAGAACAGGACCGGATGGAAATGCTGGCAGCGTATGAATTTGTGGATTATGTAGTTTTGTTTGGTGAGGATACCCCTTATGAAATAATCCAGGCGCTTCGGCCTGATGTACTGGTTAAAGGCGGAGATTATCATTCAGATGAAGTGGCTGGCAGGGATATTGTTGAATCAGATAATGGAACAGTTGAAATTATTCCTTTGATTGATGGAAGGTCAACGAGCAGAATTCTGGAAAAAGCAAAACAGGCAGAAAGCGGAAATCACAGAGGTTCCTGTATATGAGACTAAGTAAAAATCAAGAGTACCATATTCTGAAAATTTATATGAAGCTGTTTATTTTTGCAGGAATCCTGCTGGGGCTGATGGAGATTATTCAGTATCAGTCTCTTGGCGAAGCCACAGGAATGCCGCTGCATATAGACAGGCTTGATATGATACTGCTTTTAATACTGCAGACAGCATCCCTGGCTGTTATATACCCATTGTTTTTAGCAGGAAGGGATAACAGAATCAAAATCAAGGGGGTTTCAGACTATCGCTTTGCGATAAATACTGAGAGAGTGCATATTGTGACATTTCTGATTCTGGCAGCAGAACTGGCTTTTTCTTTAAGAACTGGAAATGCTGTGATAGGAAGGGAAGTGACATCCCGGTTTTCTTTTTTATTTAACCTGATAAAGGTATCTGCGTGGATGCCAGTTTATTATGTATGTGCCAGGGAAACGAAAAAACCATTATACTGGTGCAATGTCGGGCTGTATCTTGTATATGAATTTTTGTGTGGCTGGTCAGGACAGATTATACAGGTTATTTTTTTTGAGCTGTTTCTTTTTGTGAAGCATAAAAAAGGCAAACAGAAAATCACAACGATTTTTCAATTCAGCAATGTACTGACAGGCGCAGCTTTTCTGGCCGGCAGCGGCTTATACAGTTATATTTTTTCTCTTAAAAACAGCATCCGCTATGCGGTTCCTTTTGGCTCGATTGCACCGCTGGGTTTTATGGAAGGAGCAAAGCAGCTGCTGTCCAGATTTACGAATTATCCGATTACTGTTGCTGCTGTCCAGAATCATGCACGCATAGCGCAGCTTTATGCAGCCCAGAAGAAACCATTTTGGGAATTAGAAACCATATTAAGCCCGCTGGTTCCAAGATTTTTGATGCCGAATAAAGAATACCGTCCTTTGGGCAATCTTGTAAAACAGGCCATTTGGGAAGATAATCCAATCGGAACCGGAACAGGCTATAATTTTTTTGTGTACTGGATGAACATTTTTGAGTGCAATTTCGGGTGCTTTGTGGCTGGCATAATGGTTTTTCTTGTTTTAGCCTGTGTTTCAAAGCAGATTATCTATGCATTTGATAATGGAAGCAAAGATGTGGAGCTGCTGTATTTCTTTTTTATTTTTGGAATCATGAGTGAAACAAGCCTGAGTAATATTTTTGGATATGGCTATATTTCTCTTGTTTATACGATTCCATTTTTAATCGTTACAGGTGCAGTGAAAATCAGGAAAAGAGTGGCGGCAGAAAGCACGAATCAGTGTACAGCGTAGGGAATCGTAGTATATGTTCTGAAATAAAATAAGAAAGGCTGATAGCAATAGAAAATTTATTGATTTTTTCAGATAATGAAGATTGGATTTTTTATCATGTACTGAAGGCTGTCAAAAAGGTTTGCTGGATTGATGCAGGGGTAAATGACCTGGTTCACGCATCTGTTACAAAGTTTTTTTCACTCCGGGGTGAGGAATCAATTTAGAGCCACAGCACGGTTTTTGGAAAAAGCTGGAGAAAGACCGGCCCCATGATAAAAATATTGAAGCCGGGGTGAGCAATCAAAAGGGTGTATTGACTTTGTTTTCTGCTGAAGCCAGTCAGGTTTTTATATAACTGGAATAAAAATTATAGAATGAGGAAGTTAGGCGGGGAGTGTCGATGAGACAAGAACAATAAGGTGAATTTTATGGATATTTTATTTATAACCAACACAGATATTAACGACTGTACATTTGGCGGAGGAAAAGGTGCCAGAAGCTGTTATGAACTTCTTTGCAGGATAGGGAAGACAGATATTCAGGTAATAAAAAAACAGTCATCATTTTGCAGCGCGTTATCTGTCCTGCAAGGATATTATCCGCCACTGACAGGAAAAGAAATAGAAAAAACGAAAAGAGCATGCAGAAAGAAAAAACCGGATGTTGTATTTTTAAATACATCTGTTTACGGGGCCATTGCAAAAGCACTGAAAAAAGAATTTCCAGAACTTCTGATTTTTGCCATGTTTCAAAACTGCGAATTGGATTACAATGCTGTCCGGTTTATTGGAGAAAAGGGCATAAAAAGCAGAATATATAAGATTTTGGTACGAAAAAGCGAAGCAATGACGCTTAGATACTGTGATTATAATGCGGCCCTGTCAAAAAGGGATGCAATGCGGTTAAAGAAATTATATGGGGCCAGAATTGATTACATTCTTCCGCTTTTTATCAGGGATGATGCATCCAGAGAGGATTTGAAGGAGCATGGGGACAGTGGAGCATACTGCCTGATTTTTGGCCCTGATACGCCGCCTAATGTGCAAGGGGCAAGGTGGTTTGCTGAAAATGTTTCCCCATACCTGAACATAAAAACACTTATTGCAGGAAACGGTATGGACAGACTTGCAGATGAATTAAGACAGGACAATGTGGATGTGGCCGGATATGTTGAAAATATTCATGAGCTTTATCAGAAGGCATGCTGTGTCTGTCTGCCGTTATTTAGCGGGGGCGGAATGAAAGTAAAGACAATTGAGGCCATGATGTTTGGAAAAAAAGTATTTGGGACAAAAGAAGCGTTTTCCGGATATGGGAAGATAGATAAAGAGGCTGGAATACAGTGTGATACGCCGGAAGAATTTATCAGAGCAGTTAACAGTTTTGTGCAGTCAGCAGAAAGCAATTTCTGCGTAAGGTCCAGGGAACTGTATGAAGAAAAATATTCGCAGGAGGCAGCATTTTTAAGAATGCGCCGTATGTTATCAGATATAACAAAACGCCAGAACCAGTGATAGTTTCCTGAAAAATAAAATGGCGACCGGAATTGATAGTTTCTGTAGAGTTATGCCTGTAAATTGAGCTGAAAAAACAGACGCAAACTGCTTTTATGAAAAATAGAAAGGAATGTGGAATGAAAATGCAAATAGAGAAAAGGCTGTCTGTACATATAGACCGGCTGTTATCCAGATATTCAAAACTGGATTGTATACGAACAGCTATCCTGGATGCATATTGTGTTTTGGAAGAATGCTTTGTAAGGGACAAAAAACTGCTGATTGCAGGAAATGGGGGTTCAGCAGCAGATTCTGAACACATTGCAGGAGAGCTGATGAAACAGTTCCTGATATCACGGCCTGTACCAGCGGAATATGAAGAAAGACTGATTGCGGCTGACCCGGTAATAGGAGCTGAATTAGCAGAAAATCTGGAACAGGGGCTGATGGCAGTTCCGCTGACGGCACATGAGGCACTGGCAACTGCATATATAAATGACGTAAATGCAGACAGCGTATTTGCCCAGCAGCTTTATGGATATGGCCGCAGCGGGGACGTGTTTCTTGGAATATCAACTTCTGGAAACAGTAAAAATATTTTAAATGCCACAGTAGCTGCAAAAGCAGGAGGAATCAGGGTAATAGGTCTGACAGGCGCGAATGGCGGAAGGCTTGCAGAACTGGCAGATGTGGCTGTGAAAGTTCCTGAAACAGAAACATATATGATTCAGGAGCTGCATCTTCCGATTTATCACTGCTGGTGTATGATGCTGGAGGAACGTTTTTTTGGAGAAAGCAGTAGCTGAAAAGAACTACCTGGTGGCAGGGCTTAGACATGAAACAGAATATAATACAATGGAAAATAAAATACAACAGCATGCCGGTACAGGCAAGAGCAGGAATCTGGCTGGTAATCTGCAACATTCTGGTGAAGGGCATTAATTTTATCACAATTCC
>CAJTSV010000041.1:0-21591 GCA_910579075.1 uncultured Eubacterium sp.
CCTCTTGGAATATCCGAACAGAGCCGGAGTGTGTGGAGAGAGATGAAATTGGTGTCCTTTTTGATCTATGCAATGTTACTTCCAGATAAAGAAACTATCTTTTCACATGATTTTTTAGAGCTGTCTAAAAACGCTTTTATTGAAAAACGTAAAAAAACCGACAGCAACTTTGTCAATTCGGCTAAAGTTGGTGCGTATGGTGAAGTCCCCCTGGACAATAACGCAACAGAATCCACACTGCGGGGTTTTTGTATTGGCAAGCACAACTGGCGGCTGATCGACACCATCCGCGGGGCCAAATCCAGCGCCATAATCTACAGCATCACGGAAACCGCAAAAGCAAATGGATTGAAAGTCTATGAATATGTGGAATATCTGCTGACTGAGATACCGAAACACGAAGACGACACAGACTTATCGTTCCTGGATGACCTGCTCCCATGGCCACCGAATCTCCCGGAGTATTGCCGGAAGTCCAATAAATTTGAAGTGAAATAAGAACTGGAGCAAGTCTGCTGCTATAATACAGGATTGCTCCAGTTTTTCATAGGTACTCACTATTTACCGTTTACAAAAGAACAAGCTGTTATAGATTATCTTGAAGGAAATAAATCCAGGACGCAGATATGTGAAGAACTATGTATATCTTCAAGAACTATTCAGGATCGGGCCTTAATTTATAATAAACATGGAATTGCAGGCTTTTCAAGAAAAATACGGAACCGGTCTTATTCGAAAGAGTTTAAAATGAAAGTAGTTGAGGAATATATAAGGGGCGAAGGATCTTCCATTGATTTGGGAATAAAATATGATATTCCTTCCGGTCTTTTAAGAAGCTGGGTAAGGATGTATAATGCCAATAGAGATTAAGGATTGCTATCCGAAACAGGAGGCCTGTATGGCGGAAGCACGAAGAAAAACAACACTTGAAGAACGGAAAGAAATTGTTGATGATTGTATCAGTCATAATCGTAACTATAAAGACACTGCCGAAAAATTTGATGTTTCTTATAGCCAGGTTTATTCCTGGGTAAAAAAATATGATGTCGACGGGGCAGGCGGATTAACGGACCGGAGAGGGCATCACAAAACAGATGATGAAGCAGATGAATCAGAACGCTTAAGACGTGAAAATCTGCGATTGAAACGCCAGCTGGAAGAACAGGATACGGCAGTTGAACTGTTAAAAAAAGTGAAAGAATTCGAAGGGATGTGAGGCCTGGCAAAGTACGCCATGAGTCAAAATATTTAGCAGTCCAGTATTTTTATACAGAGAAAAACCGGGGTATAGAATGGATGTGCAAACAGCTTGAAATATCAAGGGCTGCTTATTATAAATGGCTGCATCGTGAAGTGCCTTATGAGGAACTTGAAAATATCAGGCTCGCAGAACTTATCAAAGAGTATGATGGACGCTTTTGTCATATCTCGGGATACCGGCGAATGACATCCTGGATCAATCATTTTAATCATACCTGCTACAGCAGGAACAGGGTTCACAGAATTATGAAAAAGCCGGATATCCATTCCGTAATCCGTAAAAAGAAGAAAAAGTATATTTATTCCAATCCAGATGAAACGGCAGAAAATATACTTCAAAGGGATTTTTATGCTGCTCCCAATCAAAAACGGGCTGCAGATGTAACGGAATTCAAAGTCCCCGGGGAGAAGAAGAAACTGTATTTAAAAAAGAATATACCATCGTTTCCCAAAAGGACATTATCGCAATTGCAGAATAGCCGGGAAAAGGCAGTCTAAAGTTTAAAAGAAAGAAGGAATTGAATCATGGCAAAGGAAATTCGTTTTGATATTGCGGCAGGCGGCGGTTCCGCTTACATCCACGAACAGAAAAAGTGGGAGAGGCAGCAAAGGCTCTGGAGGGCGATGAGAAAATGAACTGGCCGCCGTTTTCCGCATCAGTTTGAAGAAAGAGACGTGAACTATGGATGGAAAACAGTGCGCTGGTTCTGTTCTGGGGCTGGCCAGTCAGATAAAAAGAGTTTTTGACACGACAACGGGGCGTTGCGGAACACAGATACGAATCTTGAATTTTGTGCTGGTGTCGTATCCGGACAGGGAGATTTATCAGAAGGATATAGAAGAAGAACTGAACATACGGAGCGCATCTGTTTCCATGCTTTTAAAGAAAATGAAGGCACAGGATTTTATCCGGCGGGAAAAGGTTTCCTATGATGACCGCCTGAAGAAAGTACTGCCAACCAGCCATACGGTGGAAATGAAGGAGCAGGTTGAAAGGCATATTGCTCTGTTGGAAAAAAGACTGACAGCAGGAATTAAGGAAGAAGAACTAAGTATTTTTTCTGATGTGCTGAAAAAAATGCAGGAAAATATGGAATTGACGGAAAGGGGAAACAGGTACGGATAGGTTTTGTGTGCTTTCATCATGTATTTTGAGTTAGGAAGGTAAAAATGGATACAACAGTAACAAAAACAAATCCGCTTGGTACAGAACGGATTGGGAAACTGGTACTTACGTTTGCTGTTCCAAGCATCATTTCTATGGTGGTCAACGCTTTATATAACATTGTTGACCAGATTTTTATCGGGCAGGGGGTAGGGTATCTTGGCAATGGAGCTACCAATGTTGTTATGCCAATGACAGTGATTGCCATAGCTTTAAGCCTGCTGATTGGAGATGGAGCTGCGGCATACTTAAGTCTGAAGCTGGGCGAGGGTGATGAAAAATCAGCAGCCAGAGGCGTGGGGTGTTCCATATCGGTCATGGTGATTGTGGGGATTATTCTGTGCATCCTGTTTCAGCTGTTTTTGGAACCATTGTGCATATTATTTGGTGCGACAGAAGATATCCTGCCTTATGCCATGGATTATGGACGGATTATTTCGTATGGAATTCTGTTTTCTTCCATTGATTCCGGTATGGCGGGTATAATCCGTGCGGATGGCAGCCCGAAATTCAGCATGGCAGGACTGCTTTTGGGATGTATCACCAACATTATACTTGATCCGATTTTTATTTTTGTGTTCCATTGGGGTGTAAAAGGAGCGGCATGGGCGACGATTGCCGGGCAGATATTGAATGCTTTCCTGTATCTTGCTTACATTTGGAAATTTAAGAGCATCAGACTGGATAAGGAATGTTTCCGCATCTCAGGGAAAGTCATGGCGAAAGTCAGCAGCCTTGGCGTATCAAGTTTTATCACACAGATTGCCATTGTCCTGGTTATGGCAGTTACAAATAACATACTGGTGTCCTATGGTGCAGAATCGAAATATGGAGCAGAAATCCCGCTGACGACGATTGGCATTACTATGAAAGTAAACCAGATTGTTTCTGCCATACTGCTTGGACTGGCAACAGGAGCGCAGCCTATTTTCGGCTACAATTATGGAAGCGGGCAGAAGGACAGGGTGAAGCAGGCATACCGTATTATCCTGACAGTATCTGCAATCGTTTTGATTCTGGCATTTCTGGTATTTCAGTTTGCGCCTATGAGCATTGTCCGCCTGTTTGGTTCGGAATCGGAGCTGTACAATGAGTTTGCAGTGAAATGTTTTAAAATTTTCCTTCTGGCGTGTCCAATCAACGGGCTGCAGATGGCGACGGGCATTTTCTTCCAGGCTATCGGAAAACCAACACAGGCAGCCATCCTTTCCCTGTCCCGCCAGATTGTTTATTTGCTCCCGGCGACCTTATTGCTGCCACTGGTATTAGGGGTGGAAGGGGCATTATGGGCAGGTCCGCTGGCAGATGTGCTGGCGTTTGTAACAACTCTGGTTATGTTGAAATTATATTGGAAAAAAATTTAGGAGGTATCTATGCAGGGAAGAATTATTACAATCAGCAGGCAGTGTGGAAGCGGCGGACACAGTATTGGAAACGAATTGGCAAAGAGGCTGAATGTGCCATTCTACGATAAAGAAATCATCGAAATGACGGCAAAAGAAAGTGGTTTTCATCCGCAGTTTGTGGAGGAAAAAGGGGAACATATGGAGAGCAGTATGCTCTCCAATCTGGCAAGACATCTGTCCTATGCAGGGAAATTATGAAGACTACCAGCCGCTGCAGGATCAGCTTTATTTTTCGCAGGCAAAGATTATTAAAGAACTGGCAGAAAAAGGGCCATGCGTTATTGTGGGCAGGTGTGCAGACTATATTCTGCGGGACAGGAAAGATGTATTGAATGTTTTTATCCATGCAGATATGGAGTTTAAAAAGAAGCATTGCATGGAAAGACGGCAGTTTCCAGAAGGGAATGCGGAGGATATGATTCGCAGGAGGGATAAACTGCGTGCAGACCATTACCGGTATTATACAGACCAGAAATGGGGGGATTCGTTCCATTACCATTTATGTCTGGACAGCAGTATGTTTGGCATTGAGAAATGTGTTGACATGATTGAAGATGCCTGATGAGTTTGGATTATATAACAGATGAGCAGGTAGTAAAACGTGCGAATGCAGCATTAGAGCTTGAAATAGAAAAATTGAAAGCAATGGGAGCGCCAGTTATAATTTATGGCAGAAAAAAAGGTTAGCTGTCTTTCTGCCCTGTTAGATGCATTTTTGGAAGTGGTAAATGAAGCGGATTTTTTGTAGTGCAATGCTGTCCTGCCAGTCATAACCGCCGTCTGTAACCGGAATGATTTCTTCTTTGTACCGTCCCGCTCTGTCCTCATGCGGCGTTTTTCGTTTTCCACAACAGTCCGGCCGGAAAGGCATCTGGCAGAAAGCTGGTACTCCGTCACGTCTTCAAAATCTGTTCTGCACAGATGCAGCAGACAGCCGCTGTCCGTGAGCAGTCTCTGGATAACGGCCTGCATGTCATCATTTCTCTGATGATAGAAAATGCGGTTATAGTCATTCGGGCCGGCATAATGTTTCAGCTGTTCCGGAATAATATCCGGCTGCGTTTTTGTGAGATAAACAGCCAGTTTTGATATGCAGGCATAAATCAGTTCCATGTCTGGCTGCCGTGAAGAATTTTTACAAAGTTTATGAATGCGAATAGGTGGAAAATTTCATATTTTTTAGAGGAACTCTTTAGGCTGTATTGATAATGGTGTATACGAAAAAGCAGTTTTAATATGGCAGGAAACTGCCTCTTTTTTTACACCATTTTTGCAAAATGTTTTACAAGTGGCAAACCAGACGGGGTGATTTCAAAGTCTTCCGGCATTTCATCAATGGCCCTGTCAATGGCACTGCAGATTCCCGTCTGCTTATCATCCTCAGTGCTGCTGCAGTCTGCCTGGTTATTCCTGACCTGTGCCACAAACCATGCGTATTCCCCAAGCGGCCTGCACTTTGAAAGCATCTCCCTGTTATGTCCGTGGTTGATATTTATCATCCTGACTTTTACTTCGATGTCAGGATCAGCATCACGGAAAATCTTTTCCACTTCTGATTGAATCCGGCTTTCGTCCGTCTTTTCATTCATTCCGCTGTATCTGTGCAGCACATTCCGGCGGATTTCTTCTTTGAATGCATCGCTTAAGGACAATGTGCATTCATCCTCTTTTTCGTCTGTGCCATTGTAAAAAACAACCAGTTTCGGCAGAGGGAGCGGCAGGAGCTTTTTGCCGTACCAGTTGAGCCTTGCCGAATGGATGAATTTATCATACAGTTTTCCTGCATACATAAATTCGCGGACGGGCATGTTTGGGTTGTAGGAACTCTGCTGTTCGTACAATTCTAAGGTCCTGTAAAGGCTTACGATTTCCGAAACAAGGATGGAAAGGTCATTTTTCATGCCCATGTAGACCACGTCCTCAATTGTATTGATGGTAACAGCAGAGATGTCATCATAAGACGTGCCGTGGATGGCGTTGTAAAGTGACAGCGTCCAGCGCTTGTTTTCCTCACGTCCGAATAAAAATCCAAGCAGCCGGGATTTTTATTCGCGGTTTCCGGTGCCTTTTAACTGGTTTTCCAGTTCACGGATGCGTTCTTCCAGTTTTTCATAAGTTTTCTTTTCTGCCATTTTATTCTCCCTGCTGTTTCATGGGTTTATTTTACCATGATACGGGGCAGCCTGCAAGTTTTGTCTGCGGTGCATGGTTATCGTATGATTCTGGTGTCCTTTGGAAGATTATGGCTGTGTACACTGATATAGTCCCGTTATAATTCCCTGACAATATTTCTATATAATCAGGAAGACAGAGATCAATCGCACTATCTGTATAATTATGGACAAACACATATTCAAAATCTTTATGAACGCGGCTGGAAACCTCGATCCCTTCTGGTATCCTCTCCAGTATAGGACGAATCTGCTGTGCAGTTATGATATGCTGATAAAAATCATGGTAGAAAGCTGCTTCTGCATCGGCACATATATAATATGCATGTCCGCTCCCATATTTATGGACAGTCAGAGCCGGGTAGCCTTTGTAGAAATTGTCTGCATATTCCATGAGTGGGACAGCGGCCTTTAGGCGGACCAAATCGCAGAGATGCCGGCAGGCATAGCTTTCTTTCAGATGAAGTTCATTGCCATTGACAGGAAGGAAATGGTTGGTTTCTCCGTCGCAGAGCCCGTCAATTTCTTCGCTGTGCAGCCCGAGCACATCGGCCAGGCCATGCCGAGTCCCTCCCGGGTGGCACAGGTCGGTTTCATTTACAATGCTGCTCCAATAAGTCATAATGAGTATTCCGCGATTTTGAAAGATATGCAATATACACAAAATCATTCTCTAAAAACTATGCAGAACAGCGAAAATCACAATCCGCATTGACAAATCTCTACACAGCATATATACTTTAACCAATAAGAAACGCGTTTCAAATATCGAAACGGAGGAAACAGAAATGGCAGGCATCCGGGAAGTTGCAAAATTAGCCGGGGTTTCCGCTTCTACCGTATCAAGGGTCATGAACGGGACAGCAAATGTAGATGAAGACAAGAAGCAGAGGGTTCTGGCGGCGATAGAAGAAACGGGTTTCAAACCAAATGAACTGGCAAGGGCACTGTTCAAGCAGTCATCCAAAATTATCGGAGTCATTGTTCCAAACATTGAAAACCCCTTCTACAACGAGCTTGCAAAAGCAGTGGAGGAGGAGGCATACCGGAATGGCTACCGGATGCTTTTGTGCAATTCCAATAACAATACGGAAAAAGAGCTGATGAACATTCAGATTCTGAACCAGATGAAAGCAGACGGAATCATTATCCTGACGTACAGTGACAAGACCGGACAGGAGCTGGCCAGATGCAGGCTTCCGACAGTCGTTGTAGACCGGCGGCTGACCGGGAGCGGACAGAGTGCTTCTATCGAAGCAGACCATTACAAGGGCGGGCAGATGGCCACGGAGCATCTGTTAAGCTGTGGCTGCCGCAATGTAGTATTTTTAAGGGGGCCTCTGGAATTATCCAGCGGGCTGCGCAGGTATCAGGGTTATCAGAAGGCCTGCAGGGAACATGGCGTAAAAGAGCAGTACGTGGACTGCCTGTATGAGTATGAAGACGGGCTGCGTGCGGCAAAAGAGCTGGTGGAGCGGTTTCCGGAAGCGGACGGTATCATCGCAAGCAACGATATGGTTGCAATTGCTTCGTATAAGATACTGACAAATGCGGGGTACCGCGTGCCGCAGGACATCCAGATTATCGGATTTGACAATATCCGGTTCAGCTGGCTGTTTACGCCGGAATTTACAACCATTATCCAGCCGATTACACAAATGGGGACAATGGCAGTCCAGATTATTATCCGCCATGGGCAGGGGCTGCCGTTCCAGCAGGAAAACATACTGGACGTTTCTTTGGTAGAACGCCAGACGACAAGGAGAAAGGAGTGAAGCTATGAAACAGGAAACAGGAAATACGGACAAAATGCCGCAGGGCATGAAAAAGCTGGCCGTGGTCGGGAGCATTAACATGGATATGACCGTTACGGCAGAGCGGATTCCGCAAAAGGGCGAGACGCTGCGCGGGGACAGCATCAGCCTGATACCGGGCGGCAAGGGTGCGAACCAGGCTGTGGCAATGGCAAAGCTGGGCGCGCAGGTGGAAATGTTCGGCTGCGTGGGGGATGATGGCAACGGTGCGCTGCTTTTGGAAAACTTAAAGCAGGCCGGGGTAAAGACAGAGCACATCAAAGTCTGCAAAGATACGCCGACTGGAATAGCCATGATAACCGTGGCAGAAAATGACAATACGATTATCGTTGTACCGGGGGCAAACGGCAGGGCAGACCGTGCATATATAGACGAAATCAAGCCTTATTTAAAGGAGTGTGATATGGTCGTGCTCCAGCATGAAATCCCGCTGGACACTGTTTCCTATGTGGTGGATTTCTGTGCAGAAAATGGAATCCAGGCGGTATTAAATCCGGCTCCGGCAGCAGAAGTGCCAATGAGCGTGATTGAAAAGGTGACCTATGTCACGCCGAACGAGCATGAAGCAGTGCTGATTTTCGGGGAAGGGAAAGAGACAGCGGAGCTTTTGAAGCAGTACCCGGAAAAACTGATTATCACGCAGGGCTCGAAGGGCGTGTCCGCCTGCCTGGCATCCGGGGAAATCCTGCAGGTTCCGGCAAGGCCGGCACAGGTAGCAGACACGACGGGTGCAGGAGATACGTTAAACGGCGCTTTCTGTGTCAGAAGGGCAGCAGGAGATGACTTGAAAGCAGCTTTATTATATGCCAATACGGCAGCAAGCCTTTCTACGGAAAAATTTGGTGCGCAGGCCGGGATGCCGTCCGCACAGGAAGTGGAAAAGGAACTGGAAAAAACCGCAGCACAGCCGGAATAAGCAGAAAAGGAGCATGGAAACAAAATATGAAACGACAGGGAATATTAAACAGTGAAATATCCCGGGTGCTTTCCTATATGGGGCACACGGACCAGATATGCATCGGTGACTGCGGCCTTCCGATACCGGAAGAAACGGAGCGGATAGACCTGGCGCTCCGCTTCGGCTGTCCGTCTTTTTTAGAAGTGCTCGAAGAAGTTGTCCGGGATATGAAAATCGAAAAGATTTATCTGGCCGAGGAGATAAAAGAGAAAAACCCGCAGACGGAGGCAGAAATATACCGTCTTCTGGCCCGTTTTGAAACCGGTTGCGAAACGGGTTTCAAAACGGATGAAGCAGGAAAAAACGGGCATTGCGCAGAAATGCAGACGGAGGCAGAATATGTCCCGCATGCACAGTTAAAAGCAATGACCAAAGCCTGCAGGGCGGTCATCCGCACGGGCGAAACAACGCCATATGCCAATATTATCCTGCAGTCCGGCTGCATTTTTTAGGAGAGAGGGGGAAGGGGCATGCAGATTAAGATGCATGGAATCGACAAGTCGTTTGGAGGAAATGCGGTACTCAAAAGCGCGGGCTTTCTGCTGGACCATGGGGAAACCCATGCGCTGATGGGAGAAAACGGTGCCGGGAAATCCACGCTGATGAAAATACTGACGGGCGTGTATACAAAAGATGCCGGGACAGTGACCGTGGATGGCCGGGAGGTCTGCTACAAAAATCCGCAGGAAGCAGAAAAGGCCGGAATTGTGTTTATTCATCAGGAGCTGAACGTGCTGTTTGACCTGACGGTGGAAGAAAACATGTTTCTTGGAAAAGAAATTAAAAAAGCGTTCGGTGTCTGTGACAGAAAGGCGATGCGTGAAGAAGTCCGTAAGATTTTAGACCGCCTTGGCGTAAACATTGACCCGGGACAGCGGATGAATGAGCTGTCGGTCGGGCAGCAGCAGATGATTGAAATTGCAAAGGCGCTGATGGTGGATGCGAAGGTCATTATTATGGATGAGCCGACCGCGGCGCTGACCCAGAGCGAGACAACGGTGCTGTTTCAGGTTATCAATTCGCTGAAACAAAAGGGCGTTTCGATTGTCTATATTTCCCACCGCATGGAGGAGATTTTTGAGCTGTGCGACCGGATTACGATACTGAGGGACGGCTCTTATATCGGGACGAAAAAAATCAGCGAGACGGATATGAACGACGTCGTAAAGATGATGATTGGTCGCGAAATCGGCGAGCGTTATCCGCTGCGCAATGCAAAAACCGGCGGCGTGGCTTTTGAGGTAAAGGGCTTAAGCTGCCCGGGGGTATTTGAAAACGTGTCGTTTCAGGTGCATGCCGGGGAAGTGCTTGGAGTTTCGGGCCTGATGGGCGCGGGCCGCACGGAAATCATGCAGGCGATTTTTGGCAATATGCCGCATGTAACCGGGGAAATTTACCTGGATGGGAAGCAGATTCAAAACCGCAGCCCGCTGGAAGCGATGAAAAACGGCATTGGATTTATTACGGAAGACCGCAAGGTGGAAGGGCTGATGTTAGAAGAAAGCATCCAGAAAAATATTTCCATTGCCAATCTCGGACGCATATCCAAAAGCGGCGTGCTGCAAAAGGGTGCCGAGGATGAGCTGGTAAAGCGCGGCATTGAGGAGCTGCATATCAAATGCTTCGGCCCGCAGCATGAGTGCAGCAACTTAAGTGGCGGCAACCAGCAGAAGGTCGTTTTTGCGAAATGGATTTACACAAACCCGAAGGTGCTTATTTTAGATGAGCCGACCAGGGGCGTGGATATCGGCGCAAAAAAGGAGATTTACAGCATCATTAATGAACTTGCAGAAAAAGGCGTGGCCATTATTATGGTATCTTCGGAGCTTCCAGAGGTGCTTGGCATGTCAGACCGGATTATGGTAGTCCAGGAAGGCCATGTCAGGGGTATTTTACATAAGGAAGATGCGGACCAGGAAAATATAATGATATTCGCAACAGGAGGGGAGTTACATGAATAGCAGAAAAGCAGGCAGTTATATTCAGGAATTAGGCGCATTAATCGCACTTGTCCTTCTGGCTGTAATGATAAGCATCATCAGCCCGGAATTTCGGACAGTCAGCAACTTTTTATCACTGCTGCGGCAGTCATCGATTAACGGATTTATCGCATTCGGCATGACCTGCGTCATACTGACAGGCGGGATAGACCTTTCCGTAGGCTCCGTGCTTGCCTTAACCACCGCGTTTTGTGCAAGCTTTATTACAAAAGGGATGCCGGTCGGCCTGGCCATGCTTCTGGCACTTGTTATCGGTACCGGATTCGGCCTTATCAGCGGCCTTCTTGTAACCAAAGGACGGCTCCAGCCGTTTATTGCAACCCTGATTACGATGACGGTATACCGGGGCCTGACCATGATTTTCATGGACGGCAAGCCGATTTCCAACCTGGGGGACAGCTTTTTCTTAAAGCTTGTGGGAAAAGGAAATATTTTCGGCATTCCGGTTCCGGTTATCCTGTTTCTGGTCATTTTTGCACTCTTTGTATTTATTCTGGAAAAGACGACCTTCGGGCGCAGGATTTATGCAACCGGAAGCAACTGGAAATCCGCAAAGCTGGCGGGTGTCAATATTGACCTGACGAAAATGGCAGCCTATGCGATATCCGGATGCATGGCAGCGCTTTCCGGCCTGATTCTGCTTTCCCGCCTTGGCTCCGCACAGCCGACACTGGGCGACGGCTATGAGCTGGATGCGATTGCAGCCGTTGCCCTCGGCGGTACCAGCATGAACGGCGGACGCGGGCGAATCTGGAAAACATTTGTAGGTGTTTTGATTATTGCGGTATTAAATAACGGGCTGAATATCCTTGGCGTTACTTCTTACTATCAGGATGTGGTTAAGGGAATTGTCATTCTCATTGCGGTAATGTCAGACCGGAAGCGGTAAGAAAGGCTTCGGCATGATAAAGAAATTAGAATTGTAATTGAGTCTATGCGGCCGCAGGCAGCGTGTTTCGATAAGAAATGCATGTATTTTATAAAAATGGAAAATGAGTGAAGGAGGATTTTATTATGAAGATGAAAAAATTAGCAGCGGTATTACTGGCATCCGTTATGATGCTTTCCCTGACAGCCTGCAGCGCGGTATCGGTAGACGGTGAAGGCGGCGGCACAAAAGACCAGAAGGAGTCTTCCGAGGACAGCGGGGACGGGGATGCAGGCACGGGAAGCGGTTCTATCGGCCTGGCAGTTTCGACACTGAATAACCCGTTCTTTGTAACCCTGAGCGAGGGTGCAAAGGAAGCAGCCGCAGAAAAGGATGCAGAGCTGATTGTCGTGGATGCCGGAGACGATGCAGCCAAGCAGACGAACGACATTGAAGACCTGATTTCCAAAAACATCAGCGTGCTTATCGTAAATCCGGTGGATTCGGATGCGGTAGCTCCGGCAGTGAAGGATGCCGTGGCAAAAGGGATCAAGGTTGTGTCGGTTGACCGTGTAGTCAATGGCGTGGATGTAGACTGTGCGATAGCTTCGGACAATGTAGCCGGTGCAGAAGCTGCGACGGAATATCTGGTGGGACTGATTGGCGAAGATGCAAAGGTGGCCGAGCTGCAGGGCGTGTCCGGTGCCAGCGCAACGATTGACCGCGGGGAAGGCTTCCACAATGTGGCAGATGAAAAGCTGGATGTTGTTTCCAGCCAGACAGCCAATTTCAACCGTTCCGAAGGCATGACGGTTATGGAAAACATGCTGCAGGCCAATTCCGATATCCAGGGCGTGTTTGCACATAACGATGAAATGGCGCTTGGCGCAGTGGAAGCTATTGGGAATAAAGACATTCTGGTCGTCGGCTTTGATGCGACCGACGATGCAATGGCAGCAGTTGCAGAAGGCAGAATGGCAGCAACCGTTGCCCAGAAGCCGGATCTGATGGGCGCAACGGCAGTTGAGACGGCTTTGAAGCTGATTGCCGGCGAGAGCGTGGAAAAAGAGATTCCGGTTGAGGTAGAGCTTGTAACAGAATAAGCCTGCAAACAGGGCGCAGTGCGTAAATAAATGAGGCTGTTTCAATAAGAAACATATACAAGAATGGGCACAGTATTTGAAGGAAAATCCGAAAGTAGTGAGCGAGATGTGTAAAGTGATTGAAGATATGCGTGCCCAGGAGCGGAGAGAGGCCATGATTGATACAGCGAAACGAATGATAGCGGATGGGATTTTGACCCTCGAAAAAATCGCTGAATATGCTGGCCTCTCCCTTGACGAAGTAAAGAGTCTGCAAACAGGGCGCAATGCGTAAATAGATATCCGGATTAAAGGCTCCGCGTGAGGATATCGCTTCCTTTTAAAAATTCCTCTATCGTAAAGAATCCCAGCCGGTGAATCAGGTCAATGACATAAGGATTTTCTGCCGGGGTTTTATAAGGCGCGGCCGCAGCATAATCATTTACCATGCCGGCTGCCCGAACTGGTTCGAGCATTCTTTTGGGCCCGCCCACGCAGCCGCCCGGGCATGCCATGCCTTCGAAGAAATTTCCGTCGGTTTTTCCGCTTAAAATGTTTTCCAGCAGCTTCCTGCAGTCTGCAACGCCGTTTGCAAATACAGGCTCTAAATGGCAGTCCGGTGCAATCTTTCGGACACATTCCGAAACAGCGTGGCTGACGCCGCCGGTTCTCGCATACAGCCGTCCGGCTTCGGCGGAGTGTTCTTTTTCTTCCCCTTCTATCCGGGAAAAATCCACCTGGAACGTATCAAACATATAGCCCAGTTCTTCGAAGGTCAGGACAGCATCAATTGCGCCCGCAAGCTCCGGCTCTTTTGCTTCGGCCTTTTTGGCCAGGCACGGCCCGATAAACACGGTACGGATTCCTTTATGCAGCTGCTTGGCAATGCGCCCGCAGGCAATCATCGGTGATACGGATGCCGGAAGATGTCCGGCAATTTTCTGGAAATCCTTGCGGATAAGCTTAATCCAGACCGGACAGCAGCAGCTGGTCAGCTGGAACGCTTCCGGCTGCTGCATGTTCTGGGTAAATTCCAGAGATTCTTTTAAGGTCAGGATGTCGGCAAAAGCAGCGACTTCAATCATGCCGGCAAATCCAATCTGCTTGAGGGCGCTGCGGACGCGGGAAGGGGTGGCATCTGCCCCGAACTGCCCGATAAATGCCGGGGCCATCAGGGCATAGACCGGATGCTCCGGTTCCTTTAACATTTCCAGTACTTTGATGGAATCATGGCTGAAGGTCAGGTTCTGGTTTTTGCAGGCTTCGATGCATTTCGCACAGCCCGTGCATTTATCCGGGTTCAGGACGGCTTTTCCGTCATGGATTTCAAGCGCGTGGAAGGTGCAGGCTGCGACACAGTCCGAATCCTTGCAGTCACAGTCTGACATCTTCCAGACAAGCGGATGTTCATCCGGGTGCAGCAGGCAGTCCAGCTGGTGCTGCTCCTTATCGGTGAGGTTTTCTGGCAGCGGGGTGCCGTCTTTTTTTGCTTTTAAAACGCTGCGGTGCAGTTCGCTGAAGGTCATGGCTCCTAACTCCTCTCAATCAATCAGATACTTAGTTTATGGTATCAGAGTATGTGCAGACAGGCAGGAGTTTATGCATGCGAAACGGCCGGGATATCTGGAAACAGCTGTATTCCGGTTTCTGCACGGCCATTTACGGCATGGGGTTCAGCCGCATTGGAAAATCGTCATGTCCAGCCCGCGGCCGCTGTTTTCTTTTATCAGCTGTTTCAGGCGCTGGCGCATTTTTTTCTGATAGGCCGTGCTTCCAATGTCCGTATGTTCCGGCGTATCTGCCATGAATGCATCCATTCCATGTATGATGTTTATTATCAGCGCATCTCTCTGGCCGACAGTCAGCTCCGGGTCAGCAGGCTCGTAGCGGACGCACCATTCAAAATGCACGCTTGTGCGGAGTTCTGGATAAGGCAGGTCATACTGGCGGCTGAAATCCGGCGGAAGGTTTCCAGTCCTGTCACGGGGATAATCCGACTCGCTTTCTGTACAGGGCAGTGTTACGGTCAGAAAGAGGTAATCTTCTTCGGAAAGCTGGCTTTTCAGCTGGCTGCAGCCATTCTGGAACAGGCGGTTTTTTGCTTCCCATAAAGATGGGTCATTTTCATACTGCTGCGTAACATCGTTATAAAAGTCTTTCAGCTTCCTGTCCTGATAACCGTTTGTTTTTAAGGACAGGACCTGTCTGATATATGCCGGAATACTGCTGGATGTGGTTTCGGCAAATTCCGGCTTTCCTGCTTTGGGATTGACAGCGGAGCCTTCCGGGCCGTACAGGCACCGGTCAATGGACAGACGGATGTTTCCGTTCTGGCTGACGGCTGCGGCGTATTTTTTCAGTGCTTTTTCCGCCTGCTTTTGTACTTTTTTACAGGAGGAAGCCGAAGCATCTGCAAGAACCGCTTCTGTCTGGGATGACAGAAAGCTTTGTGCAGCCTGGTAAAGCCCGCGGTATGCCTGCTCATATTCCGATATTTTGATATCCCGGTTTAAAATTTTTACAGTGGCATTGAATTCCAGCTCCGCTGTCTGGCCGTTTTGCAGGGGACGCTCTGCACCGGCACTGGTGATATGGCTTGTTTTCCATACGCCGCTTGTCAGGGGCAGGAGCGTATTATACAGGAAAAATGCATCTTTATCCGTAAAACGGCTGAGACGGATGCTGTCTTCCCGGGCAGCTTCATGCAGCAGTTCCATGCCCTGTGGGGTGTCAAGCCCGGAAACGGCGTGTTCACGAAAGCTGTCAATAGTCATATCCTGGTAAGTGTCGGTTTGGAATGCAAGCAGGCTGCGGTATTTGGATAACATGGTATCAGGCAGGCTGCCTGCATCGGGAAGTGCGGAAGGATTTTTTGCAGCGGCATGCCTGTCTGGCAATGTGCCGTCCTGCCGGGTATCGTTCAGGGACTGTCCGGGTTTTGCGTAAGGAGCCGCAGGTGCTGCATAGCCGCCCATCAGGAAAGAGCCAAGACAGATTCCTGCTGTAACAGCGGCCGCAGCAGCGGTCGTTTTTTTCGTTCTTTTTTGTTCATTCATAATCGCACCAAGCCTTTCTTTGAGCTGTTTTGCGCCTTCGGTCAGTGTGAGGGAAGAAGCAGTGCCAGCGGGGATTATTCTGGAGCACATAAGCAGGGTGTCTCCATAAGCGGTTTTTTCTTTTATATTTAAGGAACGCACGACGGCTTCGTCACAGGAAAGCTCACAGGCCCTGCCGGTTTCCTGCTCGAGCAGCCGGATAAAAGGATTGAACCAGTGAATGCAGACAGCTGCCTGGATAAGCCATTTGTAAAACAGGTCACGCCGTTTGTAATGAGTCAGCTCATGCATAAAAATAAATGCAAGCGTGCTGTCGCTCATCCGGCTGCGCGGGATGGCAATGCAGGGATGAAAAAAGCCGGTCATAACGGGGGAAGCAGGCTGCGGATGGTAATAAAGCTCCACGGGCCTCTGGATGCCGCAGGCTTCTTCACATGCCGCAAGCAGGTTCAGCAGACGGATGTCCGATACCGCGGTGCCTTCTGTGCGGATATGCCGTACAAAGCCCCGGTAAGCGCAGACTCTGCGAAAAAACAGTCCCAGTGCCGCAAGGAGCCATGTGCAGAATATGCAGGCTGATATCCAGTGCAGATTCCTGGATAACCGGCTGTAAGGAACTGCCTTCTGAACAGCCGTATCTGTTCTGCCAGCCGGTCTGCCAGTATCGGAAATGCTGCTGTCCGGACTGGAATTTGTGCTGTCATTCTGGCTGTCTGCATATAGAAATCTGTCAGTATCGGATATGCCGTTGTTCAGGCTGGAATGAGAGCTGTCAGCCAGTCTTCCTGCAGACTGTGATGTGCTGCCAGTTTCAGAAACAGTGCCTTGTGCTTCCTGCGGGGACAGCCGGGCCATGCGGGCTGTGGCTGCTGTTTCGGCTGCCTGGAACAGAGTGCTGACAGGGGCATGCCCGGGTGTAAATGGCAGCAGGAACCGGAGCGCTGCGGCCAGCCAGATATAGTACTGCCAGCATTTGCTGAACCTGTTTTTGTACAGCTGTTTTAACAGGAGCAGCAGCAGTGTCAGCAGCGTGCCGGACAGGGAAAGCGATAACAGTATTTTCAAAAAATGGTTCATTCTTTCGTCCTTTCTTTTACAGTCTGTTTCCAGAATGCTTCCAGCTCGTTCCAGTCGTTATCGGTCAGGGAATCCTGCTGCAGCAGGGCTGCCACCAGGTTTTTGGCATTCCCTTCATAGACCCGGTCTACAAAGTCGTGGGTCTGCGCAGACTGGTATTCCTGTTCGGTTACAGTGGCAATGTATTCATTGCGCCTGCCGATTTTGCGGGTTTTTAAGTAGTTTTTTCCGGCCAGCCGGGAGAGCAGGGTCAGGACGGTATTATTCTTCCATTCGCTCTGTTCCTGCTCCAGTTCTTCCATGATAAGGGAAAATAACGCGCTGCCGCCGCATTTCCAGATGATTTTCATCAGTATCAGTTCGGATTCTGAAATCTGCTGCATAAAAGCCTCCTTTCTTTTGTTAACATTATGTAGGTATAACTATATTAACACGGCGTAGGTAATAAGTCAACGCTTTTTTGAAATCTGTTTTACTGGAAAGTGTAACACATTTGGGGTATAACGTTTATGGGATTGCAGGGAGCAGCCCGGACGGTTATGGAAAACAAAAGATAACGGTTTGCGGCGCGGCTGGCAGCTGCACGCATGTCCTGCTGCCGGAAACCAGAAATGAGGGAGGAAGGATGAAGAAAAAACGATTTGGCTATGCCCGTGTAAGCAGCCACGAACAGAAAGAAGACCGCCAGCTGATTGCGTTAAAAGAAAACGGCGTGCCGGAAACGAAGATATACATAGACCGGCAGTCTGGAAAAAATTTTGACAGGCCCCAGTATCAGAAGCTGCTGCGCAGGCTGGATAAAAATTCCATTCTGTTTGTCAAATCCATCGACCGGCTTGGAAGGAATTATTCGGACTTAAATGAACAGTGGCGCATTATTACAAAAGAAAAAGGGGCGGATATCGTCGTGCTTGACATGCCGGTTTTAGATACAAGGCGGGATAAAAACCTTCTGGGCACGTTTATCAGCGATATTGTGCTGGCACTGTTAAGCTATGTTGCGGAAAATGAGCGCATCAGCATCCGCCAGAGGCAGGCCGAAGGAATTGCTGCTGCAAAGGCGAGGGGCGTGAAGTTCGGAAGGCCCCAGGTGCCGCTGCCGGATAATTTTGAGGAAGTGCACAGGAAGTGGCGGGCAAAGGAGCTGACGCTGAACCAGGCGGCACTGGCCTGCCGGCTTCCCAAGAGCACGTTTTTTGATAAGGCAAGGGCAGCGGAGCGGCGGTAAGG
The DNA here is from genome assembly GCA_910579075.1 of uncultured Eubacterium sp. GTDB lineage: Bacteria > Bacillota > Clostridia > Lachnospirales > Lachnospiraceae > Eubacterium_J. Next base: position 18,088 of record CAJTSV010000041.1, read on the forward strand.
AAACAGCTGTCCGGTTTTCTGCTGCAGATATGCATGGAATGCAGCGGCATTCGGACAGGAATGCATGGGAATGTGCCAGTCAGGCATACTGCTGCAGATTCGCCTGGACAGCAGGGAAGCAGATAAGAAATGGAAAATAAGCTTGACATTGTTCCGAAAATGCCTATAATAAAGATATGGAAAGCAGACTTTCCGTAGAAAGGAAGAAGACATGAAAAACCGGTTAGGGGAACTGCGCAGAATACACGGCATCCGTCAGGAAGAATTAGCCGCTGCACTGGAAGTATCGCGCCAGACAATCGGCTCGCTGGAAAATGGCAGGTACAATCCGTCCATCCTTCTGGCATTTAAAATTGCACGGTATTTTCAGATGGCCATTGAAGATATTTTTATTTATGAGGAGGAAGAAGCATGAAACACAAAACAATGATTTGGATTTTGTCAGCGGGGGTTTTTCTGATTCTGGCCGGACTGGCTGTTTATGGCATGGGAGTGTATAAATTTCTGCCGGTTCCAAGGCCGGACCTGGCTGTGGCGGGGATGGCGCTTATCGGGAGCATTCTGGCGCTTGCCGGGGCATGTCTTTTACTGGACAGCAGGATGAAGACAAAGGAAATGGAAATCGAGGAAAAAGACGAGCGGAATGTGATGATACAGACTGCTGCCCTGGCGTATGCTTTTATCTGCATGTATGCAGCTTTGTTTCTTGTCGTATTTGCGCTGGTTTTTACCGGATATATGAATGTGGTATCGTGTTTTTCCATTATGGGAGTTCTGATACTGGGAGCCGGTGCTTATTTTCTCAAGTTCTGGGATTTGCAGAAAAAGATGTAAAATTTTCATAAGCCTTCGGACTTGATTTTTCGGGGCATCTGGGGTAAGATTAGAAAAATGCTTTCCGGCTGCAGGCAGTGAAAAAGCATCGGATTCACCTGACATCCGGAAAGCGTAAAAAGAAAGTGAGGAAAAGGACATGGAACAGAAATTTTATATTTGCGAGCATTGCGGCAATATCATTGCGATGGTAAAGGATGCCGGGGTTCCGGTGATGTGCTGCGGACAGAAAATGAAGGAGCTTGTGCCGGGCACCGTGGACGCTGCAGTAGAAAAGCATGTGCCGTCGTATCAGGTGGAAGGGAATCTGGTAAAAGTAAATGTAGGCTCTGTTGAGCATCCGATGATGCCGGAGCACAGCATCGAGTGGGTTTCCCTGCAGACAAAACAGGGCAACCAGCGCAAGGTGCTGCATCCGGGAGACAAGCCGCAAGTATGCTTCGCAGTCTGCGAGGGTGACGAGGTCGAGGCCGTATATGCTTACTGCAACCTGCATGGTTTATGGAAGGCATAAGCCGCAGCAGAAGATACAGCCTGTGTGATTTATAGAAGGCATAAGCCGCAGCAGAAGATACATCCTGCATGGTTTATGAAAGACATAAGCCGCAGCCCGGATGCCGGAAAGTGTTCTTTTCCTGGCATCCGGGCTGTCTGTTTTTTTCTGTATTTATGCTTCTGACGGACTTACGTGGAATTTTCCGATTTCTGCCTGCAGCGTTTCAGAGCTCTGCTTTGTTTTCATGACCTGTTCAAGCACTTCTGCGGATTCCTTCGCAATGACGGAAGCGCGATGCGCGATTTCGGTCGTGCCCTCTGCGCCTTCTTCTGCGGCTTTGGAAATATCATTCATGGAGCTTTTGATATGTTCCATATTTTGAAACAGCTCCTGGGCAATCGTGCTGAATTCGCTCATTAAGGAATCGACCGAAGAACCGTCCTTGTCATACTGTTCCCCGATTGTCAGGAATCCTTCATAATCCGATGTCACATCATGTATGACAAAATCAAGCAGCTTGCGTGCATTGGAAGAAAGATTCTGTACGGCCTGGGTGACTTCCTGGGTCACTTCCTGTATCTGGATAACCGTCTGGCGGGACTGTTCGGCAAGGGTGCCGATTTCGCCTGCTACGACAGCGAAGCCTTTTCCGGCTTCCCCGGCACGGGCGGCTTCGATGGAAGCGTTTAGGGACAGCAGGTTTGTCTGGGAAACGACGTTCATAATAACGCCTGAGAGCTCATAAATCTGGTCAATGACTTTTGCATTTTCCAGTGCGGTTTCCAAATCCTGCTGGATTTCCTTTTTCAGGCGGGCAGCCTTGTGCTGTGCATTTTTTATCTTTTCGTTGGTTTCCCCTGCGCGGCCTTTGATTTCTGCGGCTCCCTGCGCGCCATCCTGGGAACGGCGGGCAATGTGCTGGACAGAGGAGTGGACTTCCCCGGCAGAATCATTTGCGAGCGTAGTCGTAGCGGCGGTTTCTTCCATGCCGGCTGACAGCTGCTCGGCTGCGGCAGATACGTTAGAGATATCATCGTTGAGCTTGGCCACGCATTCGCTGGCAGAGCCGGCTGCATTGCTGATGGTTTCGGATTCTTGCTGTACATGCTGGATAAGGCTTGCCGTAGCGGTTTTCATATCGCTGATGCACCTTGCGAGATTGCCGAAATCATCCCGCCGGCCCTGGAATTTTTTCATAAAATTTTTGGTATAGTCTCCCGCTGCCATGTGGTTTAATTCTTCGGAAGCGGCTTTTAAGGATTTTGCGATATCTGTGACAATCAAAAGCGCGATGGCTGTCATCAGCAGGATGGATATGGCCATGGACATCATCGAAAGCCGCCTTGTCCGGGTAAATATCTTTTTGACATCTTCGTTGTTTTTGACAGCGTGGTCTTCCAGGTCATCGGTATAATTTCCGGTGCCTATGACCCACTGCCATGGCTCAAATGCTTTGCTGTAGGCGCGTTTTAAGGAATCCTCCGTGCTGCCCTGCTTTGGATAGTAATATTCGGTATATCCGCCGTCTGCCTGCCGCCCGTTTTGAATGATTTCTTTAATCATCTCTTTTCCGTGGCTGTCTTTTTCATTCAGGCGGTTTGTGCCTTCGGTTTTGCTGCCTGGCAGGACGATATTGTCCCCGTCATAGGTGTCAATCCAGAAATAACCGGAGTCACCGTAACGAAGCTCCCGCACGATATCTGCGGCGGCTTTCTTTGCTTCGTCTTCGGTAATAAGCCCGTTTTGAAAATTCTCGTATTCTTCTTCCAGCAGCGTAATGACATTTTCTACCTGGCCTTTAATCTGCGTATCGTAGTCGTCATAAAGAAGGTCCTTTATGCTCGAAACGGACTGCTTATATGACTGGTTCATGCCATTCATGTTGATGATGCCCATCACCAGCATGGATATGGCGGCAGCGGCAGTCAGTATGATTAATTTGGTCCGGACTTTTAAGTGTGCAAACATTTTCGCAACCCCTTTCTTTTGCAGGCGCATAAAAAACAGTCTTTTTCCGTATGGCTGCTGTTCATGCTATTGTCACTGTATTTCCAGTATCTGGTTTTCATTTTAGCATATATAAATGCACAGAATTGTTTTTTTATGCATACAATGCAGGGTTGCTTTTTGGTTCCGGGAAGGATAAAATAAAATCAGGATTCAGGCAGCGGCGG
>CAJTSV010000041.1:21607-28608 GCA_910579075.1 uncultured Eubacterium sp.
GCTGTTCTGCCTGGGAAAGAGGGTGTCAGCATGGCTGTAAAAACCGCACTTGGAATACAGGATTTTGGAAAAATCATAGAGGATAACTGTTTTTATGTGGATAAGACGCATTTTATCAAAGAATGGTGGGAAAATGGGGATGCGGTTACCCTGATTACCCGTCCGCGCAGGTTTGGGAAAACGCTTGCCATGAGCATGATGGATTATTTTTTTTCAATCAGGCATCCAGGCAGGAGTGATTTATTTGAAGGCCTTTCTATCTGGAAGGAGCCGGCATACAGGAAGCTGCAGGGAACCTGGCCGGTTATTTTTCTGAGCTTTGCAGCTGTAAAGGGGAACCGGTTTGAAACGGCAAGGGAAATGCTCTGCCAGCAGATTGTAAACCTGTACACAGACAGCCGCTTCCTGCTGGAAGAAGGATTTCTTGCGGGAGAGGATGCAGCATTTTTCCAAAGGATTTCGGTTACAATGAATGATGCGGCGGCAGCGGAATCGATAAGACAGCTTTCCCGGTTTCTGTGCCGGTATTATGGAAAAAAAGTCATTATCCTGCTGGATGAATATGATACGCCGATGCAGGAAGCGTATGTAAACGGCTATTGGGAAGAAATGTCCGGATTTATCGGCAGACTGTTCCACGCTGCTTTTAAAACAAATCCTTATCTGGAACGCGGTATTATGACTGGCATTACAAGAGTGGGCAGGGAATCTGTTTTTTCGGATTTAAATAACCTGACTGTCGTAACGGCCGCATCCTGCATGTATGAAACAGCTTTTGGCTTTACCGGGGAAGAAGTGCTTCTTGCGCTGGAAGATTTCGGTCTGATGCATGAGAAAGAAGAAGTGAGGCGCTGGTATGACGGATTCCGGTTTGGAAACTGCGGCGGCATTTACAACCCGTGGTCGATTCTTAATTTTCTAAAGTTCCGGGAGTTTTCGGCATATTGGGCCAATACAAGCTCGAATAAATTAATTGGGGATTTGATAAGAAAAGGAAATACGGATATCAAAACGTCCATGGAAGATTTAATGAATGGGAAGCAGCTGTGTGCCGCTTTGGATGAGCAGATTGTTTTCAGCCAGCCGGATATGGACAGCAATGCAGTATGGAGCCTGTTTCTGGCCAGCGGGTATTTGAAAATAACGGGCAGCCGGACTGGCAGAAAAGGAAGAAAAGAATATTTTCTGGACATTGTGAACCTGGAAGTGCGCGTGATGTTTGAAAATCTGTTTTCAGGCTGGTTTAGCCCGTGCCGCCCTGCATACAGCCGTTTTATCAAGGCTCTTTTGGAAAATGATACAGAGGGAATGAACGGCTTTATGAATGAGCTTGCGCTGGCTGTTGTCAGCAGCTTTGATACCGGAAAGCATCCATCGGAGCGTGCGCAGCCGGAGAGCTTTTACCATGGCCTTGTCCTTGGCATGATGACAGAGCTGGACGGACGTTATGTGCTGGCGTCTAACCGGGAAAGCGGGTACGGCAGGTATGATGTGATGCTGGAACCAAAAGATGTAAAGGATGACGGAATTATATTTGAATTTAAAGTATGGAATGGAAAAAAAGAGGAAAGCCTGGAAGACACCGTACATGCCGCACTTGGGCAGATTATGGATAAAAAATATGCGCAATCGCTGAAAAACAAAGGTATTTTGGAAAATAAAATCAGGATATACGGATTTGCTTTCCGGGGAAAGGAAGTCCTGATTGATGGCGGGTATCTGCAAGACATGCTGCGGGAGACTGCCAGCTGGTGAAATGCCGGATATCCGGCAGGAAGGAAATGGAGCTGAATATGCCGGAATTTGAGTTTGAACCTGTATACAGGGACATATTCCCGTTTTGGGACACGATACCAGAGGGAGAAAGGATATACATCTGCCAGAATTCACATACGGCTGCTTTTTCAAAGGGGGAGCATATTTACAATGGAAATGACTGCTTTGGCGTGATTTTTGTCCGTTCGGGCAGCATCCGGCTGTATATGATGTCAGACGAAGGCAGGGACATTACGCTGTACCGCCTGCATCCGGGGGATATGTGCATGCTTTCTGCATCCTGTGTGCTGGAATCCATTACGTTTGAAGTATTTGCGGATGCGGAAGAAGACAGCAGGTGCTATGTGATAAGCGGGCCTGCGTTTGCGGCCGTATCGCAGCGCAATCCAGACATTAAAATTTTTGCACTGGAAACAGCGGTCAGCCGTTTTTCAGATGTGATGTGGGTCATGCAGCAGATTCTGTTTATGCGCATGGACAAACGGCTGGCCATTTTTCTTTCGGATGAAGCGGCAAGGACCGGCAGTGATGCCATATTGCTGACACAGGGGCAGATTGCCCGGTATATGGGTTCTGCCCGTGAAGTCGTCTCAAGGATGCTGAAATATTTTGCAAAAGAGGGGATTGTGGAAGTGTCCCGCAGCGGTGTCAAAATCCTGGACAGGAAACGGCTGCGCCAGCTTGCCCTCTGATGTTATTTGGATGAGGAGCCTGCGTTTCTGGCCCTGCATATGAGCTGCGTCATGGTTCCCATCGGGCAGTACACGCACCAGGAACGCGGCTTGAACAGTATCATCGTTACAAAGCCCAGCACGGTGGAGGTCAGCATGACACTGTAAAAGCCGAAGGCAAACTGTGCCGTGCCTTCTGAAAAAATGGTGCCGTGGTAAGCCCAGTGCCACGGGAGCCGGAATGTCCACAGCAGCGTTACGGCCGTGCCCAGGCTCTTTGTGCCCGCGAATACAAGATAAGTATTCCAGAGCATCTGAAAGAACATCACAAAAAAGAAAATTAAAAACCCGTAGCGGAACCAGCCGGATTTCATCCATTTTGGAATATCTTTTTTGCGGGACAGACCGAATCTGCCGCCAATCAGGGCGAACAGCTGTCCCCTGCCGCAGTACCGGTTGCAGTAGGCCTTGGTTCCGCCTGCAATGGATATCATAAGCGGTATAAAGAAACACAAAAGCCCAAGCCAGGCAAACAGGATATTAAAAAATCCAAGGATTAAATAAGTAAGCGAAACAATCCAGAGGTAATCGTACCATTTCTTTTTCTGCTTCATGATTCTGCCACCTCCAGTGTGATAACTCCCGCCGGGCATTCCCTGGCACATAACCCGCAGCCGACGCACAGGCTGGGACTGATTACGGCATGTATGCCTTTTGGTACCGTAATGGCATTTCTTGGACAGACTTTCATGCAGCAGCCGCAGGCAACGCATTCGCGGATGCTGACAGAAGCTTTTCGTTTTGCCATGATAATCTCCTTTTTGTTTTTTTATTCTGGTATTATACTGGAAATTTGTGTGGGAGTCAGTGACGAAGTCACAGTTGGTTTTTGAAGTTCCAGATGCGGATATCTGGTAAAATCGGAAGAAGGAAAGCCGGCTATGCCGTATGCGGGTGCAGCGTGCGGGCTTTACAGGGTTTCGCATTGGATAACAAATTATGGTATATTGTTATCTTAAGATATTCTATCGCAATTCTTTTATGAATGCAATACAAATGGAAAAATTTAGTAATATTCACGAATATTCTTTTCATTTTCGCTTTTGAACAGGTCTTTTTCATATATTTTACACAAATTCAAAAAATAAAACAAAAAATAACGCGAAACGGCAGGCTTGGTAAAAATGCACGCACAGGCATAAACACCAGGCATTCAGTACGTCCGTCAAACCCTTGCAGATAAAAGCCTTGCGGGATTTTCAGCACGGAAGGCGGCATAACAATTTACCATAAAATGTTATGTAAAGCCTGCCTACTGCGGGGCTTATGATACATAGAAAGTTCGCCCAGCGTGCTTATTTTTATTTGAAAAAACAGGAGATAAAACAATGCTGTTCAATTCGTTTTCATACATTATTTTTCTTCCAGCCGTATGCATCCTGCACTGGGTGCTGCCGCACAGATACCGCTGGATGCTGCTTTTAGCCGCAAGCTATTATTTTTATATGTGCTGGAATCCGGCTTATGCTGTCCTTATCCTGGCAGCAACAGCGGTTTCGTATGTATCGGCGCTTTTTATGGAAGCGGCGGGGGAGCGGGCGAAAAAAATCATGCTGTTTCTTGCGGCAGTGTTCTGTTTCGGGATTTTGTTTGTATTTAAATATCTTAATTTTGTGGCAGAAATTATTTTCAGCATGGGAAGCAGCCTGCATCTGTTTCCCAGGGAAGCCGGAGCACCTGTTTTGAACCTTCTTCTCCCGATCGGGATTTCTTTTTATACCTTCCAGACCGTCAGCTATGTCATCGATGTTTACCGGGGGGAAGGTGGAGGCAGAACATCATTTTGGCTATTATGCCCTGTTCGTGTCGTTTTTCCCGCAGCTTGTAGCAGGGCCGATAGAACGGGCAGGAAACCTGCTGCCGCAGCTGAAGTCTGTGAAAAAATTTGAGGAGTCCGCATGTATCAGCGGATTAAAAGCGATGCTGTGGGGCTATTACAAAAAAATAGTGGTGGCTGATACGCTGGCTGTCTATGTAAACCAGGTGTATGGAAATCTTGCAGATTACGAAGGGCTTGCGCTGGCAGTGGCAGCTTTCTTTTTTTCGCTCCAGATTTACTGTGATTTTTCGGGGTATTCCGATATTGCAGCCGGGACGGCAAAGCTTCTGGGAATTGATTTCATGGATAATTTTGCAGCGCCGTATTTTGCTGCTTCCATACAGGAATTCTGGAAACGGTGGCATATTTCGCTTTCCGCATGGTTCCGGGATTATGTGTATATTCCGCTGGGCGGAAGCCGGTGTCCTGCAGCGCGAAGATGTCGCAACCTGCTGATTACATTTCTGGCAAGCGGCATCTGGCACGGGGCAGACTGGACGTTCCTGGCCTGGGGCGCGATTCACGGGCTTGCACAGGTTATAGAGCATATGCTGTGCGGGCCGCTGGGCAGGCTGCGGCAGTTCAGGCTGGGAAGATTTATTTCATGGGCAGCAGTATTCGGATTCTGCAATGCGGCATGGGTCTTTTTCCGGGCAGATAACCTGGCTGACGCCGTGTATGTGCTGTCAAATATGCGAAACGGCATAACGTCCCCGGCGTCCTATATCCGCAATGGATATATCAGCCTTGATATTAATAAATTCAGGCTGGCTTACCTTGCGTTTCTTATCGTTATTCTGCTGGCAGCTGATTATTTTTTATACCGCAATAAGGGACAGAAGACCGGATGCATGGAGCTTTTTTTGAAAAACCCGGCAGTGGAATGGGTGCTTTTCGTCATGCTTGGGGTTCTCGTGGTTTTATTTTCCCAGAAAGGAGCAGCAGCTGAATTTGTTTATTTTCAGTTTTAGGAGCGATGTCAAACAGGAGAGGAAGACTTGCCTGGAAACTTCTGGCGTATGTTTTATGTACAGCGCTGCTTGTTTCCGGAATCAATGCATGGTATCAGAAATGGGATGATACCAGCCAGACCAAAAAATTTCAAAATATGCCGGAAAAAATTCAGATATGCAATTTCGGCTCCAGCCACGGGCTGTATGGATTCTGCTATGATAAGATACAGCAGCAGTATGGCTGCTTTAATTTTGCGCTCAGCTCACAGATGCTTTCGTATGATGCCCGTATTTTTGAAGCTTATCAGGACCGCATTCAGAAGGGTGCGGCTGTGTTCCTGCCGGTTTCCTATTTTTCGCTGTATGGAAAAGCAGAAGAACTGGCGGGAGATTTTGAATCAAAAAACAGGCGGTATTATAAAATTCTGCCAAAGGAAAAGGTAAAGGATTACCATCTGGAAACGGATATTTATGTGAGGATTTTTCCAGTGCTGTCTGCTTATGAAAATATCCTGAAAGCAGCCCTCAAGTGTGCAGGCGGAAACAGGGAATCCGTTATGGAAGAATGGAACAAAAAGGCTTCTGATATTCCGCTTCTGGAAAATGCGCGGGCAGCGGCCGAAAGGCATATCGTTACAGACAAGCTGGATGAAAGCGGAAACAGGATTTGCAATCAGGAAGAAATCAGCGCCCTGTACAGGCTGGCAGCCCTGTGCCGGGAATCCGGCGCAAGGCCGGTTCTTGTAACAACGCCGTTTCTGAAGGAATACCAGGACGCTGTCAGGGAAGCAGATACGTCTTTTCAGGAAGATTTTTACCGGCTCATGGAAGAAATTGCAGAAAGCACCGGGGCTGAATATTATGATTATTCATCCGATGAGCGTTTTGCAGGGCATCCGGAATTATTTATGGACAGCGACCATTTGAATAAAGCCGGTGCAGAACAGTTTGTTGAAATTTTAGTAAAGGAAGTAATTGCATATGAACCAGATACCGCCAAACCAGATCCCGTTTGCGGACCTGCGCCCGATGCACCGGGAAATCCGCAGCGGGCTGGATGAAGCATACCGCAGGGTTTTGGAAAAAAGCTGCTTTATCCAGGGAACGGAACTGAGCCTTTTCGAGCAGGAATTTGCCGCGTACTGCGGGACGAAATACTGTGTCGGCACGGCATCCGGCCTGGATGCCGTCTGCCTGGCCTTAAGGGCGCTTGGCATCGGGCCGGGGGACGAGGTGCTTGTACCGGCCAATACATTTATCGCGACTGCGCTGGCCGTGTCGCGTGCAGGAGCCGTTCCCGTGTTTGCCGACCCGGATATCGGGACGTATAACACTCCGTGTCCAGTTTTAGTATACCACTTCACTCGTGGCAGACTTCCACAGGGGAAGTGGTTCCGGTGTATGAGGACTATAACGGACGGGGAACGGAGTACAGGCTGGCGGGATTCTGGAATGTGCAGAAGGAACAGGCTGTAAAGGTTTCTGAAATAAGAGAGGAAATCATGCCGGAGAACCGGATATGTACGTTAGAGCTGGCAGAGGTGTATGTAAAGGCGGTGGAGAGTTTCATGGAGGATATGGAACCGGAAGAACGTACAAGGGAGAACCGTCCTATGTATCAGAGACAAAACGAGGAATATATACAGGGCAGATAAATAATTCCGTTGTTAAAAGGCATAGATGAAATATTCTATGCCTTTTGCAGTGCAATTAACTTACAAT
>CAJTSV010000042.1 GCA_910579075.1 uncultured Eubacterium sp.
TAATTCACATATGTGTGATAATGACTTTCCCTCTACTACATGTTCTTTACACATTTCAAGTTTTTCTTCTATCAGCTTTCTGACATTTTCATACTTATGTTCTTTCTGATAATTCAGCTCCCAGAAATGAATATCTGCAATATTTTTTCTTTTATATAAATGAAATATTTTTGAACGCAGTGTTCTTCCCCCAAAAGTAAGCTGCATCTGTTTTTTCACACAGGCATCTGGAACTGTCAGAATAACTTTACCTGTACATGTTCTTTCAATATTCGAAATGCATTTAGTAAATTTTTCAAACGGAATATGTTCTAAAACTTCTGCACAAATAACACATCCATAACGTTTTATATCTTCTTCCGGTATTTCTTCAGCAGATATATCTGCAACTCTTGACGGATGCAGATTTTCGTTTACATCATAAGTAGTCACTTCATAGCCCAGCCGCTCAAGCAAAATTGAGACGTACCCCCCCCCAAGCCCTATTTCCAGTATTTTTTCATTTTTAGGAATATATTGAATAACCGAACTTATAATAAATAGATAGGAAGCCCACTGTCTTTCATTAAAATATCCCGCAATTTCATATCTTTCCTTTGGCAGATTTTTTTCTCTTTCAAGACCTCTTGACATATTCTACTCCTTCTATATTGAATTCTATACGCTGTCCAATTTTTTTTGCCGGAATTCCAGCGTATACCCCGTATGGTTCCGTATCTTTTGTAACAACTGCACCAGCTCCTATCACACAACCGTCATGGATTGTTACGCCTGGCATAATCTGTACACCGAAACCTATCCAGACATCATTTTTAATATTTACATCAGCTTCTCTGCTTCCCTGTTCTCTAATCAGCATTGATCTGTTTTTATAATTATGCATTCCAACCCTGATATGAACTTCATAGGATATTAAACAGTTTTCTCCAATCATAATTTTTGAATTTGGTGATGCTTCTATATATCCCCCATTGATATATGAATTCTTTCCAATTGTGATATTCTGTGGATTTGACAGTATTGCCCTGCCCCCTATTACCCCCCCCCGGTTATTTACTGCTTCAGAATTCTTTTTTGACAGATACCGGATTTTCATATTTTCTAACTTCGACATCAGAAATCCTGCTATGTAAAAAAACATGCCGCTCTCCTCTATTTGAAAAGTCATTTAATGTCCCAATGATAAAACAGCTTCATATTCAATATCCATTCTTTTCTCCCATGTCATAAAATTTGCCATTGCATATTCCTTTGCTTTTTTTCCCAGGTTTTCTCTTTTTTGTGGATTTTGGGATAATTCAAGCATAACATCGCCAAGCCTGTGTAATGTCTGAGCTGTCAGCAATACACCATTACTGCCGTTTATCAATTTCTTAGTATCACCCACATCATAAGTCACAATGCATTTTCCAATCGTCATTGCTTCCAGTAACGGATTTCCTACGTTTGACATATCAAAAAAAGATAAAAATACATCTGCACAAGCCATGAATTTATAAACATCCTCATGTTTCACAGCCCCAGTGAAATAGATATTTTCACTGATTTTCAAATCACAGGCAAGTTCCTCTAAAAAGGTTCTGCAGTCCCCATCACCAACAATAATTAATTTACCTTTTCCTCCCTGCCTCAGATAGTCTGCAAATCCGTGAATTACCCTGTCTACCCTTTTCCATCCTGTCAGCCTGCTTACAGTTAAAAATATAGTGTCTCCTGCATTTTTTACATACCTGCTTCTAAGTTCTGATGCATCAATAGCAGCATCGTTTTTCATTAAATCCAGTCCATTTTTCAAAAAAAGCCGCGGACTTTGATTACCAATATTGTCAAGAATCTCCGCCCCTTTTGTCCCATCATCAGTCATTATGATTAAATCAGCGGCAGTTCCTAAAGCCTGGTAATGGGGATATCTAAGAATCCGGTTTCTCCATGTATATTGGTACGATACCATCTTTGTTCCCTGAAATCTTGTCACTAAAGGCAGTTTAAATCGCATAGAAACATTTTTACATGCCTTCACGCCATTCACTTCATATGCATAAAGAACTGTCTGTACATCTTTTTTCTGATTAATGATTCTAATAATCGCCTTCTCAAACCGATAAGTTGTAATAAAATGGTCAATATATCGAAATAACAATCCAATCTTTCTGATGTGAATAAATTTTTTAGCAAACGACGGTTTAACAAGTATATTATATTTAGGATTTATAATATTGGTTTTTTGATTCTTTGCTATATCTGATACTAAATATACGAGATTATTATCATTTTTGTATTTTTTTATAGTCTGAGTAAAAGCTTCTCCTCCTTTTCCCATTCCCATTGACCATAATTCAAGATTTGTAACAAAAATTATCCTCATTTTTTCTAGTATTCCCCGTTTCTCCTTTGATTCAAAGTATCTGCCATGAAAACCAGAACATATAGAAACTATTACAGGCTTTCACGAAGCACCTTTTTATAAACAGCACAAATTCTATCTGCCACAGCTTCCATTGAAAAATGTTCCTGAATATATGCTCTCATTTTATTTACATCATATTCTTTGTTTGTATGGTACATTTTTTCCATTGCGTCAGTTAATTCCTGTTCATTATCTATTGATATAAGCATTCCATTCTCTTTTGTTACAAATTCTTCCGGGCCTCCACATATTGTAGCTATTACTGGCAGTCCGGCAGACATCGCTTCAATATATGCCACACCAAAGGTTTCTCTTGCAGAAGGCAGAACAAAACAATCATATTTTCTATATATTTTAGCCATCTGTTCCCTTGTCCGTTTTCCATAAAATCTGACCCTTTTTTCAATTCCTAATTTTTTTACTAGGTTCTCCAGCATATGGCGCTGTTCTCCATCTCCTATAAATCCCAAATAAACATCTTTATACTTGGAATACAGTTTAAAAAAACTTTGAACCAATAATTTCGGTCTTTTACGTTCTATCAAGCTACATGTTGCAATGTACCGCATTCCTTTATGTGGTATCTTCCTGCATTTAAAAAAAGAGGATTCTCCCATTATGTTTGGAATCACCTCACAATTCACTCCTGTTTTCTTCTTAATGCTGTCTGCCAGGGTGTTGCTGACAGCTATCACCCGACTGGCATTATGGAACGTTTCTTTTGCTATATTTAAAATATTATCCCCAATAACTTCGTTATTCATATCGCTTAAATGTTCTGTAATTATAAACGGAATATGATTTTTCTTTATAATATCGATAGCCATATATCCTATATGTGCAAAATGTGCATGAATTACATCTGGAGAATTTTGTAAAATACGGTCATACATTTTATTTAACACAATTCTTCCCAGAATACTTCTAATCCGCAGCGGAATAGGGCCAATCGGCAGATTATATACGAACCACTCTACTCCGTCATATCTGCCCTGTATTAATCCCCACTTTCTCCATCTTCGAAGCGACCGCAAATCAACAGCAAAATATATCACATGATTTCCAGCTCTGGCTACTGCTTTTGCCTGGTCCATTTCAAAAATTCCAAACTCAGGATTCTGTTTTGCCGGAATTCCTCTCCCTATCATTAATATATTCACAATTTTCTTTCCTCTCACTATACTGGCTTTCTATTCGTAATTTTTCTTCTATGCATTCAAAAAACAATGGTAAAATTACAATTAACATCATCAAAAAACTATTTCGGTTTGAAGTATTTAAAATGCTCAACAATAGAAATATCACCATATTGATACTATATAAACGTTTCCATCTGTCAGAAATCGTCTTTCTAACAAGAATCAATATGTAAATACGTGATATAATATACAGTCCTCCGCCAAAAATTCCATATCTCGCCAGCCGGTCAATAAAAGTGGAGTGGCCTCCCACAAGAGCTAATGCCATTTCGCTATCCCCAACTCCAAAGAAAAAATTAGATAAAAATGTATTCCACGATTTTGAATACAGCTGAAATCTGACAACTGCCCCATTTCTTCCCTGCATCATCGGATTGCCACTATAAAACAAATCACCAATCTGAATAACCCTGTTTTTTAATATACCATCCGGAATCATATCTGATACCAGGTAAACAAATTCCGCCAGGCTGTCTGTACCAAATATGAGAAACATCAATAAAATTATGAAAAACATATTTACAAAAACTAACCAGACAGACTTGTTTCGGTATCTTGTAAACCAGGCAAGCGCTGTTCCCAGCAAAACAAGCAGAATTGCAATTGTGTACTGTGCCCTTATAAACAAAAAAAGCAGCAATGCTATCAGCAACGCATAAAAATATCTGAAATTTCGTTTTTTATAGATCAAAGCTGCTCCAAACGCCGATATCACAAAAAAAACCAAATAATAAATTTCGGTATACCCCGCCGTAAGCGGCGAAAGAAAATCTGCTTTAAATACCTTATCTCCATTTGCCAGCAGTCTGGATATATATGGATTCTTTTTTAACTCCAAAAGCGTGTAGCTTGCCATCAGAATAAAATAAAAAATACTGCTCTTTAAAATCAGGCTGTCGTCTTTTTTGTTATTTCTATAATAGCAATACATATAAAAAAGCACGATTAACGGCATGCCAATGCTGCTTTTTTCCAGTTTCGCATGCCCGGCAGCAACATAAATCAGCATAAATAAAGGATAAAACCACGCAAATATAAATGCTTTGCTGTTTAACGCTTTCCCCATTGCACTTTTATTTTGTGAATTTGCTGTAAAATACCACATGGCAGCTATTACAATTACATAAGCCGGACTGAGATAATCATGCGTAATAGGATTTAACAGCCACAAAACAAATACACACGAAACAGCTTCCTGAACACTGATTTTTGAACGAATTCGTATTTTTTTTATATTCATTTCTGTTAACGTCAAATACTTCCTCCTGCGTTATTTCTTATTTTCTCTGAAAAACCATACTGTGACCAGACATAGGCATTTTTATCCTTACTATATCTTTCTATAGAGTTCCAGAAGCTTTTCCTGCTCTTTTCCCCAATTATAATAACATTCAACTGCTTTTCTGCCATTTCTCCCCATCTGCTGTGCTTCTTCCAAATTATTTAGCAAAAACAAAATCGCTTTCTTTACTTCTCCAGGCTTTGTACAATCTGCACACAGCCCGCACTTCTCTCTTTTTATAATGCGTCTCCACAGCGGAAAACCCGATGCTATTACAGGAAGCCCGGCTGCCATATACTCAAACATCTTGATAGGCTGCGCCTCAAAATGATTCTGTGCCGGCTGGTATAACAGCAAGCCCGCCCTGCTATTCCCATACAATTCATTTATTTCTTTTCTTCCAATTTTCCCAATATATCTTATCATCTCATCACTTTCCGGTATAACCGCTCCAGCTTTCCCGCCTCTATGTTCCAATGATACTTTTTCTCAATGGATTTTCTCCCGTTTCTTCCCATTTCTTCCGCCATTTCATTATCTTGAAGCAGCTTTTTGACCGCCGTCTGTATCTCCGGTATATTTTCCGCATTCACGCATATTCCTGCTTTCGTCTCTCTTGCAATTTTTTTCCACAGCGGAAAATCTGATGCCACAAAAGGCAGCCCGGCTGCCATATATTCAAACATCTTAACCGGAAGGGAATTGATATAGTTATCCGTTGGATAAAGCAGACACAGCCCTGCCCTGGAATTTCCATACAGACTGTTAACGGCATTCCTGTCCAGCTTCCCTGCATATATCAAATCCCCCGGAAGTATTGGGATAGGAAACCATTTCATGTTCGCCAGCCAGAATCAAATCAGCGTCTATTCCCTGCATCGCTTCTATCATGATTTTTTCTCCCCTGATTTCACTGATTCCGCCAGCATAACAGACTGCCTGTTTCCTCTCCGAAAAAGGAGCAGACTGAAACACAATATCATCCAGCTTTGGATAATTATGAATTACAACAATCCTGCGTGCCCGCCCCTTAAAACATCTGGCAATATGCCCGGTAGCAGCTACAACTGCATCCAGCTGTCTGACCACATAAGTTTCATAGTGTTTATAGGCAAACGACAATATACGCCGCAAACATTTGGGAATCCAGTATTTATCCAGAATCTGTGCCGGTACATCCTCATGACTGTCAAAAATAACTTTTTTGCCCTGCCTTTTTAATTTCAGGCCGTAAAAAAGCAGCTCCGGGTCATGAAAATGATAAATGTCACAGTCAAGCTTTCTGGCTCTGTTATAAACCCTTCTGGAAAAAAATAAAATCCTGTCAAGCCTGCTGTGCGGCTCCCCGCATCCGGCAATCTTAACTGCCCCGTTTTCGCTGCTTCCTCTTGCAGCGAGATATACCTGATATCCCGCCTCACTTAAAGACATGCACTCTTTTAAATAAATTCTGTCATCATGCGAATCATGCGCACTTGTAAAATGGCAGATTCTTATCCGCTTTTTTTCCATAACTTATACATCCATTCAAATGCTTTCCACTTAGCAGCATCTCTTGATACATCAATCCCATTCAGATTTTTATCCTGATATTATCGTTGCATGTGACAGCCAGTCCGTTTTTACCCTTGGAGCCCTATATTTTATATCCAGCCAGCTTCTTCACCCTTGGTTTCAACACATGCACCATCTCTTTTAAAAATCCATTTTTCCTTACCGCATAATAAGGCACACACTCCCCGCCAAACTGCCTGAAAAAATTCTCAATTCCTTCTATCATTGAACCTTCAAAATCAAAAATTCCCGATTTTTTTGAAGCCATCTGAATGCCTTCCCAGATTACCAGGCTCTGTGCACCGCTGCTTTTATAATCCGGATGCGACGCGCCAAACAGGTAATACCATGTTTTTTCATCAAATACAAAATAAGCACAGGAATGAATGTTTCCATCAGCATCCCTGGCATCCAGATACTGCCCGGCTCCGTTCTGGTCACAGGTTTCGACAATTTTTTGAATCATGTCCTTATTCATGGGATTTTTCCGGTTCTGTGCCTCAAATGTCTTATCCAGCAGGCCCAGCAGTGCATCCATATCTGTTTCACGGTGAATGGCAACTTTGTTTTTCGCTGATTTTATATTTTTCTTTGCCGTCTTGTTAAAACCGGCATAAAGGGAATCTGCATCCAAAAGGCCATACAGCCGGTATGTAAATCTTGGCTCAAGGCTGTACCCCATCCAGCGAAACGGTAAAATATATTTATTTTCCGGGGCCAGATGAAATGAAATATCCCTGTATGTATTTATTTCTTCAAACAGTTCATAGATAACCGTTTTCTGCCTGCCATAGTCTGCTTGCAAGGTACTGTCCATCCAGATTCCCAGCGTCTGTGTGAATTCCGGCATAAAAACTTTTTTATGGTCATGGACAAATACAGCACGCGCCTGTACCTTCCCGTCTTTTCCCCTTGAAACTGTCTCCTTCCAGGAACCTGGCGCAACAATATCCAGCCACCAGGGCTGTTCAAATATGTTATTGGCATACGCCGTGCTATAATCTGTCAACGTTCCATCTCCTCTATGGCCTGTCTGTATGAGATGAACTCATACCCTTTTTTCTCACAATATTTCACTGTTTCGATATACCAGCGCTTCATCTGCGGTGAAAATTTATCATCAAACAGATAGTCATGAAACAGTATCGTACAGTAGGGCATCCCCATCCTGTCTGCCTTTTCAACCGCCTGTATGGCTGCTCTTATGCCCTCTTTCAATTTTCCTTCTTTACAGATATAACCATCCATAATATGCAGGGGAAATTCCCACATATTCCCGACTTTATACGGTTTTCTCAGTTCCAGTGTATTCTTGTTAAACCATGTAGAATCAAACAGATACCCCGCCTCATTCATCTTCGAAAACGTTTCTTCCTGAAAACGGACATAATGGTTTCGTATGCCAAATACATCTTTGCCGGCCAGCCTGGAAAAATCATCATGTTCTTTTTTTATCCTGTCTGGCCGTATATAATCAATCCCATGTACTCCGGCATCAAATCCATTTGCGATTACCTTCCTGATAAACGGAAGTGCCCTTTTTTGTGAATAAGACATGCCAAGCCCGTTCGCCATGCCAAAGAAAAAAACGGATGGTATGCCATGTTCCTTATCAAATTTCATAACCTCATCGATTCTTGTCATCCGGTTATGCAAGAGAAGAAAGAGGCGGTATAAAAATGTTTTCAGGCCGATTTTGCCCTGCAGCAGATAAAGAAAGCTTCGAACCCACAGTTTTTCAAGAATCAAATCTTTGAACATATGGTCTGCTGCAAACAAGTGGTCGACATCATGAGATATAATAATTTTCATCGTTCCTGCTTTGCCAGTTTATTTCTTTCCCGCAGTCCGGGCATCTTTTTACGCCATCCAGCACCCGCCCGCATTCACACACCCATCCTGTTTGTTTCGCCGGAACCCCGGCCATCAGCGCATGCGGCGGCACATCCTTTGTCACGACTGCCCCGGCAGCTATGAATGCAAATTCCCCGACGGTATGGCCGCAGACAATCGTACAGTTTGCACCCAGTGAGGCATCATGTTTTATCAGTGTTTTTTTATACTGATGGTTTTTGGGGTATCTCGCCCTTGGACTGACATCATTCGTAAAAACACAGGAAGGCCCGCAAAATACATAATCCTCCAGTTCCACTCCTTCATATACTGATACATGGTTCTGTATTTTTACTCCGTCTCCAATTTTTACGTTATTTGATATGTTTACACCCTGTCCCAGAGAACAGTTCCTTCCTATCCTTGCCCCGGACTGTATATGGGAAAAATGCCATATTTTTGTACTCTCCCCTATCTGCACATCTTCATCGATAAAGCACGACGGATGCACAAAATAATTTTTCGTTTTATCCATAACCTCCCGATACCTTTCATGCACCAAATACAAAAAGCAGCATATCTTATGCAAACCTGCCCTTAAAATCCATCGCAGAACAATCCCCCAGCGGCAGCTTCACCGGCCTTCCTTCTGCCGCAGATTTATAAATAGCCAGCACAAGCTCCAGCGCACGCCTGCCGGCCTGAGCGTTTACATATGGTTCCCTGTCATGCTTGATTGCGTCGATGACGTCTGCATATAACGGCGCATGTCCAAATCCGTAAACGTTTGGCGGATTTTCTGCAAATTCAGCCGTCACGGATTCGGGCGCATCCAGTTCATCCGAAAATTTCCATTTCTCAATGCGGTTCACGCTCTGGCCTCCAGCCTTTACAGTTCCTTTTTCCCCGAATAAATACAGTGTTTCTTCCAGGTTTTCCGGGTACAGGTCTGTGGTTCCCTCAACAATCCCATATGACCCGTTTTTAAATTTAATCAGTGCGGCTCCAAAGTCTTCTGCTTCGATATAAGGATGATTGAGCCGGTCTGTCATTCCATATACTTCCTCAGCTTCATCCCCCATCATCCAGCGGAGCAGGTCAATATTATGAATGCACTGGTTCATCAAAGCCCCGCCATCCTGCTCCCAGGTGCCCCGCCATTTCGCACAGGAATAATATGCCTGGTCACGGCACCACCGGATATGTGCCGTTCCGTAAAACAGCCTTCCAAAACGGTTCTGTTCCAAAGCTTCCCGGATTTTCTGGACAGACTTGTTAAAGCGGTTCTGGTGGCTGACACAGACCTTTACCCCTTTTTCTGCTGCGGCCGCAATGATGTTATCCGCATCTGCAAGGGACAATGCCATGGGTTTTTCGATAATCAGGTGACAGCCTGCACGGATGCAGTCCAGGGCAATGGATGCATGACTGCCGCTCTCTGTCGCAATGGCTGCCAGATCCGGCTTTTCTTTTTCCAGCATCTGGCGGTAATCTGTATACCTTGGAACTTCGCCAAGCTGAAACTGCAATGCCTTTTCTTCCATCACCGTTACATTCCTGTCACAAAGCCCTGCAAACGCTAACCCGTTTCTCTTTGCAGCCGCAATATGGTTTGGAGATATCCTTCCGCATCCAATCAGTGCATATTTCATTGTTCCTGCCTCCTTATGCCTTGTACTGTTCCAGATAGTTCACGATTTTTACTGCGGCCCTGCCATCTCCAAACGGACGGTAATCTGCCTGGATTTTTTGCGGATTTTTTATCTTTTTTAATATCTCACCTGCATCCGGCGCAGACAGCTGGTTGCGGCTGTGAACCATCGTTTCCGGCCATACTTCAAAATCCAGGACTGTAATGCACTGCTTTCTGGCAAAAAAAGCTTCTCTTTGAAGTCCCCCGGAATCCGTAATAATTTTTTTTGCATGGTTTACCAGGCACAGGCTTTCCAGATATCCTGCGGGCTCTGTAAAAAGGATATTTTTTGTCCCCATCTTATTTCCAATCCGTACTGCCCGTTCTTTATTTCTCGGATGTACCGGATAAATAACTGGCGCGTCAAGCAGCTCCATTGCTTTGAATATTTCGGTCAGGTTCCGGTCATTCGTATTTTCTTCCCTGTGGCATGTCAGGTAGTAAAATTCTTTTGGAAGTGTTACCGCCTGTCCGCCGATTTCCGTTAATGCCACATCATCCGGCTTTCTTTTATTACTGTAAGAAACAAATGCGTCAAGCATGGGGTCACCAGTCAGAAAAGCCCTGTCTGCTATTCCTTCCTTAGCCAGCTCGTCCATGCTGCCCTGCGTACATGCAAGCAGCAGCGCAGATACATGGTCTGTACAGATTCTGTTGATTTCTTCCGGGTTTGTCCTGCTGTGCGTGCGCGCCCCGGCTTCTACATGGCATATCGGTATGTGAAGCTTTGCGCCGGCCAGCGCAGCTGCCAGTGTCGAATTCGTATCGCCATAAAGCAAAAGCCAGTCCGGGCTTTCTTTTCCGAGCACATCCTCAATCGCCATCATCATGCGGCCTGTCATCTGCGCATGCGTGCCCCCGGATATGCCAAGGTTATAATCCGGCTTTGGAATATCCAGTTCTTCAAAAAACTGCTGTGACATGCTGTAATCAAAATGCTGGCCTGTATGCACAAAAATCTCTGTATGTTTTTTGCGAAGCTCACGCGACACGACCGCGGCTTTGACAAACTGCGGCCTGGCACCGGCTATCGTTACGATTTTCATCTGTAAGTCCCCCGACTTTATAAAATTTATTTCAGATATGCTCAAAAACTGCTGTTACAGGACTTCTATATTGTCACGGTCTTTCAGCCCATGCATCACATTTTTCGTATCAAAAACCGCCTTCGCATGCTTTTGTACCATCTCATAATCTACGTTGTGATGGGCTGCCGTGATCATAACAAGGTCATAGCTTCGTACTGCTTTGGGTGTCAAAGCTTCGATGCTCCTGGCGCTCAGTCCGTATATGTTTTGAAATTCCGGAACCCACGGGTCGTAGTATTCCACATCTGCCCCGACTTTTTGAATGGCTTTCATCACACGGATGGCCGGGGATTCCCTGCAGTCGTCGATATCGTTTTTATAAGATACCCCGAGCATCAGCACCTTTGCCCCATTCACCGCTTTTTTATGCCGGTTTAAAATATGCATGGCTCTCTCAACGCAGTATTCCGGCTGGCTGTCATTGATAACCATGGAATTTTCAATCAGTGTTGTATGAAATCCGTACTCCCTTGCTTTCCAGGTAAGGTAATAAGGGTCTAACGGAATACAGTGTCCCCCAAGTCCCGGGCCAGGATAAAACGGCTGAAATCCATAAGGCTTTGTTTTTGCTGCATCAATCACTTCCCAGACAGAAATTCCCATTTCATTGCACAGCCGCCCGATTTCATTAATCAGGCCGATATTTACATTCCGGTATGTATTTTCCAGAATTTTCTCCATCTCGGCTACAGCCGGGGAAGATACGGTAAATACTTCGCTTTCCAGAACAGCCCTGTACATGGCGCTGATAACTTCTGCTGCATCTTTCCCGATTGCTCCTGCGACCTTTGGCGTATTTTTTGTCTTATAAATCAGGTTTCCCGGGTCTACCCGCTCCGGGCTGAAACCAAGATAAAAATCCCTGCCGCATTCCAGGCCGGAGCCTTTTTCCAGAATCGGCCGGAGCAGTTCTTCTGTGGTTCCCGGATAAGTCGTGGATTCCAGCACAACGATAGTCCCTTTTTTCATGTATTTTGAAATGGCCGCAGCGGAATCCCTGACATAGCTGATATCCGGCTCCTGATGCTCATCCAGCGGCGTCGGCACGCATATCGCAATAAAATCCACATCTTTTATAAAAGAAAAATCAGCCGTCGCACGGAGCATTCCCGTTTTTACCAGTTCTGCCAGGTCAGAGCCTGCCACATCACCGATATAATTGCGTCCCTGATTCACCATATCCACCTTGGCAGCCTGGACATCAAATCCTATCGTTTGAAATCCGGCTTTTGCTTTCTCCACCGCGAGCGGAAGCCCGACATAACCAAGCCCTACTACGCCTGCCGTAATTTTTTTCTGTTCTATTTTTTTCAGCAGTTCTTCTTTCATATATGGTAATCTCCTTTGCATTTCTTTTTGTAAATGCACTTAAAAAAGCATTTCCAGCAGTTTGTCTGTCAGCACTTTCGTGCTATGCGTCTTTTGCATATACAGCCTTCCGCGTTCCCCGAATTTCCTTCTGTCTGATTCTTTCATCCTGTATAGATATTCAATCTTAGATGCCAGGTCAGCTGCATTATATGGTTCATACAAAAGCCCCGCACCGCTTTCCGCCACTTCATTGTCTGCAAAACGGAATCCAAGAAGTGTACATGCACCTGAATACATATACTCATTTACCTTATTCTTAGACATGCCATACTGAAAGACATTTTCCTGTCCCTTATATTCTATATGCGCCATGCACACATCACTGTTTTTCAGCAGAGCGGGGACTGCTTCTTTTGGAATCCGGCCTTCTATCCATACATTTTTCAAATGGTGTTCTTTTACATACCGAATCATGGCCTCCCTTTCCCTGCCGCTTCCTGCAAACACCATTTTTACAGAAATTCCTTTGTCCTGAAGGATTTTCTGTGATTCCAGCATGACGTTTACTCCATCATATTCCATGAAATATCCCGTAAACGTACAGATAAATCCATCTGCGATAAACTTTCTTATGTTATCTGGAATCAGCTGTGTGTTTTCCCGGTTCTTATCATACCTTTCACAGTCCATCGGCTGTCCAATCAGGCATAGCTTTCCTGGCGGCACGCCCTTTTCACCGCAAATGTACCGGTCTCCATGATACAGGGAACAGATAATCCCATCCGCATGCCGGAATATAAAAGACTCGACAGCCGAAAAAAACAGCGCCATTGGATGCAGCGGCTTCATCCTGCCACTGTCTATCCATATCTGCGGCCAGAAATCCCTGACTTCTGCTATAAACCGTGCGTTATATTTCCGTGCAGCACAATACGCTGCTATCCAGGCCAGCGGATGCACAGAACACCCTTCCACGACATCAGGCTTTCCATAATTCCTGGCTATCAGCGGTTCGTATTTTAAAACCTTCCTCATAAAATCTGCCATATTCCGGGCACGCGCTGCTCCCTGATTTTCTTTGTAGCCCGCTGTTTTGAAATATACATAACGGACATGCGCAAAGGGCCTTTTGATAAACACTTCTTTTTCTGAAATATAGGAATGCGTATAATGCGAAAACCCGGACGCAAAAATAATAACCCTGTAACCGCGCCTGTCCAGTTCCCTGGCAAAATCATACTGCCGTGAAATCCCGCCATATTCCGGCTCAGACGAATAATGGTCAATCATCCATATGGTTTTCCCCTGCTTTATCTGTTTTGATTTGCCCATGACGCTTCTCCTACTTCCTTATTTATATGCAGCTTTTTTTCCTGCACTGCGATGCAATATCCGGACAGTCCTGCTGCCCCGCAATATACAGCATATCCCGGGTCAATCCATGCACCTACATGCATCCGTATGTCCCCTTTCCCGCCTGTGCAGCCTTCAGACTCTCACAGTCAGGTCCGGTTTTTTATAAATTCTTTTGAAATGCCATGGCACCTGCTACATGAATGCCATTTTCCATATAAAATCTCATTGCATCATCTATCATCCGGTGTGTTGTAGTACCGATTCTGCACACCAAAAGCACATTTCCTGTTTCTGCCAGATTGTCCCACAAAACCGTATCGCTTCCGGCATTTTCTGCAATCTCTGCATGGATTCCCAAATCGTCCAGCTGTCTGGCCAGATGCTCCATGCACTGCTTTTCACTGTCTGTAAAGGCAAAATCAGACGCTGCACACAGCCTGGTAATTCCCTGCTTTTTACAGGACAGCCGGATGCGGTTCAAAATCTGTGCCTCTGCCTGTTTCGATGCATCCTTTGGCGTATCAGCCAGCGGAATGCCGCCATAAAACGGAAATGTGTAGAGATTTTTCATTTCTTCCCCGCTCTTTACCGTATCACACAGCAGATACCAGCAGCCGAAAAAACCGCAGAAAACAAATATCCCGCCGACAAGCCCCAGGATGATGTATTTTGCCAGAAAGCCCGCTGCATTCCCGGCGTCTTCGCGGCTTTGCATATCATCCGCAGATTCCTCATCCGGCTTTTGCATGTCATCTTCAACCCCGGCTTCTTTTTGATACACTGCCGCCTGTTTCTCGCTGAAAGCATCTGTCAGTGCTTTTAAATTCGCTTTACTGTTTGCCAGCTGTGCCTTTTTATCCCGCTGCTGTGCCAGCAGATTGCTGTCAGACAAAATATTGTGCTCCGTGTCCAGAAGCGTCAGCCTGTGGCTGCCCGCCTGCGCTTTCACCTCTGCCTGCTGTTTTTTCAAAACCTGCTGAAGGTCATCTGCCATCTGCTTTGCCATTCTTTCGTCCCGGCCCGTGATTTCCACATAAAAGACCGATTCTGCCAGTACATCCGTATCTGCCGGATTTTCAATTACTTCCTGATAAGGAGAGTCATAATTTTTCTGATAAGCCGTAAACAGTTCTGCCAGATAACTCTTATCCATATCCCAGACGCTGCGGCCAGATTCCCGAAGCGCCTGGGATGCACCGCCGTTTACGATAAAATTCAAATAGCTTTCGGTAATCTTTTGTATGTCCCGCCGTTCTGCTTCGTGAATGCTGTAGAGCATATACACCCTGTGTTTATGATAAGGGTCTGTTTTCATCAGCACAGAGCCTTCGAGATATTCTTCCTGCATCTGAATATCCGTGTGCTGCTCCACAGCAGACATGACACTTTGTAATTCTTCCACGGTCAGCTCTGCTTCTTCTGCGGTGTCCGGCACATGAGTACTGTTTTTATATTTCGTATACCCGTATGCACCTGCAAGTACCGCGGCAAACAATGCACAGATAAAAATCCGCTTCCACTGCATACAGAGCTTCTTTAATAAATCTGCCAGGTCCAGTTCTATATCTTCTGTTCTTTTCCAGGAATACTGTCCATCCATTCTGCTTTCTTTCCCTTCCTTCGGCTTTTCTTCCTTTCACGGCCGCCGTCTTGCGTTTCATTTCTTCTTTCCCTCATTTCCAGCCGCTGTCTTTTTCCGTCTTTCGTCCTTATGCCCCGTTCATAATCTCCGCAACAGACTTCATAATCCTGACATACATAGAATAGCTGTCATCTGTTCTGGAAAGCGTTTCATTTCCTGTACTGCCGTCCGTTTTTTTCTCGTTCTGCATCTGCCTGCTTTTCTTTTTCTCCGGCACGTTCCACATATCCAGCACCGCATCCGACGGATTGGCCACACCCCATAACAGCTCGTCTGCTCCGGCATCCAGCGCAAGGCAGATATTGGAAAATGTCTCCATGCTCATAATCCTGCTTCCGCGCTCGATATGGCCCAGAAACGACATGCTGATGCCGCATTTTTCTGCCAGCTCATTCTGCGACCAGCCCTTTGCTTTCCTGACCTGGCGGATTCTCATTCCCATTTTCCCATAATCCAGTTCCCGCATAATTTTCCTCCTGACCGGGCCCGGCAAAAACCCTGTTACAAAATCCGTTTCCGGTTCTGCTGCAATCTTCCGTAACAGTTCCGGCATATCCTGCACCTTCTGTCCCCGGTAAGTTTTCCATATTCACCGACACTTGTTTTGCATAACATTTTATAACAGATTGTTATGTAAAAAATACGGCAGACAGGTTACACAAATCCTCTGTTTATGCGGGTTTTCAAAGATTTCACAGACAGCGTGACTGGCAGGAGGCTGATACATTTCCTGTTTTTGATTATAATTTTATTTATCTTTCTAGTTTGCTTAATTTCAAAAAATTTGTGGATTTTATACAAAAACAGGTGATTTATAGCAGAATAAATGCAGATAAATCTGGAAATACTGCCAATTTTATCTTTAGGCTTGCAATCACAGGAAATTTGATATAGAATACTTCAAGACAACATTTTGTTATAAATTGTTATGTATAAGAATCCCTGATATAACAATACAATGACGAAGGGACTGTCGCATGAAGGAAAATAATACAGGATATCGTTGGTTTGAAACGTTTTTTATGCTATATCTTGTATCATTTTCTTAGAGCGGCAGTTCCTTAATACCGCTGATTCCTTCCTTTGGTTTCAAACTTCAATGCTTTTTTATATCGTTTCTTAAAAACTGCCCCGTTTCAATAGAACTGCCTGTATTTCGAGATACACCTGACAGACTATATCCGCAATTGATTCCCGCGTCTTTTATTGTATAAAGTTCCAAAATATTTCCCGCCAGGCGAATAAAAAGTCACTTCTTTACATTCCCGGAAATATATGTTATACTCATATATGTGCAATTGTTACAATCCATGATGCTAAACAAGGGAGGGTTTTTGGCGGCAATCAGGTATTGTTAACGAATCATGCAGCCGGAACAGCAGCACAGCAGACTGTTCCAAAAAAAGATAAGGAGAAGAACGTATGAAAAAGAAAACATTGTCCAAATTCATGGCAGCGGCACTTTGTCTTACAATGCTTGCCGGTTCCCTGAACGGATGCTCGCAGAAGACCGAGAAAACAGACGGAACAGAAGCAAACAAGCCAGATGATTCCGACACTTCATCAGACGAACCTACGGTAACTGATGAAAAAACACCAGCAGACGAGCCGTCTTATATTGAGGCTCCTTATACCGCCGGCAGCGAAGCACCTGTTGAATATGCAGAGCCTGTGTTCTATGAGAACGAGGGGGGGCCTTCCATCAGCGTAACTTATGTTGGTGTTATTCAGCAGGATGGGAAATATTTTAAAGACAGCAACAACAACAAGGAGCTTGACCCGTTTGAAGACTGGCGGCTGTCCACAGAGGAACGCATGGCTGACCTTCTTGGCAAGATGACCCAGGAACAGCGCATCGGCCTTTTGCGCAACGCACTGATGTCCAGTCCTGCCGCAGAAAAAGCAGAAGATGCTTATAACGAGGACGGTACTGTAAAAATGGATGCCCTGGTAACTGTAAAGGAAGAAGAACCGGAAGAAAAAGAAGAAGGTGACGGCGGCTTCAACCAGGCAGCTGCACAGCAGGCAGCAGCGGCAGCTTATGCAGCCAGCAATGTTACCGAAACCTATACCCGTTCCGGCGTTATCCGCAAGGACACCGATACGGAAACCGGCGCTTTATTCAATAACGCCCTGAATCAGTTAAGTGAGTGGGTAGCTGCTTCGAAAAATGAAGTTATGGTGCCATTTATGCTGATTTCCAACCCGATGCTTGCCGGCTATCCGCAGGCGCTGGGCTTTGGCGCAGCTGCAGCAGGCGACAGCTATGACCTGATTAAGTCATTCGCTGAGCTGGATGCTGAAATCTGGGATGCAAAAGGAATCCACCAGATGTACGGCCCACAGATTGACCTGATTACCGACCCGCGCTGGTCACGTAACAATACAACCTATTCCGAGAATCCAGACGATATGGCAGGCATCGCTTCTGCCCTCGTAGAAGGCTATCAGCACGGCACAGACGGCACACAGACTGGCGATGTCGGCCTGATTATCAAGCATTTCCCTGGCGACGGTGCAGCTGAGAACGGTTTCGAATCCCACTTTGGCATGGGCCAGTGGCGTATTTACGCAACCGAAGGTTCTTTGGAAAAATACCACCTTCCTGGCTTCCAGGCAGCAATTGATGCAGGCGTGGCAGGTATCATGCCAGGCTACAGCCGTCCTGCAGCAGATGAACGCAGCGTGGCACAAAGCTATAAAGGAACTGAAATTACAGCAGAAGAAATTGCCAATGCATACAACACCAATATTCTTCAGAAGCTGCTGATTGAAACCATGGGCTTTAAAGGCTTTATCAACACAGACTCCGGTGTCATTACACAGGGCATGCAGTTTGGTGCAGAAGACCTGTCCGAAGCAGAACGTATTGCAGCCGTTATCAACGCCGGCTGTGACACCATTGGCGATGGCTTTTCTCCAGTTATTGATTACACAACGACTGCCGAAGCAGTTACTTCCGGCGGTGTGACAGAAGAAGCATTCGACCGTGCTACCACAAACAGAATGACTTCCTGGCTGGATTTAGGCATGTTTGATAATCCTTACCGTGACCCGGCAGAAAGCAAAAAGGCTGGCGAAGATAACGCAGACGCAATCGCTGCCATGAAAGAAGATATTAACCGCAAATCCGTAGTACTGATGAAAAACCACGACAACGTGCTTCCTCTGACGGATGCTTCCAAGAAGGTTTACCTTGCTTCTTATACAGAAAAAGGCCCGAATGAAGAAACCGTTGCAGCATGGACAGAAGCTATCGAAGGCATGGGCTTTACCATTGTGAAAAAGGCTGCAGAAGCTGATATCGCAATTTTGGATGTCGCTCCCCGTACACCAGCCAACGGCGACGAATTCATGCATGAAATCAACCTTGTTGAAAACAAAGAAGTCGCACATGTTGACCCGAAGACCCAGGAGCCTGACGGTACCACAGTAGAAGTTACCACACTTCAGGATGTGAAAAAAATCGCAAAGGATGCTGCTGCTGTACATAAAAATGGCGGTATTGTAATTACTTCTATTAATATTACGAGCCCTTGGATTCTTACCAGCTTAGAACCGCATACCGATGCTCTGATTGGTTCCTTTGGCACATCAGCACAGGCCCGCATGGACGTGCTGACTGGCAATTACAAACCTACCGGCAAGCTTCCGGTAACAATGGTTTCCTGTGAAGAAGTTATCGCAGTCGATGAAAATAATATCTGCGCATCTCCGAACGATGTTCCTGGCTATGACAAAGACCAGTACATCGACAAAGCTGTCCTGGATAAATCTCCTTCCGGCAGCTATGCATACAAAGACGCTGACGGCAATTCCTATGTTTACGGCTTCAGCCTGACGATGGAAGGTGATGCACTTGCTGCTGGCGAAAGCAAAGATGATGCAGAAGAAGGCAAAGAAGATACCAAAGACGAAGGCAAAGACAGCAAGCCGGCAGAAGGCGCAGCAAGCGCTGACGCTATTGTTATCAACTATGAAGCCACACCGGACGCTTTTGAAGGCGAATGGACGCTGACAGGTGCTTATACAGCTGCTGACGGCATGCTGGCTGTAAAAGAAAATGCATGCTTCTTAGAGATTGAACAGAGCATTGATACAAATAAACTGGTAGACGAAGCTGCTTATATCCACGCAGATGCAGTCAACCTTTCCGGAACCATGACATTTGATTCCAGCATCAGCGAAAATTCTTACCGGTGTTCTTCCAACTGGGAAAAATGGACAACGGTTAATGTTATCGGCGAAGGCAACTGTGAATTCTCCGGTGCAAACCAGTTCAAAATCCGTGATGACGACGAAGGCGTATTCTTCAAGGAAATCGCCGGTGCAGATGCAGACGAGCTGCTCAATGTCATTGCAGTAAACAGCGATGGACAGCTTCTGGTAGGCTACTCAGAAGACCATATCGAAAACGATGAAAGCGCTGAATGGGAATATGTATATATCTTCTCAAAATAATTCCTGATGTAACAGCGATACAAAAGCAAATCCTGGAAAGCACGCAGTACAGGCTTTCCAGGAAATAAATAAAAGTTTAGCAAGACTAAAAAACAGCCCCGGCTTACTCAAAGCCGGGGCTGTTCTTTCTTGCATTGTGGCGGAAATGATTACCACCAGAACTGTTTTTTACACTGCGGCAGAAATGATTACTGCCAAAAGCTTACGCTGCTGCATCCGCAACATCTATCCTTGCGGAATTTCTTTTACGCTTTTTTCTTGCGCATATCCAGAATCAGGAGTGCTGCTCCTGCCAGTGTCAGGATTGCGAAAATAATCTTAGCTGCCATCAGCGCTGTTGACCACCATGGTGTTACATGGACAATGACTGTGTCCTGGCTGATGCCGTCCATGCCGCGGGAATGAACGACGGTGTAGAGAATCCTGTGAGCCGATTCCCTCATGGCACGTGCTATCGGTGCGTTTTCTTTGGATGCGCCCGGGCCATAATCTGCAAATTCAAATCCAAGGTCACTTGCTCCGCCTGTACCGCCTGTACCTGTCACACCCGGATAATTGTCTGGAATATCGTTGCCGGCTAAAACCTCATGTGGCTTTGACATATAGCTGCCGTCATACATATCGGTAACAGCAAATCCTGTCATTCCAGCCTCGCCGCGCAGCCAGTCTGTCATCAGCTCAGGCATAGCACCGGACCAGAATGCACCCAGACGGTTAAACGCCGTCATCACGCATTTTGCATCTGCTTTTACAATCGGAAGCTCAAACGCACGCAGATAAAGCTCGCGCAGCGCCTGCTCGTTGCACCAGGTACCGATGCCCTGCCGCTGTTCTTCCTGGTCATTAAGTACAAAGTGTTTGTTGTATACATATACACCCTTGGACTGGATTGCCTCAGACTCAACAGCTGCAATCAGCCCTGTCAGAATCCCATCCTCAGAATAATATTCAAATACACGGCCAGAATAAGGCGTGCGGTGAATGTTCAGGCCGGTGCCGTAGAATCCGGCATATCCTGCCCACATGGCATCTTCACCAATCAGCTCGCCTGCTTCGCGTACCAGCTGGTCATTAAAGGTTGCTGCAATAATACCGTTACATGGATAACAGGTACCTGTCTGGTCTTTGTCCGGGTCGTTTGTCTGGTTTGCGTAGCCGTTCGGGCCGATATTATACGGCTGTGTGACACCGCTCGGGCCATTGTGGTCGAGTGTCTCCGGCTTTCCTATGCCAGATACTGCTACCGTCATGCGAAGGCCGACTGCACAAAGCTCACTCAGCTGCTGATAGGTCAGCTGGTCTAACAGCTCATCCCACATCGGGTCATCATAAGCAATCGGATTGCCTTCTGCATCTTCCATAAGGTTAATCAGCTGATGCGAGGTTGTTGTGGAATCCATTACCGGCCAGTCGCCGTCATTTTCCGGCAGGTCGGCATCATCCAGCACAACATCCGCTGCAATCTGGTCTGTCATGCTCAGGCGGACATATTTGTCGTTCTCGTCGTCGTCATTGGCTTCCCAAAGCACGGTTGTTCCTTCCCAGTCACTTCTGGTAATATAGTCCACATGATTATCGCCAGCGCCTTCATAGCGGTTGATATCCGCAGCGGCAAACAGGCTTTTTACCTCTGCATTCGTTCCATACGATTTTGCATAGGTCTCGCTGTCAAAGCTGTAATCCATGGAATAAACCAAATCCTGGTTTCCTTCGGCAGTCATGCCGTCTGAAACAGATTTGCCCTTCACTGCCAGGATATTGTTTACTGCGGCATGCGCATTGTCAGCCGCTGTCAGGTAATGCGTGCCATCTTCCAGAATGAAAACGCCGGAATTAAAGGTGTCATAAGAAGTCAGGAAATATTCCGGAACTTCAACCTTTACGGTTTCGCTTGCACCCGGAGCCAGAAGCTGTGTCTTGCCATAACCCACCAGTTCCACCGATGCCTTTTCAATCTGATTGGTTTTATCATACTCGGTATAAGGCTTCTGTGCGTAAATCTGCACGGTCTTTTTGCCTTCCACGCTGCCGGTATTGGTTACGTCCACACTGACCGAATAAGCTGTTTCCATGCCGCTGCCGGTCTTTTCCACGCTCATATTGGACATTTCAAATTCGGAATAGCTCAGGCCATAGCCAAACGGATAAGCTACAACGCTGTTATAATCAAAATCTCCTGTTTTTGCCGTGCCCAGCACCTGGTCTTCATAACGTGTCTCGGTATAGCGGTAGCCCACATAAATGCCTTCCTGATATACCACGTACATATTGAAGACACGGCCGCCAGCTTCCAGGGCGCTGTATTTATCTGCCCCGTCATAGTAATAGCTGCCAAAGTTTGCCATTGCCGGGTCCAGCAGGTTGTTTGTCCACCAGGTATCTGGCAGGGAACCGGACGGATTTACCGCACCGGAGAGGATATCTGCAACTGCATACAGGCCGGTCTGTCCTACGGAGCCAATCCAGAGTGCTGCGTCAATTCCATAAGCCTCGTCATTGATAAATTCTGCGGAAATCGGATTTGCGCTGTTTACAAGCAGCACGATTTTGGAAATCTTTCCGCTGTCTTTGTATTCTTTGAGCCCTTCCAGCACGCCCAGCTCGTTTTTATTCGGACGCAGGTAGTCGCCGTCTGCGCCGTCGTCATGATTCACGCTCTTTAAGTCATTTGCTTCGCCGCCTACACGCCCGATGACGAAAACAGCTGTTTCGCCTTTGCCGAAACTGCTGACTTCGTCTGAGTTTTGAATCTGCTTCCAGGACGGCTCATTGATATTGCCCGGGTCAAAATCACGCCCGTATTCTTCTGATACATACCATTCCAGAAGGTCTTTATTTACCACTGTGTAACCTGACTCACTGAGCACCTGCTCATAGGTAGGTGCATCTTCCGATGAAACCGCACCGGAACCAGTTCCCCCGAATACCGGAGAGATTGCGGTTGCACCAAACAGGGAAACTTCTTTTCCCTGCAGCGGCAGGGTATTTTCATCATTTTTCAGCAGAACTGCCCCTTCGCCTTCGACTTCCCGTACCTTGGCAAGCCCGGCTTCTTTCAGCTCTGCAACCGATTTGTACTGGCTTTCAAAATATCTTGCATATTCGTCGCTTGCGCCTTCCAGACGCTCCATCCGGGTCGTGGAAATACCCAGGAAAGAATTAATCTGTCCGGCAAATTCGCCCGCAATCGTGGAAGCGAAATAAGAAACCACCAGCAGAACTGCCATAATATTCGTAAATATTTTTTTCCAGAGCCTGCCAGGTGAGGATTTTGCTTTATCTGTATTCATATTTTATCCTTTATCCTTTCCTTAGTCTCAAGTTTTGCCAGCATCCAGAGAGCCAGGCCGTCTATGCGGTGACAGCCTGAAATATCCGATGCATTCCCGGTTTCCCTGTCCTGCCATTCAACTCTGCGTGCGCCGGACTGGCCTGCGCGCCTGCGCGGGCCCCGTCAGATGCCGCAGAAACCAGCATTCTGCAAAAGAACCTCTGGTTTTGTGAGGGAAATCCGAAAAAACTGCCCAGATATCTGCTTTCAGACAGCTGGTTTTAGTACATATTTCATAATACACCATTTTGCCGATTTGTGAAAGCAGATAAAAAACACCTCCCTGTCTTAAGAGGTTTCGATTTTGTCGTAAAGTTATCAAATATTATTTTACGACTAAAAATATTATGTTTTACGACTAAATTTTCGTCAATTATATTAATATTACCGTCAAATGCATTTCACCAGAAAATCAAATGACACGCCTGCATTTGACGGAGCTGGGATTTCATGCCATAATAAATGCATGTTCCAGGCACAGCATGACCCGGCGAAAATGCGGTTTCCAGGGTTCTGCTGCCTGTGCCTGGCGCAGCGAACGCCTGCCATTCAAACATACTATAAATGCGAAAGGAGTTCACAATTAATATGAATCAGATTCTGAAAAATAAAGCAGCAGGGTTTTATGCCGGTTTATTGGCGGCTGTTCTCTGCCTTGTATCTGCTGCTGCATATGGCATCAGCTTTAGCAGTATTATATACAAAGAGCCGATTTTTGATGTGACAGTATGCATTTTACTGGCTGTAACCGCCGTTGCGTCCATTGTTATGCTGTGCATTGACCAGGCAGCACCTTTTGCACCGGTTGTGCTCTGTGCTGGAAGCGGCATTTCGCTGCTGATGTACGTCCATGCAATTATCTGGCCGGTTTCCGATACGATTTACGGCATTGAGCCTTTCGGCCACATGTCGGCACTGACGATGTGCGCGGTGCTGCTCGTACTCAGCTTTGTGGTTTCCGAGGCAGCCCTTTATATGAAAAAAATAAAAGCAGTTTCCTGACTATAACAAAGCAAAGCCTGGCGGACTTAAATTCCTGTCCGTCAGGCTTTGCTTTTTATTCTTTTATCTTAATTTCCATCCTGACCGGAGCTTTTCCTGCAAGCTCCCGGCTCCTTGCATCCGGCCCGCAGGTTCCGGCATACAGGGTAAATGCCCTGGCATCCACGATGCGTTCCCCGTCTTCATTCACGGCCATAAATGCTTCCTTCGGGATGTCCAGCTCTATCGTCTTTTCTTCCCCGCTTTCTGCTTCGACCTTTGCAAACGCGCACAGCACCGGATTTGGCGGTGCCAGGGCAGAGCCTTCGCTGCGGATATAGGCCTGGATAACATCCTTTGTCCTGCGGCTGCCTTCGTTTTTAAACGAAATCTTTATTTTCAGGCCGTTTTCGGCTGCGTCCATACAGCTGCTGTCTGCCTGTACCCCGTTTACCCGGATGTCGCCATAGCTCAGGCCGTAGCCGAACGGGTAAAGCGGTTCTTCTTTCAGGTAGCGGTAGGTCCTGCCTTCCATGGAATAATCTTCAAAGTCCGGCAGCGTGTCCAGGCTTTTATAGAAGGTGACCGGAAGCTTTCCGCATGGCGATACTTCGCCGAACAGCACCCGCGCCAGCGCTTTTCCGCCCTGTGCCCCCGGGTACCATGCCTGGATGACAGCCGCTGCCTGTTCCTGCAGCAGGGACAAATCCAGCGCGCTGCCGGCAAAGATGCAGGCAATGACCGGTTTTCCGGTTTTTAATACCGCTTCCATTAAAGTCCTCTGGCTCTTTGGAAGGCTCAGGTCCTGCTTGTCTCCGGAAGAATACGCATTTCCGGTATCGCCTTCCTCGCCCTCGAGCGTTTCGTCCAGCCCAAGGCAGAGCAGGATGACATCGCTGCATTCTGCTGTGGCAAGCGCTTCGCTGATGCGGTCATTTTCCTGTCCGAGCAGTTCTTCGTTTTTGCGGTACAGATGGCAGCCTTTGGCATACAATACCCGCACATCGTCTCCCAGATAATCCTGCATGCCTTCGAGCGCTGTAACGTAGCGTGAAGCTGTCCCATGATAATTGCCGTCCAGCGAGCTTCTGCTGTCTGCATTCGGCCCGATAACCCCGATTGTCCTGATATCTTCTTTTTTCAATGGAAGCAGCCCGTTATTTTTAAGCAGTACCATGCTTTCCTCGGCGGCCCGCTGTGCGAGTGCCAGATGCTCCGGCGATGCGACGCAGCTGTACGGAATGCTGTCGTATTCCGTTTCGGTAAACATCCCAAGCAGGAAACGGGCTGTAAAGAGACGGACTGCCGAAGCCCTGAGCGTTTCTTTTTTCACCAGATGCCTGTTCAGCGCTTCTTTTAAGCATAAATAAGTACACCCGCAGTTTAAGTCGCATCCTGCATTGAGCGCCATTGCAGAAGATTCCACCCCGTTTTTCGTTACCCCGTGGTGGTCATGGAAATCACGCACGGCCCAGCAGTCGGAAACATAATGTCCCTGGAATCCCCATTTTCCGCGCAGGATTTCGCCCATCAGCTCTTTGCTCGCGCAGCACGGCTCATCGTTCGTCCGGTTGTAAGCGCCCATTACTGCTTCCACCTGTGCCTCTCTGACGCAGGCTTCGAAGGCAGGCAGGTATGTTTCGTACATATCCTTTTTCGATGCCTTTGCATTAAACGAATGGCGCAGCGCTTCCGGCCCGGAATGCACCGCAAAATGCTTGGCACAGGCTGCGGTTTTTAAATATTCCCCGTCTCCCTGCAGCCCGCGCACCATGGAAACCGCAAGCCTTGCGGTCAGCACCGGGTCTTCTCCGTAGGTCTCATGTCCCCGTCCCCATCTCGGGTCACGGAAAATATTGACATTCGGCGACCAGAGGGTCAGCCCCTTGTAAATATCGCGGTCACCGTGCTTTACGGCAGCGTTGTATTTTGCGCGCGTTTCCTGTGCAATGACATCCCCTGTCTGTTCCATCAGCTGCGTGTCCCATGCTGCGGCAAGCCCGATGGCCTGCGGGAATACCGTCGCCGTGCCTGCCCTGGCTGTTCCGTGCAGGCCTTCATTCCACCAGTTATACGCCGGGATGCCCAGCCGCTCAATGGCTGGCGCATCAAACCGCAGCTGGGATGCCATTTCTTCTTCGGTCATCTGTGCAACCAGCTCCTGTGCCAGCTTTTCTGCTTTTTTTCTGTCTCTCATTCTTCTTCCTTCTCCCTCCCGTCTCTTTTGGAATATTCTCCTAGCTGACTTTTATCACGCCTTTTACGATATCTGCCTTATTTTTTACGCACGCATCCAGCGCATTCTGGATATCATCCAGTTCAAAAGAATCCGTTACAATGTCTTTGATTGCGATTTTTCCCGATGCAACTGCTTCGATTGCCATTGGATAAATATTGCGGTAGCGGAAAACAGTCTTAAATTCCAGCTCCTTATCGAGCGCTTTCGACACCGGAAGCTTCATTTCACCCGACGCACTGTAGCCTACGAATACCACGCATGCGCCTTTTGCTGCACCCTGAATCAGCTGCGATGCCGTAATTTCAGAGCCGGCCGTTTCGATTCCCAGGTCAAAGCCCCTGCCGCCGGTCAGCTCCAGGATTCGTGCCGCGGTATCTTCGTTTTTTCCATTGATAACGGCATCCGCACCAAGCTCCAGCGCTTTTTCCAGGCGCTTTTCCATAATGTCCGCCACAATCACGCGCGATACGCCCATGGCTTTTAACGAAAGCAGCGTGACAAGCCCGATACAGCCTGCCCCGGTTACAACGGCGGTCTGCCCAAGGCGCGCGCCGCCCTGCATTGCCGCATGCATGCCGACTGCCAGCGGTTCGATTAATGCGCCTTCCATAGAGCTTACATGGTCCGGCAGCTTAAAGCAGAGTGCTGCCTCATGTACGACGTATTCCTGAAACACCCCGTCAATCGGCGGCGTTGCAAAAAATTCCACATCCCGGCACAGGTTGTATTTACCCTGCCTGCAGAATTCACATTTCCCGCAGGTCCTGCCCGGCTCTAATGCAACGCGGTCGCCCGGCTTTATATGCGTCACGCCGCTGCCGGCTTCAACGACCGTTCCGGCTGCCTCATGCCCGAGCACAAACGGATAATTTACAATAAAATCCCCAATCCGGCCGGATTCATAATAATGCAGGTCCGAACCGCAGATTCCCACATATTCGATTTTAACGAGCACCTCGCCTGCTCCCGGCTTCGGCACTTCCCTCTGCTGGATTTCCACGTGCTGTAATTGTGTCATGACTGCTGTTTTCATTGTCATCTGCTTTCCCCTTTTCTGATTTTGGATTTTTTCCCGTAACCTGTAACGGTATTTACCCGCCAGCTTTCCGGCGCTCCCAGATAAGCTTCTTTATAAGTTTCTTTGCATGCCGCATCTGCCGGATGCAGCACGATGCGTTCAAGTACGATGCCCGCTTCCCTGGCATAGACTGTTATCTGGTTCAGCCCCTGTTCCAGATGCACCTGCGTGCCGGCGGTATGCTCCTGGTTCAGGACAGCCTGTTCCCATGGAATGCATCCAGGCTCGCCGCCCTTATATCCGGTGCCTGTAATTTCCACTTCCTGTACGGCAGCTGCTTTCGTCTGGCTGTCT
>CAJTSV010000043.1:0-27247 GCA_910579075.1 uncultured Eubacterium sp.
TGATACTGAATCACTGGATTTGGCAGGATATGCTGTGTAAGCCAGATAATCCATTCCTTACATTTAATAAACCTTTTCATAAAGCCGGCATCACTGATTTTGCCAATGCCGCTGATCAAAGCGAACTGGCTTGCATCAATGAAAGATTTATTGCCAGATAAATAAAATAAGATGAGCCGCAGCAGGTCAAGAGGATTTTTAATTGTCCGCTTTCTGGTAATCGCTTTTTTATCAAAGCATGCCTGTTCATAACCTGACGGCAGCAGCTTTACTAAATCATTTGTATCCATAAAATCACCCTTTTTGATTATACCATGAATTTTATGAATTTGCAGCAACAAAGTTAGTGCATATGGGGGATGCCACCTTTGAACGGGATGTGCTCTCCGGGGAACACCGGGACAGCGGATTTTGCGAAGCACCCTTGAAACGGGAAGATTATTATGTTTTAAAGTATATGCTGGACGGCAGATTTAATCCGGAGTTTGATTTTTTCTGTGAGTTTCATCCCCGGGCTTGTATAGAATATCTATTTTGCTACCGCCATGGAATTCAGATAGAGATAACCCTTCTTCCTGGGCAGGAAGATCCCTACTGGGCAGATATGAAATACTGCGAGTTTGACACGCGCGAATATTGTTCACACAATCCATATGAGGAAAGTAATCTGGAAGAAGAAGGGGGTTGGAAGCAGCGCATAAAAAATTTTTGGAAAGGTCTGACACACTGGAAAATGTGACACTGTCATACTACAGCATACACACAAGAAACAGGCAGTAAAGAGGCATGGTGAAAAAGCTATGCCTTTTTTGTATGCGTGAATATATATTGCTCAAAAGATTAGCGTGCATACGCACGCCGGGAGTTACCTTGATACAAGCAGCTATCGTCGAAAAATACAAAAAACCGGACAAAGGAGGTTCATAACTATGTTTATGCTTATGTTCTTATTTGGTTTAATCAGCTTTGTAACAGCAGCTTTCCACTTATTCCTGTGTTTAGGCATGGAAACGTACAAGGGCGACCGTTCCACCCCGTATCGGAAAAAGGCATGGCGAAACGTCCGGCGGCACTTTTACGTGACATTTCTGTTCTTCTATCTGGCTTACCGCCTTTAAAACAGACGGAGGTGTAAGCAATGGAAAGTACATGGAATGTAGTGCATGACTGTGATTCAGAAGATGGAAGTCCAACCTGCTGGGCGAAACGAATCGACCATCCCACGTATGGGAAGTTTGTCTGGATCAGCCAGTATGACGACAGACAGTATGCAGTTGAAGTAATCCCCGTAACGGATGTAAAGGTGCTTGCTGTCTGCAAATCCCTGTCCGGTGCCAAACGGTGGGTGACAACAAATATAGGATAAATCAAGGCAGTGTCAAACGAATTATGAAAAAAAACGGCCCCCTTTCCTTGACTAAGGCCGATTGTATTTTACGTCTGAAACCCTGTCAAGGCTGAATGGAACGGGCTTTCAGCCCGGCCCTGACAGGGTTCCCGACGTAAAATCTGGGTCGCCTAAGCCAAAGAAAGGGGAGGTAAAGGTTTATAACCTCTGAAACCATTGTGTTTACAGAGGTTATTTGATAAAAAAAGGAGAATCACATTATGAAAGACAGAACACTCGTATATATGACATTCCGTACAGACTGTATTGCCTTGAGGACTGTCAGCCGTTCCCGGAAATCACCGCACCGCTTCTATATCCTTCGCAGCAGGCTGAAGGAACTGGAGCATATACCTTACATGATTGCTCATGACATTGAGTCTTTTGCTGTACTGCGTCGGGATACCTATGCCGAGACTATAGAAATAGAACTTACCTGGTTATCAGGTGACGGATATGCTGTTTCCGGTTATAAGGAAACTGTTATCCTGCCTTATAGCCAACTGGTGGCATATCTGGACAAAAGCGCTTCTGAGGATGTACCTGTGGTGTGGAAAACCCTTTCCATTGACAATTCCCATAAACAGCCACAGCTTATATTCAAAAGCATGAAAAACCTACATGCTGCCATTACAAACAACGCGATCCGTCGTAAGCTGGTACGCTCCTTACGTGACGAGTTTCACTGGCCGCAGTCTGAACAGATCGAGTTTTACGATGATTTTCTTCCATATAGCTTTACATTTAAAGAATACAGGGGCGGAAAAGCTGTCATGACCGGTGGCTTGATCCTGCATAACCAGGAAAATATCTCAAAATCACATTACTCAATACACACGTGAGAAAGCGAGGAATGCCTATGACCACAGAAAAACGAATCAATCAGGGATATGAAATCATAGAGAGTTGCACAATCGGCAGCAAGGAGATTGTGATTGGCTATCACGGAGCAGCACCAAACCCTTACGTATGTTGGTACTGCAAAGACGGTGACAACTATTACCAGGGCTATTACAGTAATACTCTTGCCGCAGCAAGAGAAAAGCTGATCGACCGCTATCAGTCGGAGTGTCATATGCCGTATAACCAGAACGGGAAGCTGGAAAAATTACATATGGATAAAACATAGTTAATATGTATTGCAGTGCATGCTCCCGCCCGGAGGGCGGAAGCATGCTAAGGGCTTACGGGAATGGAAAAGAATAGAGACATCAAACCTGTTTAAATATCTTTACAGCATCCGCTGTCCCATTTTTCTTTCCATCCCCGTATTCTGTATAGGACGCGCCCTGCGTAAGCAGGGGTGCGTCCGTCCATTACTATAATATTATGATATTATAGTATTAGGGCTTTCCGACACCCCGGAAACCCGCATGACATAAGGCTTCCCGAAAAATAACTGCTCCACTTCGTAGAAATTTTGCTCTATTTTATAGAGATTTCGCTCTACTTCATAGAAATTTTACTCCACTTCACCGAAATTTCAGATACTTTATATGCTACGCTATGCCATTTTATAACACCTATACATATTTGTTTACAGGAAGGAGAATACCTATTGTGAAATACTTAATCTTAACATCTGATGATGACGAAATATTTTATGATTTATCGGATATTAACAAAATCGTTTCCGACTACGCAGCCGTTCATTTGCAGATGCACGGATCAGGAATAAATACTGGCAGGTAATTGTGGACGGGACGCAGATTCACAGCAGCCGCAGAAAACTGGATGAAAAAAGCCTTTACAGGGTTCATAATAAGGGAACTGACAGGGAATATACGGAATATTACTATTATATATTGGAAGCAAAAATTGTCCTCCACCCGGACATTATTGTAAGCATTATGACAGAATTTGTTGAAAATACGGATGGGGAAGAAGCGGAAAAACAGGACTGTGAAAGAAAGGCATGTTACAGGCTGATGGAACGGTTTAAGAAGGAATTCCCAAGGCTTCCCGCCTGTTTGTGTGCAGACAGCCTTTATGCTTGTGAAAGTTTCTTTAAAAAATGCCATGACAGCGGATGGCATTATATCCTGCGTTATAAGCAAGGCAGCATCCCAACAATTGCGGATGAATACAGGAGGCTGAAAAAAATAGAAAAAAACTGCCGGAAACAGGAACTTGGCGATGGTGCCTGCTGGCATGACTTTGTAACGGATATTGATTATAACGGGCGTAAAATAAATATTATAGAATACAGGGAAGAAAGGGATGTGCAGATAAAAAAGGGGAAGAGGAAAGGGGAAACAAAGAATATAAAAGCAGGGTTCCTGTTCCTGACAGACCTTCCTGTCAGCCAAAAAAATGTGGCTGCCCTGACAGAAACAGGGAGACGGCGGTGGAAAATTGAAAATGAAGGTTTTAATACGCAGAAAAGACACGGTTATTTTCTGGAACATTTATTCAGTAGGAATTACCAGGCACTAAAAAACCATTATTACTTGATACAGATCGGGCATATGATATCCCAGGTAATGGAGGCATGGGAAAAACTCTGGAAGAAAGCAGCGCTGTCCCTGTCAGAAAAGCACAGCCGGATATTTGAATCATTCCAGAACGTAAAGTTATCTGAATACCGGCATGAAACAGGAAAGCGGTTCCAGATAAGGTTCCAGTAATGGAATGCACTGGAAAGGGGTGATGCCTGGATATGCAAAATAAACGGAAAGTGTTTTTCAAAACTACAGCAGGGGGGAGTTTTTTTGTTTAAAAATACCGTCACCAAAAGCTGCAAAATGTTGAAAGATATATGTAATTAAAACTGACAGCCCCATAATTTAATCGTCAGTGCTGAATTATATGATAAAGAATTGTCATAAAACAAAGAATATGATATAATACCAGTCAGTGAATAGTCTGGGACTATTCTTAAGCGAAAACTCAACATAACAAACCAAAATACAGTAATAGAATTTCTGACAGAAGCAAAATGCTTTGTTCTGAAAATTTGAAAGTGAAGTTTTCAAACAGTCTGCCCACAACCGAAAAGGAGAAAACCATGAACGAACTGCTTAATCCTGATAATCCAATCATCCGCTTTCTAACCCGTTTATTTGACCTGATGCTTCTGAATCTTCTATTTATCATCAGCTGCATTCCCATTGTAACAATCGGCGCTGCAATCTCTGCCACCTATCACGTAATCTTTAAAATCATTGATAAAAAGGATCCTTATATTGTCAAAAGCTACTTCAAAGCTATGAAAGAAAACTTTAAACACGCAACACTGCTATGGATTTTGATTTTATCTGCCGGCATCTGTATCAACACTGCTTTGTTTTTCATTTATAATATACCTGATAAAAAATTTGAATTCTTACAGATACCAATATGTTTGTTTATTTTCATACTTTTATCTGTGGCAGTATATGCATTCCCTCTTTTATCACGCTATCAATGCAGCATGAAGCAGCTTTTAAAGAATACAATGATATTAAGCTTTACCAACATTCCTGCCACAGTTATAATCGCAGTTTTTCCACTTGGCATTTTTTATCTGGCATCTGCTTTTGACATCAATCTGGCTGCAGCCTGCGGTTTTTTCTTCACGATTGGCTGTTCGGGAATTATGTACATTGCTTCATTTGTTCTTTTTCGAATATTTAAAAAATATGAAAATGGCAAACTCTAATTCTTGTATGGATGGAGCGTCGAGTCTGCATATCTGCTGATCTGGATTTATCTCTAAAAATAATCGGAGCTGTCACATTAAGTATAGTATATACAAAGTAGTATTTATACAAAAACATACTACATATTGTATAGAAACTCCTTAACAAGACAGCCCCAATATCACCAGAATTTAAAAACTAAATCATTTAATCATATTTCTAATATATTTTTACTTACTTAATCTTTCAATCATTGCAAGAATCCGTCCTGCACATTCCCGGACTACTGTTTCTGAAAGCTGCCCTTGCGCATATGCACGGCGGATACTCTCGTCGTCATTCAAATTTCCCGGCATAATAATGTCATTCCCAGCAGCTGCGCACTGCCACGGCACGCTTCCGTCCTCAGGAACTGTTGTATTCCAGTCAGACATAATCACCCCTTCAAATCCCCACTCCTGACGCGCAACCGTCTGGCACAGCTG
This sequence comes from uncultured Eubacterium sp., assembly GCA_910579075.1. Taxonomy (GTDB): domain Bacteria; phylum Bacillota; class Clostridia; order Lachnospirales; family Lachnospiraceae; genus Eubacterium_J. The sequence continues at coordinate 5,493 of CAJTSV010000043.1, forward strand.
ACGGCTGTTTGCTGCATGGGTTCCGTTTATGCAGTTATAAGAAGACATGATCGCTGCCGGCGCACTCTCCTTTACCACGATCTCAAATCCGCGGAAATATATTTCTCGAAGAGCCCGCTCAGAAATACATACATTTACTCCCATCCGGTTATCCTCCTGATTATTGCAGGCAAAATGCTTGATAGTCACGCCGCATGTCTTATGGCTCTGCACACCGACAGTTACAGCTGCTGCAATCATGCCTGACAAAAGCGGATCTTCCGAATAATATTCAAAATTACGTCCGCACAGCGGATTCCTTTGGATATTCATGCCAGGCGCCAGCCACAGGTCCACATGGAACTCCTCCATCTCAACAGCAATCGCACTGCCAAACTCACGCACCAGTTCCAGATCCCACGTCTGCGCCAATGCTGTCCCGACAGGAAACGCAGTACAGTACTGATAATAAGTGTCTGCATCTTCGTGCAGCTGAACATCTTCTAAGAACCCGTTTTCCAGTGAACCAAGAACGCCAACGCCGTATACGATATCTGTCCTCATATCCACCTCATAGCTCTGACGCAGACGGAGGCCGGCCGGGCCGTCTGCCATAATCAGGGAACGTATCCCATACATTTCTTCTAATGCTTCCGTCGTCTCTCCGGCAGAACCGGGAACGCGGATGCCGGCAGAGCCAAGCGTACTCGCACCCTGCGTAATATTGCCGTACAAGAGTGGTATCAGCTCCTCTACAGGCTGCTTTCCAGCAGCCGGAGCATGGTACGTTTTCCGCTTCTCTTCCTGCGGTGCAAAACGAATAACTGTTATCCCCTGCTTTTCTGCCTGATCAAGCCATTTTTCAGCCTTGCTGACCGCAGTCTGTGACACGCCGAATTCTTTAAATGACGCCTCCGGGCATATCTTTTCTGTCCGTTCCAATACCGCAAGCTGCGGAACCTCCAGCACTGCCGCAAGCTGCAGGCAGGCAGAATGCTTTCCAATCCATACGCCATATTTTCCTGCTTCAACGACCCATGCACTCATCTGCTCTGAAAAGCTGGCAAGCTGCTTTTGCCTGACAAAAACTGTAATCTGCTGCATGCCGCCCGGCGGTATTACATCCGTTTTCGCAAAACCTGCCAGCCTGTGGTATTCCATTGCAGTACCCGTCTGCGGCGGTGTCACGTATACCTGCACCACTTCCCTGCCAGAATAATGCTCTCCGGTATTTTTTACCGATACCGTTACTTTTATACCAGCTTCTACGATCTGAACGCCTTCAAACTTCATAGAAAAGTCTGTATAAGAAAGTCCGAACCCAAACGGAAACAGCGGCCTGATGCCAAAGCTGTCAAAATACCGGTATCCGACATATATGCCTTCCCGGTATTCCTCCGTCGTAAGGTCTCCGTTTAAATAACTGTAGTCTTCGGCAGACGGATAATCCTCATAAGCTCTCGCCCATGTAGTAGTCAGCCTGCCTTCCGGCACCGCCCTGCCAAACAGAACATCTGCCACTGCATGTCCGCCCTCCTGCCCAGGCAGGGAAATATTTAAAACTGCCCTGATATATTCTGCTTCCTTTAAGATGTCGGTTAATTCTACTGGAGCGCCGACATTTAAGATCAGCACAATCGGCATACGCTCCCGGTTCAGGTATAATAGATCCTCCCGTTCGCTGCTGCTTAAATAATAATCTCCTTCTTCCCTGCGCCTGTCTCTGCCCTCACCGGAAATACGACTGATGACATAAACGGCAGCTGACGCCCCTTCCAGATCTGCGGCTTCAATCCTTCTTCCCTGCGGAAGCACAAACGGATTATCGGCATAGGCATCAAACGGATTGTCTACCAGCTTCGCAGCCTGAAGCACCTTTTCCTTCCATGCGTTCCTTGCCGCTTCATAGCGTTTTTGATAATCTTCCAGCCAGTCTATGTCAGCTACCGACCTTCCGGCCTCTGTAAATCCCCGATAAATGGAGATATTTTCACGATTGTTGACATCACCGGAGCCAATGCCGCCCTTGACCGTATGGCCCGCACCGCTTCCAAACAGCGCAACAGTAATGGATTCCTCAAATGGAAGCAGCCCCTCATTCTTTAGTAAAACAATTCCTTCCGCCGCCGTGCGCCGCGCTAAAAATCCATGTGCAAGCTCCCGTTTTGACGGTTTCTGCATCAATGTACCGCTATGATTCCAGTTTAAATTCCCCATAACTATTCCTTTCCTGATTTCCTGTTATTTGATAGCAAAAAGACTTCCACAGCCGTCACATACGTTTATTCGCAATATAACAGCTATGTAAGTCTTTTTGTCTAAAATCTCACTCTGCGATGATTATTCCAAAACACTGCCATGCATCGCTCCTGCAAAGTTTACTCCTTAACACCGCCAAGCGTTACACCTGCGATAATATACTTAGATAAGAGCAGATATACAAAGATGATCGGCACAATCGCGATCGTAATCATCATATAAATCTTGCCCATATCAAAATTCATATAATCCGCGCCTCGAAGCGTTGCAATCAGAATCGGCACCGTCATCTTATTCTTCGACTGTATTACCAGTGCCGGAACGAAGTAATTATTCCAGGAACCTACAAAGGAAAAGATCGCCTGTACTGCAATCGCCGGCTTCATAATCGGAAGCACGATTTTGTTAAATGTCCAAAATTCCCCAGAGCCATCGATTCTAGCCGCTTCAACAAGAGACAGCGGAAGGGAAGACTGCAGATAGCTGTACATAAAGTAAAATACAGACGGTGAAGCAATCGACGGAATAATCAGCGGAAGCAGCGAATCATACATTCCCATATTCGTAATCAAGCGCAGAAATCCCATAGCAGTAACCTGTGTCGGCATGACAAGAATCGCCATAATAAATGTAAATGCCACTTTTTTAAGCTTAAAATCATATACGTACAATCCATAAGCTGTCAGTGCCGAAAAATAAGTACAGATTGCCGCGGAACAGCCGGAAACAATCAGACTGTTTATAATTCCCCGAAACATCGGGAAAGAACCGTCATTTGCCACACTGTTCAAATTTTTTAACAGGTATGAGCCCGGCAGGGCCGAAAACCCTTTCTGTAAATCTGCATGTGAACGTGTCGCATTAATAAACAGGATATAAAAGAAAAACAGACACATAAATGACAGAATAATAAGTACCGTATGTGCCAGAATACTCCGGCCTCGGCCTGATGTATTTGATTTCATAAGTTATCTCCTTCCTGCCTTTTTTGCTTTTTTTGCAGCTGCCTTCGAACCATCCGGGTCGTCGTCATTTGTGATCTTATAGGTAATAAAGCACAGTATGCCCGCTACGATAAACAGATAGACTGACAATGCGCCTGCCATGCCATAGTTCTTGCTCTTCAAATGGCTGTTTAAGAACATGATAAGCGTCATAGATGTACGGTCCGGCGTACCCTGCCCGTTTGTCAGAATCTGTGGAACATCGAACATCTGGAGTCCGCCGATAATGGATGTAATTAAAGTATAAGCCAGAATCGGACGAATCAGAGGGAGCGTAATATGAAAGAACCTTTTCATGCTGTTGCAGCCGTCCAGCTCAGCAGCTTCAAAAATATCCGGGCTGATACCCATAATCGCAGCCATCAGCATAATCGTCGTATTTCCGAACCACATCAAAAAGTTCATCAGCCCTACAAGAGCCCTTGTTCCAAATACGGAGCCTAAAAAATCAATCGGTTCTTTGATTAATCCGACCGACGTCAGAATCGAATTGATAGGCCCGCCGGTTGAAAACATCGTAAAAAACAGCATTGCGAATGCAGATGCCATAATCAGGTTCGGCAGATAAATGACCACCTTAAAAAACTGGGTACAGCGGATTTTCAGACGTGCATCTACAAACCATGACGCAAGCAGAAGCGCTACGACGATCTGCGGGATAAATCCGATCATCCACAAAATAAACGTATTGCCGGCGTATTTGAGCATATCTGATTTCAGCAGCTCTATATAATTTGCCATACCAATGAAATTCGGCCCGATTTCTTTTAATCCCGAACGATAATATTCAAAAAAGCTGTACCGGATCGTATCTGCCAGAGGTATTAAGGAAAAAATGAAAAAACTAACGAAAAAAGGAAGAATAAATATGTATCCCCATTTCGAATAATCAATACTTCCGCCTTTCTTTTTCATAAGGGTCATTCCTTTCTTTTTCTATTCTGCTTCTATTCTTTTGTGTGCCGCCGCGCTGAGCAAAAAGCCATCGCGCGGCAGCCTCTTAGTATTATTCCGGCCACTGAATCTCCGTAAGGTCTGCGTAACGCTCCCTGATTGCTGTTTCAAAATTCTGCTTTGCTTTTTCAAAATCAACTTTGCCCTGGAAATAATCACTAAACGCACTCTGGATTAATTCAACACTTCCCTGGTCATAAGCAGAAAGCGGCGCGATCTTAACACCCTCAGCCGCAGGGGCGAAATATTCAAATGTATTCTGTCCGCCAAGGAATTTGGAAGCATAGGTCTTGCTGTCCTTGGCAGCTTCCTGCATACCGCTTTTTGTATTTGTATAATCTAAGAATTTCTGGGAAATCTCTAACAAATTATCTTTATCAGCGGTTAAAGAAAGCATAATATCTTTCACATATTTTGGATTATCCGTACCCTGACATGCAATGATATAGGAACCGCCCCAGTTGTAATCCTGCGGAGCTTTTGTAACAGCCCATACGCCGTTATCACCGTCCCAGTTCTTTTTCAGCGTAAAGTCAATTCCCCATGCCGGGAACAGGAAGGAGAACACTTTCGATGTAGAGCCCATTGTCTTGTTCCAGTCATCGTTAAACTGTCCCTTTACACTCTTATCCAGATATCCCGCATCCAGCCATTCCTTGGAATCCCTGACCCAGTCCATAATCTTCTGGTCAACCTTTAATACCGTAGATCCTGCGCTGACCCATGGCTCAGAAATGCTGTTTCCATACAGACGGAACGTATCCGCATAGGAAGAAAATGTATAGTATCCGGCTTTCTTAAGCTCCGCCGCGGTTTCCTTCATCGTATCCCAGTCTTTGACTTTTTCACCGATCTCTGTCGGGTCGTCCGTGCCGAACACTTCCTTGGCAATATCACGCCGATATACCAAAAGTCCCGGGCAGCACTGCCATGTAGAAGCTCTCTGCACGCCGTTTACATCCGAAGCGATCACTTTTGTAAAATCATACTGGTCTGACAAATCGGTTTCCGGGTTAATGCCTAAATCTTCCAGCGGCATTGCCACATCCACATCTGCGTCTGTATACTTGAATACATAATCTGTCTCCGCCAGGAAAATATCGATCTTGTCATCATCCGCCGCGTCTGCCTGATTCATCAGCGCTTCATCCAGCTTCTGCTGATACACTCCGTCCTGATTCGGATTTACAATCCAGTGGATTTCTGTCCCATCATTTAATGTAGTAACCGTCTTGTCAGCAGATGTTTCCTTTACTTCCGGATAAACAGCCTCTATACGCTCACGGAACTCATCATTCCAGCTATAGATGTTAATCACCCTGCCGTCGCCTTCAAAGCCTCCGGAAGCATCGACACCCTGGCTGTCTCCTGCATCCTGGCCGCTGTCAGAACCCTGCTGGTCTTCTCCGCTTGACTCCCCGCTCTGACTGCCACATCCGGCCAGAGAACCAGCTGTTACGGCTGCCGCCAGCATCATGCATACCAATTTCCTTTTCATAAAACTTATCCTCCTTTGATTTTATAAATATTTTATATAGCTTTATTGCTTTTGTTAGATACATTATAAAAAATTTATATCCTCCGATATACCATTAACATGTAAAAAACATCAAAATCATGACATAATATGAATTTATGAAATATCTACAATAATCTCAGTCTGATCCTTTAATAATTGTGCAGAAATATAATTTCCTTCGATTTCCTGCCCGTCAATAGTGACTTTTTTGCACCCGCCTGGTACATGCCCATGGTTGTTTACCACAATGTGCAGATGCTTTCCCCGAAACTCTTTATCAATTTCAAAACCATCCCAGTCTTTTGGAATCGCCGGCTCTATTTTAAGGCCGTAAAAATCAGGACGCATACCCAGAATGCCTTCCACACATCCTACCATGACCGTAGAAGCCGTGCCTGTCAGCCAGTGTACATGAGAACGTCCAAAATGCGGACTGGCTTTGCCTTCGGTAAACTGTCCATAGCAGTACGGCTCCAGCTTTCGGATTTCTGCCCGGTCGTTTTGTGCCGCAGGCGCATTTTCCATAAAATACTGGAATGCCCGGTCTCCATTTCCGCGCAAGGCTTCCGCAAGAATCAGCCATCCCTGAGACTGTGAAAAAATCCCAGCGTTTTCTTTGACGCCTGCGTTGTAGATCACAGCGAGTGCCCCGTCAAAGGCATGTGCATGATAAGGAGGGTCCATCAAAACTGCCCCGTACTCCGTATTCAGCCTCTCATATACCGCATTCATAGCCGCCTCCGCCTGGCTGTCCGATGCAAATCCGCTGATCACAGCCCAGCTCTGCGGATTCAGCCATATATTTGCTTCCGGATCTGTACGCTTCCCGATCACTTCTCCTTTTTCTGTAAATCCCCGGATAAACCTGTCCTCATCCCAGCACAAATCCTGTATTGCCATCCGAAGCTTTTTTTTCTCTTCATCTAAATACCTGATATAATCCTCATCCTTTTTATATTCCGCAAACTCCTTTAAAATCGACATAGCCAGATAGAACTGGAACGCCACAAACGAAGATTCTCCCTCGCTTCCAAGCCGCAGGCAGTCGTTCCAGTCTGCGTACAGCCCGGCCGGCATCCCGTGCCTTCCCAAATGCTCCATAGAAAAATTAACCGCCCGTTTTAAATGTTCGTATACCGTGCCTTCATCCTTATTGGCAAAAGGAATGACTTCATCCATAAAAGAGAGGTCGCCTGACTCTGAAATATATTTATAGATCGTCGGGAACAGCCACAGTGCATCGTCGGCACGGTATGCCGGATGTCCTGTTTCCTTTACATAAGAAGCGTCGTCCGGCGTATCTTCATGTCCCGGATTATGGGTAAATTTGACAAGCGGAAGCCCGCCGCCGTGATCTACCTGTGCCGAAAGCATAAACCGGATTTTTTCTACTGCCATTTCCGGTGCCAGATGAATAATGCCCTGTATATCCTGCACTGTATCACGGTACCCGTAGCCATTCCGCAGCCCGCAGTATATAAAAGAAGCTGCACGTGACCAGATAAATGTCATAAAGCAGTTGTAAGCATTCCATGTATTGACCATCGTGTTGAATTCCTTGCTCGGCGTCTTAACCTGAAACCGCGACAGTTTTCCATGCCAGTAATCAGCCAGTTTTTCCATATCCTCCGCGCAGGTTTTCTGTGGGTCCTGATAACATGCCAGGATGCTTTCCGCCTCTGCATCATCTTTCATCCCAAGGATAAAAGCGATCGTTTTCGTCTCTCCCGGTGCCAGCGTAAGCACCGCAGTAAGCGCGCCGCATCCGTTCTCATTATAATTAAGCGTCCCGGCCAGCTCTCCATTTATCACTCCCTGAGGGTTCCCGTATCCATGATACCTGCCGAGAAATTTTTCCCTATCCCCGCAGTATGATTTAATTTCGGCCCCGGCCATTCCAAAGAAACGCTGTATCACAATCTTGTCATCTACATCCTCTCCTTTTGCAAGGCCGTCCAGATTGCCGTGAATCAGCTGGCAGATTCTGTTTCCGCTAAACTTTGTTCTGGTAATAAACTGTGAATATTGTAGATTTACCTGATCCTGCTCATAATTACTGACATTTGTGAATTCTGCATAGCCTGTGATACTTAGATTTCTTACTGTCTCGGACTGATTGGACACGCTTAGGTTCCAGACTTCATAAGACTTATCCAACGGGACATAATATAATGCTTCGGTATGAATCCCACTGTAATCTGCCGCTATTTTGGTATACGCCATTCCATGCCGGCATTCACTCTTGTAATCGGCAAGGTCTTTGCCGACCGGCTGCCAGGATGCCGACCAGTAATCCGTGCTGTCATTGTCGCGAATATATATGTAGCGTCCGGGCTGATCGAACTGGTTGAAGATATAGCGTAAGATTCTGCCATTTGCACCGGATTTGGCAAAGCTGTATCCACCGGCATTATTAGATATGACTGCGCCATACTCAGGCGAGCCAAGGTAATTTGCCCACGGCGCGGGGGTGTCCGGCCTGGTTATTACATATTCCCGTTTTTCATCATCAAAATATCCAAAATTCATACTTGCTCTCCTTTATATCTTTCTTCCTCTTTATTAATAACATTTATAAAAGGGTGTGTTATGGGGAGCCGGATGCAGGAAGAGGAAAACTGCCCGGCGTATGGGTACTCATTCATCTTAATTTTCCGGACACCCATAAATAAAACACCCTATCTAAGCTGTTCCTATTATTATAAGTTTTCATGCCATTCCCTTATATCATTCTATTTACAAAAATGTCAAAATCATGTTATAATTATGATTCACAGTCTAAAGCTTCAAACACATTCCAGACAAAAACAGGCTGAACAAAACGTCAAAACAAATAATAGAAAGCACGCTGTGCGAACTTTCTATTGTCATGAATAAGGAAAGGAAGCAGATTATGAGTTTACGGAACGAATGGTATCGGCAGGAACTGAAAACAGGCGAAGAATCCATTGTACACCGCCCATTAGAAGAAGAATATTCATTTTACCGTTCTGTCAGCTCCGGCGATATGGAGGCTGTGCAGAAAAACTGCACGAAAGAGGCTTTTATTAATCCAGACGGGGCAGGCATACTTTCTACAAATCCTTTAACAAATATCAGGTATCATTTTGTTGTCACGGTTGCAATGATAACCAGATTCTGCGTAGAGGCAGGCATGGAACTGGAACAGGCATACCAGCTCAGCGACTTTTACATATTAAAAATGGATAACTGCAATTCCATCGATGTAATCAGCAAGCTTCATAAATCTATGGCGATCGATTATACGGAAAAAATGCTGTTTTTGAAAAAAAGCTCTGTCATATCTAAATCCATCACCCTCTGCATAGACTATATTTACAGCCATATCAACAGCCGGATTACGATTGAAGAGCTTGCAGAACATGTATGTCTTTCTCCCAGCTATTTATCCAGGCTTTTTAAAAAAGAGCTCGGAGTCCCCGTCAGTGAATATATCATTAAAAAGAAAATCGAAAAGGCACAGAATCTGCTGCGGTATTCTGACAGCAGCATTATTGACATCGCCAATTACCTGTCCTTTTCATCCCAGAGCCATTTTATTCAGGTATTCAAAAATACCGTCGGCTTAACGCCTAAAAAATACAGAGACCATTTTTACCGGACTTCATGGTGACTGATTGCAGCTGTCGCACTATTCAAAATACATACAAGATATAGTAGATATAAACATATTAAACTGCTATATTTTGATATATTTTTCTTAGCACGACAGCCCCATTCCCACTTTTGCTACCCTCTAAGGGCAAAAGCTTTATTTTGCTTCAGTCTTTTCCAGACTAATATTGTCAATGCACACCCTATGCTTTTCTGTCATCTGCGTTCCACCGACAGCCCCCATAGAAATGCTCAGGACTGACTCCAGGTCTGTCTCCTCTGTCATCTGGAATACGATCTCATACGTCTTGTACTCACTGCCAAGCTCTACGATTTTTTCCTCGGTATAAGGCGTCCAGTCATCGTTATGCTTGTTTCCATCCCTCTGAATTGCAAACATAATTTTTCTGGCTGTATCTGACTTAGCATCCATAGAAAGCCGGTACCACTGTCCCTTTTCCAGCTCAATCTGATTCTGCTTTAACTGAATCTTCCATGCCGCGTCGCCCGTATTGCTGATGGAAAAGTCTGCGGCATGATCTTCTGTCAGAGTGTCCACGACATATTCCGCATTTGCAGAGCCGTCAACAAAAGGCTCATAACCTGCAAATCCCGCTTGGAAGCTTCCATTTTTTATCAGCGTATCTTCCACGATGCGTACATCGTCCAGATAAAAGGTACCTGGCTGCTCTATCCTGCATACAAAATCTTTATCAGTCAGGCCTGCTTCGGTTTCAAATTTGAAGCTGTAACTCTTTTCTGTTCCATCTAACGATGCTTCAAAGACCTTTCCGGCTGCTGCCACTTTGATGCTCTTTCCAGATTCGCCTTCTGCGGAAAAGCTCAGCGCATACTTTCCGCCGCCTGATAATGCCAGGTCTTTTTGAGAAACGACGACCGGATTCTGTGCCGATGTCCCTTCTGGAGCTACAATTTTAAGCCTTCTGATATTATCCGTATTAGTTACAGATACCTCTGCGCCATCCGTCTTTTGAACATCCCAGAATCCCAGGCGGCCTGTTCCTTCCTGAAAGCTTCCGTTGCAGACATAGTTTCCATCCGCAAGAACAGTCTTTGCACCATTGTCCAGATCTTTTTCTCCTGTCTTTACCAGAGACACGCTGCTGATGTGGATGCCTGCCGTCGAGCCGGCATTACCCAGATTAAATTCCAGACGTCCATTCGCATCATCCTTATCCGTCATCGTAAATTCATACGTAAACGTCTGTTTTTCCGTTGTCAGATTTACGCTTGTATCTTCCAGATAACGCTTGTATGAGCGATCTGGTGCCGATAAGCCCACTTTCATCGTTCTTTCGGCATCTGCGTAAGCGTCAAAGCTGACTTTGTAAATACCTCCCTTTTTCATCGGAAGATCCGGCTGCACGAGCTGTACACTGTAGTCTGCCGTTCCCTCAGCTCTTGTTGTAATAACAATCTCGTTATTCTTAATCTGTGCGTCTGCCTCTCCGCCAAGAGTCGTCAGGAATGTCCAGTCCTTATCATCTGTCAGCTCCCCGGCATCTTTAAAACTTCCGTTATTGATATAATTGCCGTGCGCGTCAGGGTCCCGCAGAACCACATTTTTCACAGGTTTTTCTACATTCTCGTCATAGCTGTCTTTCTGGTACACCTTTACATAATCAATCTTGTAGGAAGCGTTTTCGATGTCTGTCGTCTCATCAGGATTTCCTACCCAGCTGCCGCCGACAGCCAAATTTAAAATAATATAAAACGGCTGGTCAAATGGTGCAGGGTAAGTAATCTCGCCCTGTCCTTCGGCTGCAGAATACCAGTCATTTTCTGTATGAATCAGCCTGCCGTCTACATACCAGCTGATTCTTCCCGGCTCCCATTCTGCGCTGAAAATATGATATTCCTCGGAAAAGCTTCCCTGCTTTAATGTGCAGGTTCCCTGGCTTTCGCTGTGCGGATTCCCGTAATGAATGGTGCCATAGGAGGTATCTGTCTTTTGTCCCATTACTTCCATAATGTCAAGCTCTCCGCATCTCGGCCACTGCCCATACAGATTTTCATCTGCAGGCATCATCCAGAACGCAGGCAGGAAGCCCTGTCCCTGCGGCACTTTTACCTTTGCTTCAAACAGCCCGTACTTGAAATTATGCTTGTTCTGTGTATTTACCCTGCCGGATGTATAGGATACCTTTCCGTCCACATCTACAGTTTTCACAGGCTTCAGCACAAGACAGCCGTCTTCAATATAAATGTTTTTGCTGGAATCCACATACTCCTGCAGTTCGCTGTTTACCCATCCCGGCTCATGCAGCTCTACGTTCCAGTCATCTCTGTTTAAGGAATCTCCATTGAACTGTTCTTCCCATTTTAACGTATAGCCCGTATAATCTAATGATGCCGTAGGAGCATTCTTTTCTGTAACTGCCACCATGCATTCCGCTTTCTTTCCGCTGCCATCCTGCGCCTGCGCCGTAATCACCGCTGTTCCGGCATTCAGAAAACTTACCCGGCCTTTTGATGAAACTTTCGCTACAGAAGCATCACTGCTTGTAAAAGCTACCTTTGGTTCGGTTGCGTTCTTTGGCAGCACAGACGCTTTTAATTTTACAGATGTACCCTTTTCACCATCTAACAGTGTGCTGTCAAGCTTTACCTCTTCAACCGGCGTCCCTACCTTTACAGTCAGGACTGCGTTTTTAGAAGGCTCTGCCTCGCTCGCAGCTATGATCTTCGCTGTGCCTTCTTTTTTTGCCGTAATCTTTCCCCCAGAGCTTACCTTGACCACTTTCGGGTCTGAACTCTTATAGACTACCTTCTTACTGATGCTTCCTGTGCCTTTCACTTTTGTTTTGACCTGATAGGATGCATCCTTCTTTAAAACAAGGATAGCTGTACCCGGTTTTTGGATTTTGACACTTTTTACCTGTGCCATATCCTTTTTTGGAGCCGCAGCTGCAGGCGTTCCTGATGCCGTCACAGCTACCAGCAGCGCTAACGCCGCTGCAATACTTTTTTTGTAACTCTTCATTACTCCATCTCCTTTCATTTTATTTTCATACCAGACCATTTTCTGGCTGATATCATCCCAGTTCGACAACAATCTCGTGTGATGATTCCGGCATAGACATAAGCTCCTCCCTGCTAAATACCGCCAAATTTCCGCGAATGTCCAGCTCTTTTTGTCCGTCACAGGATGCCTTTTTCACTACATATTCCCCGTAATCCAGCTTCTGCGGATTCTGGAACTTGATCTGGAAATTCTTCCCCGCGAACTGAAGCTGGAGCTTTGCATTACCTTCAGAATCAAACTGGTCTGTTACCATCTTCGGTTGAATCACCATGTCTCCAATGTCCCCATGTACGCCAAACATCTCTGTGACAGCCGTAAGCATATACCAACTCGCAGCCCCGGTGAGATAATTGTACATGCCTCTTCCGTCTGCATTAAAATATTCTGGTATACCCGGATAGATTCTGCTGACCTCAAAATTCATGGCTGCATCCGCAAGCGCCTGCAGCGCTTTATGCCCTTCTTTGACAAATCCCCTCTGGTATAATGCGTTAGCATACATCACCGTCATATGAGAGAATACTGCCCCGTTTTCTTTTTCTCCATATGCGAAACCAAACATCCTGCCCATATTAAATTTCTGTTCATGGAAGTCTGTGTTCAGCCGGTAGCCGCCGGCCTCTTTTTTATACAGATAATGGTCCGCGCTTTTACAGATCTTTGCAATCTGCTCGTCCCCGGCTGTCCGGCCCATGATGGCAAATACCTGTCCGATCAGCATCATCCGTACGCCCTGTGGAAAATACCCTTCCACAGGCTGTCCATCGTTATCATAGTAGCTGTTATACCATCCCTCTCCGTCGTTTCCTTCCAGCCACTCTGTCTGGTTAATATGCTGCCTGAGCCACTCCGCCTTATTTTTCAGATTGTCTGCCAGCTCGCGTACCGAAACCCGTATCTTTTTCCCGCTGACATTGTGCCGGATCAGCTGGAGATAATCTTCTAACAGCTTCTGCTTTGCAGAAATATCATCGTAAATGCTGCTGTCCGCCTGCAGAAGCCCGCTGATTTCTTCCAAAAGCTCAATCTCTTTCCAGCCAAACTCGCTTTCCAGAGTATCAAGCAGTTCCGCCATCTGCCAAAGATTTCCCGCGTAAGCACAGGTAAATGCTACACTCTCCCCGCGCTCGGACGCCATATCCATCGCTTCATTCCAGTCCGCGCCCCGGAGCCTATAATGGTTATGCTCTCCGACTTCATAAAACGCGCACAGATTCTGAAGCAGCAGATGCTCTAAAATGCTTCCTTCATATACGCTGCCGTCCCCGCATTTCTGCTGCAGGCCGTACGCCGGCTCCCACTCTGTATCCAGGCCTGTACCGCGCTTAGACTGTTCATCTTTAAAATAAGCAACCTGTTCTTTTAAGATCTCAATATCTCCTGTCTGATCTATGTAGAGCTTTGTAGTTAAAAACGGCCAGACTCCATGATCCATCCACACACGCGCAATACCATTCCTGTCTGCGACAAATTCTCCCTGATGCTCCCCAATGATCGTGGCATTCGTTCCATCCATCCTGACGCCGCCATAATTATCCAGAATCATCTGGCGGACACCGCCTGGATCCATAATCAGAAGGGAAAGGCAGTCCTGCCATAAATCACGCCAGCCTCTGCCGCCTCTGCCATAGTCATGGTGCGGCAGGAAAGAGCATCCGTAAATCCTTCTTAAAACAGGCTGAAAGCTTACCCAGCGCATAAAATTGTCAAAGCTTACGTTTCCAGTATCATATCTTACATTGATCTTGTCCTGCCAGTAGCTTTCCATTCGCAGCCGTGCTTCTTCCACTTTTTCCGCAGTATTATATGCGGAGATCATGCCTTCTACATCTTCTTCCTGCTCCGTAATTCCCATTACAATCGTATAGGACGCCTTCTCGTTCGGAGCAAGCACAGTCTCTGGAAAACGAATGCCGCCCATGGCTTCTTTTCCCTCTATACAGCTTCCTGCCGGCAGTCCATCTTCATTTTTTATCACTTTCCACGGACGCGTATAGCTGCCGCCTTCACCGATATAATCTTCTACGGACGGGTAAAAATCTTTTGGCTTTTCTCCATTTCCGGTAATGCCGCATACAAAATAGGTCAGGTTATTTTTTCGATGCCCGCGTTCGTCAAAAGACAATACCGGCTTTACATGCACCCCATATTCTGTTGTTTTGATCCTGTGCAGCAGAGAAGTCACATGCCTGTGGTCCCTGATATTGTCCGCACTCCTTCCAAAGATCGGAACTGCGGCAATCGGCGTAATTTTCTGCGGACAGTCATTTTGGTTGCAGATTTCCACATGCATAATCTCCACCTGATTTTCTATTGGCACAAAAGAAGTCACCTTAGCCTGCAGATGATATTTTTCTGACTGTCTTTCAACTGTCTGCCACATAAATCCCGCTGTCAGTGTGCTTGGATCCTGACTGGCTGTAAATTTCTTGTTTTCTTCCTCGGCGGATGCTCCGGTTACTGACCATTCACCTAAATCCTCGACCCTGCACCAGAAATTTCTTCCTGACCGGTTATTGTGCAGATTTTCTACACTGACCGGCTCCATTAAAAAGGCGTTCTGGTTGATTTTGATGTCGCCGCCCAGATTCGGTGTCAGGGAGCTTTTGATTCCATGCTCCCCCGCAGCCGGGAAATAAAGATAACTGTAATTTTCCGGCTTTTCAATCAAAAACGTCCCATCCCTGTCTAAAAAGTGTATGCTTTCCATCATACTTACCTCCTAAAAAATATTGCTTTTTATGTATAGGATCTACTTCCTGCATATCCCTGATGTCAATACTTGCCTCACTGCAAAATATTACTTTTATGCATTTTGATTTGCTTCCTGCATATCCTTGATGTCAATTTTTACTTTACTGCAAAACATTACTTTTTATATTTGCACAGACAGTTCATGCTCCTAAGATCTCGTTCTTACTTCCTGGACTGTCGGCGCCCCGTTCCCTTGAATTTTAAAGCTACCCATCTGTACGGCAAGCTCTTCTGCTGAAGCTGTCAGGTCTTCGGATTCCTTTGCCACAGTTTCACTGTTTGCGATCAGACTGTTTGCCTGCTTCACCAAAATATCAGAAGAATCCAGAATCTGCTGCGAGCTTGCCGCCTGCTCCTCAGATATAGCTGCGACATCCACTGCCACACTTTCTACATGAATCACCTTCTGTATCATGTCATGCACCAGCCCATTTACTGCCGCAATATTCTCAAAAATCATGTCAAATGTCTTCGCAGCATTTTGAATCAGCACGCTGCTGCTGTTAATATTTTTCACACTATCATCTGCCTGAATGACAACATCCCCGATCGACGACTTAATTTCCATAACCAGCTTGTCAATATTCTGCACAGAGCCAACGCTTGTCTGTGCCAGCTTGCCGATTTCTGATGCCACCACAGCGAATCCTCTTCCTGCATCTCCCGCACGGGCTGCTTCAATGGAGGCATTCAGTGACAGCAGGTTTGTTTCTTCCGCGATATTTCCAATGACCTTTGTGATATTTGTGATCTCTTCCGACGCTTTGTCAACTTCATCGATCGCAGACTGTAATTTTTCCACAGACTGATGGATATTCTGCATGGCTTCGCTTACTTCCTGCATCGCCTGCATACCTTTTTGAGATACGTCGACCGTTTCGAGCATTTTACTGTTTACGCCGTCGCCGTCTTCTTTTGTTTCCGCAACTACCCCTGCCAGCGTCGTTGCGCTTTCCGCAATTCCACCGACGGATAAGGACAGGCACTCGATGGTTTTATTCAGTTCCTTCATCGACTCATTTTGTATTTTAGATGCCGAAAACATCTGCCCGGATACATCCCGGCTGCTGTCCGCCTGACCGCGCAGTGTGTCAGAAACACCGTTGATCGAAGAAATCATACTGCGCATTGCCTCAATAAACTTCTCCACACACTTCCCCATAGCCCCGATTTCATCATTGCTCTTCGTATAGCTGCGGACGGTAAAATCTCCATCCGTCATACGCTTTATGACTTCTGTCAATTTTTTTACCGGCCTAATAAAAATATGTACTATTCGTTCCATTAATACGGTCAGGATCAGCACCGATACCAGACCAAATAGAACCATGATATTGCGGACACGGTCTAAGTCCTGATAAACCATCTTGGACGGAATATAGGATACGAGCAGCCAATCTGTTCCTTCTACTTCTTCAAACACCGAAATATTTCCGCAGATTTCCGCCATATCCGTCTCATCGGATGTAATTCTTTTTGATATTTCCTGCATGAACTCATCATCCAGTTCATTAATCTTTTTAGAAATTATGCTTGTGTCCCGACATGCCAGAATCGTATCATCCTTGCGGTTTACTAAAAATGACTCAGCACCCTCCATCTCTACAAAGCTGTTTACGTAAATACTGACAACATCTAAAGACAGCTCCGCCGAAAGCACGAATACGTCGTTCGAGCTGCTGCGCAGCATACCACAGGCGCTGATGACCTGATCGCCATTTTTATTCGTGTAGGCATCGGTAAATCCCATGTTCACCCTTGTAAGGCCATCCCGGAACCATTCCTGCAGCGTGATGCCTGATTCCTGGGATTGATCTGCCGCACTCTCCGGCTCTGCAGCTTTCTCTGATTCCTCCTCTCCACCCGACGACTGATGCAGCCTGCCCTGTGTATCTGCCAGACAAATCCCATTCGGATAATTGCTGTCAAAATTATAATAGGCATCCAAATAAGCCTGCATCTGCTCCTTATCAAACTCCATCCGCTCAAGCGCCTGCTTTTCCACCTGAAAAGATGTCAGATTTCGATCCAGCCACGCTTCGATCTTAGCAGCCTGCCCTTTTACAGACGTTTCCAACAGCTCGTGCGCATTCTGCTCGATCACATCTTTGGATACACTGTAAGACAGCCCGGTGAGCACTACGATAATCACAATGACTACAGGAAGTATGATGCTCAAAAGCTTCGTCTTTATAGAAATAAATCTTTTTCCTTTTTTCATCAGTATTATCCCCTTCCAATACTTTTAAATATGGCACAGACTGTTATTGATACTGTGACACATTGGCGGCATCTACTACTTTTAATTATAACGCAGACTCTTATTGATACTGTGACACATTGGCAGCATCTACTTTTTCAAAAGGCAGCAGAATGTATTTGCCGTCTTCAGACGCGCAATCGATTTCCGATACAGACTCCCCGCCTGAAAGTTTCACTGCTGCCTCAACCGCAGCGGCTATCTGGCTGGACATCGGCTGGTACACTGTAAAATCCATCCTGCCATCAACGATTCCCTGGCACCCGCCCTCGGAAGCATCCACGCCCAAAAACAATACCGAATCCATATCGTATCCCGCTTCTTCAAAAGCTTCCGCTGCGCCAAGCGCCATGTCATCGTTGTTAGCTGCTACGCAGTCAACGGGACTGCCTGTCTTCAAAAACATTTCCATGAACTCCTTCGCAGTGTCCGAGCTCCAGCCTGCGTAATCTTCAAAGACATAATTAATTTTTTTTCCGCTAGCCTTCAAGGTCTTTTTCAGCCCGTTTGTCCTGCCTGCGGCCCCGGAAGCATCTCTTGGGCCTTTTAATATTGCCACATTGATTTCATCCCTGCCTGCATACTGCTGTAATATGTACTCTGCCTGATACTGCCCCGCCATATACTCATCAGATGCTACATAGATATACCTGTCTTTTTCCAACTGGCTGTCGTCCGGCGCGTTATTGATAAATACAATCGGCGTATCTTTGGCAGCTGCTTTCAGCTCGGAGACGATATCCGCAGAAACCGGCCCGCATAAAATTACACTGCTGCCCTCGGCGGCAGACTTGATCTGCGCAGCCTGTGTCTCTATAGATTTCTCCGCGTATCCTACTTCAAAATCAGCCCCCTGTTTTTGTGCCTGCTCCTTGAGCTGATCTGCCCATCCTTCGTAATAATCTCCGCTTTCTATTGCCGCATAATAAATGTTTACGCGGCCATTTGATACGCTTTTGCTCTGGCACCCGCTTAAAAACATAACAGCCATTACTGATGCCATAAACACTGCTTTTGTTTTTTTCATCATAGCAACCTCCATTCTCCTTGTGCTTTTGATATCACATGCAGCTTTCCAAATCATTTCACGCTTTCCAACAGATGCCAAAATTATATCTGAATTACGATTCCTTAATATATAAAAACTGTTTTAAAAATATAAAATTCATGTCATTATTTTATCAGCCTTAAAAACCATGGGCTTTGCCCCATGCATCCATGATTAAGCAAAAAAATACGAGATTGAGACAGCCTGTCAGCTTTCAGAATCCCGTATTTTTATTATTTTTCAATTCTTATTTTTATTTTTTTGATTAAATATGTACTCATCCGGCTCATTGAAAGTTCGCCTTTGGCGAAGAGCCGGATTCCCTCTTGGCATAATTTATACGTCCTTACGTACTTTGCAGTAAATGCAAAGTACCGGGCTGAACTGCTATAGGCTATTCTTTGATTAGAAACAGCTCTGACGATTAAAAATTTTTCGCAAAAAAACCTCCCATTTTATGGGAAAACAGGCGATAATATAATTAACAACAAACTATTTTTTCGCACATTCCACATAAAGAAGGGAGGTTTTTTTATGAAAACAAAGCTGAAAGTGACACGGAAAGAAACACGCAGACATATGGAACAGTTTCATCTTGCAGTAGAACTTGTCAAAGTTATAAACCATTTTTTCCTGACCTGATCCATCTGTTAAAACAGACACAAGACCCCAGAAACCAGGGTTATATTACCTATCCCAATGTCATACTTCTAATGACCCGCATCCTTTCTTCTATATTCTATATCAGCAGCATGAGAAAAACAAGCCAGAAATTTAATTCTGATGTAGCCTTTACAATGAAAAGTTTAATGCGACAAGGCCGCGCGAATACGACGGAAGCCATATCGTATTTTCTGGTATCAATCCTGCAATTAAACTGCAGCCGCACCAGTTAAACGCCATCGCCCATGTACTGTATGGCGGCAACACGCTCCTTGCACACGAAGTTGGAGCCGGCAAGACGTTCGAGATGATTGCTGCCGCTATGGAGAGTAAACGCCTGGGGCTTTGCACAAAATCCATCGTCGTA
This sequence comes from uncultured Eubacterium sp., assembly GCA_910579075.1. Classification (GTDB taxonomy): domain Bacteria; phylum Bacillota; class Clostridia; order Lachnospirales; family Lachnospiraceae; genus Eubacterium_J. The sequence goes on from CAJTSV010000043.1 coordinate 24,961, forward strand.
GTTCCAAACCACTTAACAGAGCAAACGGCAGCGGAATGGCTGCGCCTGTACCCTGCAGCAAATATTCTCGTCACTACCAAAAAGGATTTTGAAACTGCAAACAGAAAGAAATTCTGCGCCAGGATTGCAACCAGCGACATCGACGCCGTTATCATCGGGCATAGTCAGTTTGAACGTATCCCAATCAGCAGGGAACGACAGGAAAGGTTGATTGAATCACAAATCGACGAAATCACAGAAGGTATCGCAGAAGTAAAAGCCAGCGGCGGGGAACGTTTCACCGTAAAGCAGTTAGAGCGCACCAAGAAAAGCCTGGAAGAACGTCTGGAAAAATTACAGGCAAATAACCGCAAGGATGACGTCGTGACGTTTGAGGAACTGGGCGTAGACATGATGTTTGTGGACGAGTCGGACAACTATAAGAACTTGTTCCTGTATACAAAAATGCGTAATGTTGCCGGCCTTTCCACTTCTGACGCACAGAAATCCTCTGATATGTTCGCCAAGTGCCAGTATCTGGATGAAATCACAGGCGGTAGAGGTATCGTGTTCGCCACGGGAACCCCAATCAGCAACAGTATCACCGAGATGTATACTGTGCAAAGATACCTGCAATACAACCGCTTACAGGAGCTTGGTTTGGTTCACTTTGACACATGGGCTTCGACCTTTGGAGAAACGACCACAGCGCTGGAGCTTGCCCCGGAAGGAACCGGATACCGTGCCAGAACCCGCTTCGCCAAGTTCTTCAACCTTCCTGAGCTGATGCAGGTTTTCAAGGAAGTGGCGGACATCAAGACTGCCGACCAGTTGAATCTTCCAACACCAGAGGTGGAGTACCATAATATCGTGTCCGAGCCGACACAGCACCAACAGGAAATGGTGAAGGAGCTGTCAAAACGTGCGGAAAAGGTACACAGCGGTCTCGACTCACATATCGACAACATGTTAAAGATAACGTCCGACGGACGCAAGCTGGGGCTTGACCAGCGTATCATCAACCCACTGCTCCCGGACGAGCCAAGCACGAAGGTTAATATGTGTGTCGCAAACGTGCTGAAACACTGGCGTGAAGGCGATTCTGAAAAGCTTACACAACTGATTTTCTGTGACGTTTCCACGCCGTCTGCAGGCACATCCGAAGAAGGAACAGGTTTCGTAAACGTGTATGACGATATCCGCAAAAAGCTCATTGCTGGCGGTATGAAGCCGGAGCAGGTTGTCTTTATACACGAAGCCAAAACAGACATCCAGAAAAAAGAGCTGTTCGCAAAAGTACGCAGCGGGCAGGTGCGTGTCCTGATTGGCAGCACGCAAAAGATGGGCGCTGGGACCAACGTGCAAGACAGGCTTATTGCGTCGCACGATCTGGAGGCACCTTGGAGGCCGCGGGATCTGATTCAGCGCTCCGGGCGAATCGTGCGGCGTGGGAATCAGAATGAAAAGGTACATATCTATAGATACGTCACTAACGGAACCTTCGATGCATACCTGTGGCAGACTTTGGAAAATAAACAAAAATTCATCTCACAGATTATGACCAGCAAATCCCCGGTGCGTAGCTGTGAAGACGTTGACGAAAGCGTATTATCCTTTGCAGAGGTCAAAGCTTTATGTGCAGGCGATCCCCGGATTAAAGAGCGTATGGATCTGGATCTTGACGTATCCCGCCTTAAAATCCTTAAAGCCAATTATAACAGCAACCAGTACCAGATGGAAGATAATATTTTAAAATATTTTCCGGAGCAGATACAGGAAGCACAGGGCTATATCGCGGGCCTGCAATCTGATATCCAGACCTTACAGCAGCACCCACACCCGGCAGATGGATTTGCAGGTATGGAGATACAAGGCACAACCTACACCGACAAAGCGGAGGCCGGTACTGCACTTCTGGATGCCTGTCAGGAAATCACCGAAACAGAGCCAGTCAATATAGGCAGCTACAGAGGCTTCTCCTTATCCGTGAAGTTCAGTAGCTTTACCCATAAATTAACCCTGAAAGGTGCTGTCTCCTACAAAGTCGAGCTTGGAGAAGATGCGCGCGGCAGTATCACCCGTATTGACAACGCCCTTACAAAGCTTCCGGAAAATCTGGAGAGCTGGCAAACCGATCTGTCTAACCTGTTCCAGCAGCAGGAAGCAGCAAAAGCAGAAGTCGGCAAACCGTTTCCGCAGGAAGAAGAACTGCGCTTAAAATCCGCACGTCTGGCAGAACTGGATGCGGAGTTAAACATCGGCGGGAAACAGCCAGAAACAGCATAACCATGTGCATGGGAAGTGGCGG
>CAJTSV010000043.1:27257-27515 GCA_910579075.1 uncultured Eubacterium sp.
CCGCCACTCTGCTCTACGGTATCCTGGGATACTGGAAACACTGCAAAAATCTTTATGGAAATCAATTATCCAATATGATATACTATCTCATATAGGGAACTATAAAATTTAAGGGAGATGAAGCCATGCGAAAGCTTGCATATACGTTTAAGACGGATACTTTGTTCAAAATGCTGTTTGTGCAGTATCCGGAACTTTTAAAGAAACTGGTGGCAGACCTGCTTGGAATACCGTTGGAAGGTATCGGGCAGTTCGTGA